>JADLBP010000128.1 GCA_020847695.1 Planctomycetota bacterium
CGATCGATCCACGCCACGACCGTGGCGACGCCGATCGCGATGAACGCGAGCGCGAGGGCGAAGGCTGCGGGATCGGCCATGACCCAAGTCTCGCGCGCGGACGCGAGGCGTCAACCGCACGCGGAGCGAGTCGCGCTCGCTTCGCCGGCGTGCGGTGCCCCACGGACTCGACCGCGTTGTGCGCTCCGCGTTGTCGAAACTACAAGTGCGCCGCACTCGCCCGACCGCGCGCGCGACGACCGAGCTCGCGACGCACTCGCACGAGCGACGCGCGCTGCGCCGTCGTTCGTCGAACTGCGTAGCGACGCGCATCGACACGCGAGAACTCGCGCGCCAACATCCGTCGCGCGGTGACCGAACGAGCGCCGAGGTCTACACGCGCTCCTCGCGCGCCGCATTCGATCGCCGCGGCCCGAGCGGATCCCCCACGCGCCGAAGGCGATCGTCCGAGCTCCTCCGCTCCCACACGCATGCACTCCCCGCTCCCGCAGGCTCACGTCGCTCTCGCGACCCGCGCCGCGCTCACGCTCGCGCTGCCCGCGTTCGCCTTCGCGCAAGAACCGCGAACGCAGACGACTCCGACCCAGGAAACCGCACGGGCCTCGGACATCCCCGAAGTGGTCGTCACCGAGACCGCGGTGCCCGCCGCGGACGCGATCCAGCGCACGCCGCTCGACAACACCGCGGGCCGAGACGTGCTCTCTCCCGAGGAGGTCGCTCGAGCCGGGACGATGAACGTCCAAGAGCTCTTGCGCCGGACGCCGAGCGTGATGATCAGCGAGGAATCGGGCTCGGACTCGCTCCCGAACCTCGCGTTGCGCGGCGTCACCGGCAACGACGGCGTGTTCCGCAGCACCAACGTGTCGATGTACGTCGACGGCATCCCGCTCGCGTCTGCGCCGTACGGACAAGCCGGCGCGTCGGGCTTCCCGCTGTCGCTCGAGCGCGTCTGGGCGGTCGACGTGCAGCGCGGCGGCGCGAGCGTGCGCTACGGACCGAACAACGTCTCCGGCGTCGTCAACTTCCTGACGCGTCCGATCCCGTTCCGCCCGACGCTCGAGACCCGCGCGAAGTACGACAGCTTCGACAACGTGACGCTGTACGAGGCGTGGGGCGACACGCTCGGCAAGTTCGGTTACCTGTTCGAGGCGGTGTACAAGGACGGCAACGGTTATCGAGAGCACGGCGACTACCTGCTCCAGAACTACTCGCTGAAGACCAGCTACGCGTTCACCGAGGACTTCCGCGCGCTGGTGCAGCTCGAGAAGTTCGACGACGACTCCGATCAACCCGACGGGCTCGATCTCGCGAGCTTCGAGGCGGACCCGCTGCAGTCGCTCTCGCTAGAGAACCGCTTCCAGTTCGACCAGGATCGCGCCAACGTCAAGCTCGAGTGGGACCTCGGATCGAAGACGCGCGCCGACCTGATCACGTACTACTACGACACCAATCGCTCCTTCGAGCTCGGCAGCCCGCTCTTCTACGGCGACAACCCGACCTACATCCAGGCGACACCGCGGCCGATGAGCGTCTGGGCGGTCCAGCCCCAGGTGACGCACGAGTGGCTGTGGGGTGACGTGCGCTCGAACCTGATCGCCGGCGTGCGCTACTTGCGCGAAGACATCGAGCGGCGCACGGAGCGCAACTTCCCGAACGGCACGCAAGTCGACGTCAACGGCGACGAGTCGGTCTACGAGACGGGGTCCGCGTTCCTCGAGAACACGTTCACCTTCGGGCGTTGGAAGGTGACGCCGGGTCTGCGCTACGAGGCGATGGACCTGAACGTCGAGAGCACCATCGGCGCGACCGCGGGCGCGAAGAACGACACGTACTTCACCGAGCTCCTGCCCGCGCTCAGCGCCTCGTACCTGCTCAGCGACGACTGGTCGGTGTACGCGAGCGCGGCGACGTGCCTCCAACCGCCGGCGGTGACCGCGCTGAACCTCGCCGGCCACTCGCAGGATCCGAGCGCGCAGTTCGCGCGCGAATACGAGGTCGGCACCCGCGTGCAGTCCGAGGACGGCTCGCTCGCCGCCGACCTGACCGTCTACCAGATCGACTACACCGATCGCCTCGAGCCCGATCCGAACAACTTCAACGTGCTCGAGAACGTCGGCAGCTCGCGCCACCAGGGCGTCGAGCTGACGCTCGACAAGGACTTGTCGGACGCGGTCGTCGAAGGCCTCGGTGTGTGGTCCGCGCTCGCCTACAACGACTCCGAGTACACCAACGACCTCTACGACGGCAACCAGCTGCCGTCCGCGCCGCATTGGATCGCTTCGTGGGGCGCGCGCTACGAGCACGAGAGGAGCGGCATCACGGTCGGCGTCGACGGTGTCTACGTCGGCAAGTCGTACTCCGACCGCTTGAACACCGAGGACCTCGCCGCCAACGGCCAGGTCGGCGTCAAGCCGCAGTACACGCTCTGGAACGCGCACGTCGGTTGGGGCCGCAGGCTCTCCGACGGCTGCCGCCTGCGTCTGCAGGTCAACGCTCGCAACGTCTTCGACGAGGAGTTCTTCGACGTGCGCGTCGCGCGCGGCATCTTCCTCGGTGCTCCGTTCAGCTATGGCGCCGAAATCGGCCTGACCTTCGAGTTCTGACGATGTCCGGACCCCATTCGTCCTCCGTGCCCTTCGCTCCGACCTTCGCGCGCCTGGCGGCGCTCCTCGCGCTCGCCGCGTGCAGCACGCCGGCGCCGCGCGCGTCCGCGTCCGCCGAGTCGGCCAGGGCGACGGCCGCCTCTGCGCCGCCGACGCGCGAGTTCGAGATCCGCGGCGAGCGCGCGTGGCTCGGCGGCCACGAGATCGATCTGTGGGGCGTGCGCTGCGGCAACGCGCTGCACAGTTGGGCGGTCACCGAACGCCACGTGAGGGCGCTCGACGACTACGTGGCGCACGGCGTCAACTTCCTCGGCGTCTACGTGCAGGGCAGCAACGGCGGCTGGCCGGACGCCGACGCCGGGCTGAACGGGTTCCGACCCGACGGCAGCCTCGCGCCCGACGTCGCGGCGCGCTTGGAGTGGCTCGTGCGGGAAGCGGACCGGCGCGGCATGGTCGTGCTGGTCGGGCTCTTCTCGCCTCGCAAGGACCAAGAGCTGCGCGGCGACGCCGCGGTGCGACGCGCGATCGAAGAGACCGCGCGCTTCTTGGTCGAGCGCAACCTCCGGAACGTGCTCGTCGACGTGATGCACGAGTTCGACCACACCGAGCGCGCGGACCAAGAGCTCCTGCGCGAGCCCGACGGCGCGGCGAAGAAGGCGAAGCTGACGCGCTGGTTCAAGGCGATCGCGCCGACGATCGAGGTCGGCGTGTGCCCGTACGAGAAGTCGCCGACGACCGACACGTACCCGGGCATGGACGTGCGCATCGTGCAGAAGTCGATGGCGATCCCGAGCTCCGGCTTCGTGGTCAACGTCGAGACGCAGAAGCAGGACGCGTACGAGAACGACGGCGTGTTCGGCCAGGGCCAGTTCGACGCGATCTTCGCCGACTGCGAGCGCTACCTCGCGAGCCCGAACGCCGTGATGCTCTTCCACGCCGCGTACTTGCAGGGCATCGGCAACTTCAGCGGCACCGCGCCGCACGCCGAGCTCGGCGGCTACGGCACCACCACCGGCGACCGTGGCGTGCGCTTCTACTTCGACTGGGTACGCGACCACGTCGGTCGCTGGGAGTATCCGCGGCACGTTCCGCTGGCCTCGGCGGCAGGCGGAGACGCGGTGGCCGAGGAACCGAAGCCGACGCGCGAGTTCGAACTGCGCGGCGACGAGCCGTACCTCGGCGGCGAGCCCGTCAAGCTCTGGGGCTTGCGCGTCAACAACGCGTTGATGAGCCCCGCGGTGACCGAGCGTCTGATCCACAACCTCGACAACTACGCCGAGCACGGCATCAACCTGATCAGCGTCGCGCTCCAGGGCACCAACGGCGGTTTCCCCGACGTCGACGCGGGCCCGAACGCGTTCACGCCGGACGGTCGCCTGATCGGGGGCTTCAAGAAGCGTCTCGAGCTCGTCGTCCGCGAAGCCGATCGCCGAGGCATGGTCGTCTGCGTCGGCGTGATGATGCCGCGCAAGGACCAATGGGTGCGAGACGAAGCCGGGGTCGAGAACGCCATCGAGGAGACCGCGCGCTTCCTCGAGCAGCGCAAGCTGCGCAACGTGATGGTCAACCTCTACCAGGAGTTCAACCATCCCTCGCGCGTCGACCACGAGATCTTCCGCGAGCCCGACGGTGACGCGAAGAAGGCGCGGTTGACTCAGTGGTTCAAGACGCTCGCGCCGGCCATCGAAGTCGGCATCTGCCCCAACCACCTCTCGGGCTCGCCTGCGGCGTACACCGGTTGCGACGTGGTGATGTTCCACGAGGAGATGCCGATCCCGGCCGAGGGCTTCGCGTTGAACACCGAGACTCCCGACGAGGACCAGACCGGCGCAGAAGGCGTGTTCAACGCGTTCCAGCGCGCGCACATGCAGTCGGTGTGGACGCGGTACGAGGGCTCGTCGCGAGTCGCGATGCTCTTCCGCTCGCCGTACCTCGAGGACGTGCGCGGACGCCAGGGCACCGGTCCGAACCTCGAGATGGGCGGACGCGGCACGGGCGAGCGAGACCGCGGCGTCCAGGTCTACTTCGACTGGGTCCGCGAGCACGCGGGCCGCTGGGTGTATCCGAAGCACGTCCCGTGAGTCGCAAGCCACGCCGCGGCGAAGCCTGCGCGTCGGGCGCGCGTCGAGAGCCGCGGACGTTCGCCTGCACGCCCTCGACCGGGCGTCAACGCCTGCGGGCGACGACTTCCATGCCGGCCTTGTAGCGCTCGCTGATCGCGTAGTGGATCGGCTCGAGGCCGCACTCGACGAGCAACGCGCACAGGCGAGCCCGTCCGAAGTTGTGGTGGTGCTCGAGCTCCGACCAGTACGGGTTCTGCCCGCGCTGGTCGAGCCACTTCCACGCGAACGAATCGAGGTTCGGGCAGGAGACCATCAACAGCCCGTGCGGCGCGAGCAGGTTCTTGACCTTGACCAGCGCCTGTTTCGGCAGCGCGATGTGCTCGAGCACGTCGCACAACGAGATCACGTCGAAGCCGCGCGCGTCCTGGTACTCGACCAACGTCCGGCGCTCGACCGTGTACCCGAACTCGCGCATGCGACGGACGCAGCTCTCGCGTAGATCGAGCCCGACGACCTCGTAGCCGAATTCCTCCGCGGTCGTCAGCAACGAGCCGTCGCCGAAGCCGACGTCGAGCCAGCGTCCGCTGAACTCCCCGCGCAGCTCCGAGACGCGTGTGACGACCTTCGCCGAGACCCGGCGCGCGGCCTCGACGTCCTGACCGGGCGTCTGCTGCGCGTGCTCGGTCGCGAAAATGCGCGCGAGCGCCGCGTCGCTCCAGAAACCGTCGGTGAAGACGTGACCGCACGTCTGACAACCGACCCACGCGAGCTTCTCGGGCAGCACCGGGCTCCACGCCGCGTGTTGCCGGCACCCGGTCTCGCCGAGCGGCACGAACGCGCGTCCCTCGCAGAGCGGGCAGGTCTCGAAACGGACGCGCAGCTCCTGCGCCTGACCGAGGGCTTCCATGTCGCGCACGATCGGTCGGAAGGGCGCAGGGCTTGAGCCCGCGAGCCCCGCGAGCCCTGGGAGGCCCGAAGTCGGGCCGCGGGTGCCCGGAGACGCGTCCCGAGCGCAGGTCGCGGCCACGGCGGTTCGAAAGGGAGACCATGGTGTCGTTCGGCGTCTGCATGATCGTCCGCGACGAGGAAGCCGCGTTGCCGCGGGCGCTCGGCGCCGCGCGCGAGGTGGTCGACGAGCTCGTCGTGCTCGACACCGGCTCGCGCGACCGCAGCGCCGCGATCGCGCGCGACTTCGGAGCGACGATCGGCACGTTCGCGTGGTGCGACGACTTCGCCGCGGCTCGGAACGCCGCGCTGCGGCTCGCGACCGCGCGCTGGATCCTGGTGCTCGACGCCGACGAGGAGCTGGTGGTCGCCGGCGCGCGCGCCGCGCTCGAGTCGTTCGTCGCTCGGCCCGGCCGCGTCGGGCAGGTCGAGATCGAGAACGTCGACGCCGCCAACGGAGCGAGCCGCGTGCTCGTGACCCGCTTCTTCCCCAACGACGGTCGGCACCGCTACGTCGGTCGCGTGCACGAGCAATTGGTCTGCTGCGATGCCGAGCCCGCACGCGCGCCGCTCGGCGTGCGCGTGCTCCATCACGGCTACTCGTCGGCGGCGCTCGTCGCGCGCGACAAGCTCGCGCGCAACCGCGCCCTGCTCGAGCGCACGCTCGCCGACGCGCCCGACGACGCGTACGCGTGGCACCAGCTCGGCAAGACCGAGCACGTCGCGGGCCGTCACGCGGAGGCGCTGCGCGCGTTCGAGCAAGCGCTGGCACGTGCGGATGACGCCGATGCGTGGGCGATCGAGGCGGTCGAGACCGCGTCGTACTCGCTGCGCGCGCTCGGCCGTTCCGCGCACGCGCTCGCGTTGCTCGCGGAGCTCGAGACGACGTTCGCGTCGCGCGCGGACACGTGTTTCCTGCTCGCGTTGCTCCGGATGGACACCGGCGACCTCCAGCGTGCCGAGAGCGGCTTCCTGCGCGCGCTCGAGCTCGGGGGGCGGCCCGCGACCGGCGGCGAGAGCGTGCTCTCCGCCGCGACCAGCGCCCCGGCGTTCAACCTCGGCGTGATGCGCGAGGCGCAGGGCGACGCGCACGGCGCCCGACGCTGGTACGAGCGAGCACTCGCGTACGACCCGAATCACCGCGAAGCCCGCGCGGCGCTCGCACGCGTCGGCGGCGCGTGACCGCGGCTCAGCGCGCGGCGCGCCACGCGCGCTCGAGCTCGGCGCGCAGCTGCGGCTGGTTCAACAGGAAGTTCTCGCCCGGCGCCGGCCCGACGAACCACTTCCAGAGGAACGCGCCGCGCAGCCAACTGCGCTCGCGGTCGAGGACGCGCAACGCGACGGCGAGACAACGCGCCTGCAGCGCAGCCGCCGCTTCACGGTCGGCGCCACGCGCTTCCGCGTAGCTCCACGGCTCGCGCGCGGCGGCGAGCGAGCACGGATACCCGAGCTCGGTGAACACCACCGGCTTGCCGGTGCGCTGCGAGAGCCCGCGCAGCTTCGGTACGAGCTCGTTCCACGCCTGCTCGAGCTCGGACTCGCTCGGCGTCGCCGATTGCGCGAGCGGAAAGTACGCCTGTACACCGATCGCGTCGAGCGCGTCCCAGAACGGCACGCGCTCGTAGTCGCTCCAGTTCGCGGCGTAGACGAGCTTCGCCTTCGTCCGCGCCCGCACGTCGGCGATCAAGCCGCGCCATTCGGCCTCGTCACCGAGCAAGCGATCGGTCTCGTTGCCGATCGAGAACGCGTCGGCGTCGCGCACGACCTCGGCGAGCGCGCCGAGCCACGCTCGATACGTGCTCCAGAACCGTGCGCGCTCCTCGGGCGTCGCGAAATCGATCTCGTTGCGCGAACGGAAGCGACTGCCCCAGTACGCGAGGTGCGGCATGATCAGGATCGAGAGCCCGCGGGCGCGCGCCTCGCGGATCGGACGCACCAGATGCTGCGGCGGAGTCTCGCTCGGGTAGCCGCGCCAACGCACGGTGCCGTCGTTCTCGATCCGCGCGTAGGGATGGATCGCGACCCAGTTGACGCCGAGCGCGCGCAGTCGATCGAGCTCCTCGGCGAACGCGTCCGTCCCCCACTCGCGTCCGTTGGTCTGGCACGAGACGGTGACGCCGTGCACGACCGACGCGTCGCGCGGCGGATCCCCGGGCGCGGGCTCGTGCCGAGCGAGGACCGAGCACACGCACGCCAAGACGAAGCGCCACATC
>JADLBP010000129.1 GCA_020847695.1 Planctomycetota bacterium
GGCTACGCGACGTACACCAAGCTGCTCGATCCCGCGATCCCGGGCGAGAAGCCCGGCGGTTGCTTCCCCGGGGGGCACGCGTCGGGCGGCTTCGCGTTGATGAGCCTCTACTTCGTCTGGTTCCGCACGCAGCCGAAACGGGCGCGCTGGGCGTGGCTCGCGGCTTTCGTGTACGGCAACCTGCTCGGCTTCAGCCGCGTGGTGCAGGGCGCGCACTTCGTGTCGCACCATCTGTGGACGGCGTTGATCGTGTGGGCGATCTGCCTCGTGCTCTACGAGCTCGTGCTGCGTCGCCGCGACGATCGCTGGGCGCGCGACGCGGGTTCCGCGTGAGTCAGCGCGGCGGCTGCGGCCGCGGGCTCGACGCTTCGATCGGGCGCGCCGCGCGCGGAGCTTCCAGCCGGTAGCGACGGCCTTCGTAGAGCTCGTCGGCGAGCTGGAAGACCGCGGCGGCGTCCTTGCCGAGCTCGCGCAAGCGCTCCGGCGCGCGCGCGGACTCGATCGGCGTGAACTCGAGCACGTCACGCGACGGACGCGTGTAGTAGTGCACCGATTTCTGCAGCCCGAGCACGACGAGCGCGTCGTCGGTGACGATGCCGATGTCGCGGTTGTGGTGGACGAACGCGCGGCCGCCGTCGGCCGGCAGCGCGCGCACGTCCGCGCCGAGGAACGGCGCCGGCGTCGCGTAGCCGCAGAGCCCGAGCAGCGTCGGCGCGAGGTCGATCTGCGAGCAGAGGCGCTCGACGCGCACGCCGCGCGTCGCCGGATCGGGCGTGACGAACAGCGCCGGGATGCGGTAGCTGCCCGCGGGGATGTCCGCCGCGCCGTACACGCGCGCGCCGTGGTCGCCGACGATCAGCACGAGCGTGTGGTCGAGCACGCCCGCGGCGCGCGCCGCGTCGAGGTAGCGGCCGAGGCTCCAATCGGCGTACTTGACCGCGCGCTCGCGGCTCTTCTTGCCCTTCTTGAAGAACGGATTGCCCTCGGGGATGTCGTAGGGCTTGTGGTTCGAGACGCTGAGCAGCGTCGCGAACAAGCGCTCGCCGGACTCCTGCGCTTCGAGCTGTCGCGCGAGCAGCGCGTCGAACACGTATTGGTCGGCGACGCCCCACGCGGTGGTGAAGACGTCGTCGGGGAAGTCGGACTGCTCGACGAAGCGCTGCCAACCGTTGGCGAGCATGAACGGTCGCATGCCGTCGAACAGCGCGCGTCCGCCGTAGTAGAACTCGGTCGTCCAACCGCGATCGACGAAGAAGCGAGCGAGCGTCGCGACGTCCTCGCTCTTCGTGCGCTTGACGATCGCGTCGCCCGGCAGCGGCACGAAGCCGGCGAGCACGCCCTCGAGCCCGCGCACCGTGCGGTTGCCGTTGGCGAGCAGGTGCGTCAGCAGCAGCCCGTCCTGCGTCCAACGATCGAGCTCCGGCGTGCACGACTTCTCCGCGCCGAGCGCGCCGACGAAGTCCGAGCCGAGGCTCTCCTCGACGACGACGAGCACGTCCCAGTCTCGCTGCGGCCCGACGCTCGCGTTGGTGGTGCGGCGCGGCGAGAACTCGCCCTTCGGCTGCGCGAGCTCGGCGTCGGTCGGCGGCTCGAAGCCGAGCAGCGCGGCCGCGCGGCGGCGCGCTTCGCCGCGAGGCAACGTCAGGTAGTAGTGGTCGTACTCCAACGCGCCGGTGAAGAACGCTCGGACGAGCTGCAGCGTCCCGTTGGAGGTGATCTCGTTCTGCACGCGGTCGTCGGTGAACGAGAGCGGCGCGCGGACGAGCACGAGCACCGCGCCGGCGCCGAGCGCGAGCGTGCCGAAGCTCGCCGTGATCCGCCGGCGCGCCGGCACCGGGTCGAGCGAGAGCCCGCGGGTGGCGAACAGCATCGCGCCCGCGACCAGCGATCCGGTCGCGAGCGAGAGACCGACGTACAGCGGCACGTCATAGCTCTGCCAGACGTTGCCGACGACCTCGCCGGGATACAGCACGTAGTCGAGCGCGATGTGATTGAAGCGCGCCTTGAACTCCTCGAAGAAGAAGAGCTCGACGAAGTCGTGGAACACCAGCGCGGAGTAGAACGCGGCGAACAGCGCTCCTCGGATCCAAGCGCGCGCGAGGAAACGCAGCGGCAGTCCGAACACCAACGCGAGCACCGGCGCCGAGAGCGCGAGCGCGACCAACGCATCGAGCCCGACACCGATCGCGAGCTCTCGCAGCATCGCGCCGGACGCGGCTTCGTCGGTGAAGCGCGCGTGCAACGTCGCCCTCAAGACCGCCGAGAAGACGAGCGGCGGGACGACGATCCAGGCGGCGAGATGGAGGCGGGGGCGAAGCGGCGTGACCTGCGGCATCGAGAGTCCGGGCTCGCCACGATACGCGGGCTCGTCCGAGTTGGAAGCGAGACTCGCGGCGGCGCGATGATTTAGACTGGCGCGCTCGCGCTTGTCGTTTTTACAACGCCGACCACCATGACCACGCACACGTCTGTATCGAACGCGCCCGTCGCGAACCAGGACATCCCGATCGGCCCGCAGCGCGCACCGCGCGGAGCGACCCGCGTCTGCAAGAGCTGGGCGGCGGAGGCCGCGATGCGGATGCTGATGAACAACCTCGATCCGGACGTCGCCGAGGACGCGGCGAACCTGGTGGTCTACGGGGGCAGCGGCAAGGCCGCGCGCGACTGGGATTCGTTCCGCGCGATCGTCGCGACGCTGCGGCGACTCGAGCCGGACGAGACGCTGCTCGTGCAGTCGGGCAAGCCGGTCGGCGTGTTCCGGACGAGCACGCGTTCGCCGCGGGTGCTGATCGCGAACTCGAACCTGGTCGGCAAGTGGGCGACGTGGGAGCACTTCCGCGAGCTCGAGGCGCGCGGCCTGATGATGTACGGGCAGATGACCGCGGGCTCGTGGATCTACATCGGCACGCAGGGGATCCTGCAGGGCACGTACGAGACGTTCGCCGCGAGCGCCAATCGCCACTTCGGCGGCGACCTGCGCGGGCGCTTGGTGGTGACCGCTGGTCTCGGCGGCATGGGCGGCGCGCAGCCGCTCGCCGCGACGATGAACAACGCGACGTTCCTGGCGGCCGACGTCGATCGCGCGCGCATCCAGAAGCGCCTCGACACCCGCTACCTCGACGTCTGCATCGACGACGTCGACCGTGCGATCGACCAGGCGCTCGAATGGAAGGCGCAGGGCGTCGCGAAGTCGATCGGCGTGCCGTGCAACGCGGTCGAGCTGCTCGGCCGACTGATCGCGCGCAAGGTGACGCCGGACATCCTGACCGACCAGACCAGCGCGCACGATCCGCTCGGCGGCTACGTGCCGTCGCGCATGACGCTCGAGCAGGCGCTCGACCTCCGTCGCACCGATCCGAAGGCGTACGAGAAGCGCTCGCTCGCGACGATGGTCGAGCATTGCGGCCTGATGATCGAGCTCCAACGCCGCGGCGCCGACACGTTCGACTACGGCAACAACCTGCGCGGCCACGCGAAGGCGGCCGGGCTCTCCAACGCGTTCGACTTCGAGGGCTTCGTGCCGAAGTACATCCGGCCGCTGTTCTGCGAAGGGCTCGGACCGTTCCGCTGGGTCGCGCTGTCCGGCGATCCCGCGGACATTGCCGAGACCGATCGCATCATCCTCGAGCTCTTCCCCGAGAAGGCGTCGCTCGCACGCTGGATCCGGATGGCCGGCGAGCGCATCCAGGTCCAAGGCCTGCCCGCGCGCATCGGCTGGCTCGGGTACGGCGAGCGCGCGAAGGCGGGGCACGCGTTCAACGCGGCGGTCGCGAGCCCGAACCGCGAGACCGAGGCGATGAAGGACGGCACCGACGCGGTCGCCGCCTGGCCGCTCTTGAACTGCATGGTCAACATCGCGAGCGGCGCGTCGTGGGTCAGCTTCCACCATGGCGGCGGCGTCGGCATCGGCTACAGCCTGCACGCCGGCCAGGTCACCGTCGCCGACGGCACGCCGGAGGCGGCCGAAGCGCTCGAAAGGGTCTTGACCAACGACCCCGGAATGGGCGTGATCCGCCACGTCGATGCCGGATACGACGAAGCGGTCGCCTGCGCGCGCCAGCGCGGAGTCGACGTCCCGATGGCGCGCTGAGGCTCGCGTCGAACGTGCGTCCGCACCGTCGACGCACGGCGGCGCGCGCACGCTCCAGACGGGCTCGCGCGGCGTGCTGCGCGCGCTCGGCGCACTCGCGCTCGCGTCGCTAGGCGCGGCGTGCTCGAGTTCGCGCCCCGGTCCGTTCGACGGCGCGCACTGGCGCGGCGAGACGTGGTCCGGCGCGCTCGCGCAACAGGGGCGCCACGCCGCCGAATGGCTGCCGCCGACGGTGCTCGCGGGCGCGCTGCCGCTCGCGTTCGCGTTCGACGACGAGCTCCAGGACGATTCGCGCGACCAACACTACTTGACCGGCGGCATCACGCTCGGCGGCGACGTGGTCTCGCCGGCGCTCGGCGGGCTCGCGCTCGCGATCGGTGGCGTCGAGTGGTGGCAGGGCGACCAAGGGCGCTTCTTCGAGGTCGCGGCGGAGAGCCTGCTCGCGACCACCGCGGCGACGCACGCGGTCAAGTTCGCGACGCAGCGTTCGCGGCCGGACGCGCCGCAGACCAGCGACTCCTTCCCGTCCGGGCACACGTCGCTCGCGACGTCGGGCGCGACGCTGCTCGCGCGTTGGGTCGACGAGCGCTGGGAGTCGAAGTGGGGCTACCTCGCGTTCGCGCCGGCGACGTACGTCGCGTTGACCCGGATGGAGGGCAACCGTCACTACGCGTCCGACGTCGTCGCGGGCGCCGCGCTCGGCATCTTCTTCACCAACTGGGTCTTCGACGCGCACTACGGCGATGCGCAGGCGACCGACGCGCTCTACCGGCCGCGCGAGCGCTCGTTCGTCTCGCTCTGGCCGTATGCGGACGGCGACGCGCTCGGCTTGACGCTCGCGATCACGTTCTGACGGCGGACGATCGCACTAGTTCCCCGTTCGCGTACGCAGTTCGACGAGCTGCGCGAGCCATGCGCGCTATCTAAAGTGGCTCTCAATCGCCGCGCGGTCGAAGCGCCTCGGTTGCGGATCCTGCGACGTCAGGGGGACGGGCGGATTGCGATTCCGAACTGCTTCGACCCGCGGTGCTTTCGTTCGACGGCCGGTCCACGCGCGCTCGCGCCGTGCCGGCCGCCGTCGTTTCCGGCGGCTCCGCTCCGGCGCTCTCGGGCCACACCCGGGCCGCCCTGATGCACCTCGGGGCACCGCGGGGCCCCTCGATGCACCTCGTCGCGCGTCGAGAGCTCGACGGCGGTGCCGCCCGACGCCGGCTCGCGGGCGCGAGGCTCGATTCACACGCGCGGCGACCCGGGGTCGCCCGCGGCGGCGGCGCGCAGCGCGAGCTTGGTGATCTTGCCGGTGCCGGTCTTCGGCAACTCGGCGAGGAACTCGATCGCGCGAGGGACCTTGAAGCCGGCGAGGCGTTCGCGGCAGTGGGCTTGGAGCTCCGCGGCGTCGGCGCGCGCTCCGGGGCGCAACACCACCGCCGCGCGCACCGCTTCGCCCCATTCCTCGTCGGGCACGCCGAACACGGCGGCCTCGAGCACCGCGGGATGCGCGTAGAGCGCGTGCTCGACCTCGGTCGAGTACACCTTCTCGCCGCCCGAGTTGATCATGTCCTTCTTGCGATCGACGATCTGGACGTAACCCTCGGCGTCGATCGTCGCGAGGTCGCCGGTGCAGAGCCAGCCGTCCTTGAACGCCGCGCGCGTCTCCTCGGGCCGATTCCAATAGCCCGGAGTGACCGTCGCGCCGCGCACGCGGATCTCGCCGACCGCGACGCCGTCGCGCGCGACCGGACGCTCGTCGTCGCCGATCACGGCGAGCTCGATCGCGAGGAACGGCCGGCCGGTCTTCGCACGGAAGCGGAACTGCTCGTCCGGCGCGAGCAGCGCGAGGTTCGCCTTGAGCAGGCTGAGCGTCAGGTACGGGCTGGTCTCGGTCATGCCGTACGTCTGCACGTACTCGCAGCCGAAGACCTGGCAAACACGGTGGACGACCTCGGGCGCGATCGACGCGCCGCCGGAGAGGATGCGACGGAAGCTCGCGAAGTCGCGCTGCTCGACGCCGTCGCGCCGCACCAGGCGATTCAGCATCGTCGGGATCAGGTTGGTGATCGTGATGCGCTCGCGCTCGATCGCGTCGAGCACCCGTTCCTCGTCGAAGTGGGGCACGAACACGTGCCTGCCGCCGACCCACGTCAGCGCGAAGGTCGCCCACGCGTCCGCGAGGTGGAACATCGGTGCGATGTGGCCCCAGACGTCGCGATCGGAGAGCGAGAGCTCGGCGATCGCCGCGAGCGCGTGCTCGGAGACGTTGCGGTGGGTGAGCATCACGCCCTTCGGCCGTCCGGTGGTGCCGCTCGTGTAGTAGAGCTGCGCGACGACGACCTCGCTCTCCGGCGCGACGCGCAGCGCACGTCCGTCGGAGTCCAGCGTGTCCTCGTACACCAGCGTTCGCGCGTCGTCGAGGCGCCCGGCGTCGCCGCCGAGCCAGACGACGAGCTCGACCGCGGTGCCGAGTGCCAGCGTGCGCCGCACGGCGTCCGCGAACCCGCGATTCGCGAACAGCACGCGCGCCTCGCTGTCGACGAGGATCGCGGCGAGCTCCGGCGCGGCGAGGCGCGTGTTCAGCGGGCACAGGATCGCGCCCGCCGCCGCGCAGGCGAAGTAGAGCTCCAGGAACTCGACGGAGTTGTGCTCGAGCACCGCCACGCGCTCGCCGACGTGCACGCCGCGATCCTGGAGACACGCGCCGAGCGCCGACGCGCGCGCGAACACGGTCGCGTAGTCGAGGCGGCGCTCGCCATCGACGGCGGCGAGCTCGCGCGGGTAGAGCTCGTTCGCGCGAGCCAACATCGTCCAGAGGTTCATGGCGCGGGAGTGTAGCGACGCGCCCGGCGGCGTCGGACCACTGCTAGACTGCGCGGCTCCCATGGACGCCCCGCTCGAGCTGCCGTACCTCACCGCCGACGTCGCGCCGATCCACGGCGTCTACAAGACGCGACCGGAGGACTTCGTCGTCGACGAGCTGCCGGCGTACGAGCCGTGCGGCGAAGGCACGCACGTCTACGCGCGCATCGAGAAGCGCGGGATCACCACGACCGAAGCGGCGCGACGCTTCGCGCGCGTCCTCGGCGTCGGGCCGCGCGACGTCGGCTACGCCGGCCTCAAGGACGCGCAAGGCGTCACGCGCCAGACGCTCTCGGTCGAGCACGTCGATCCGGAGCGCGTCCAGGCGATCCGCGACGACGCGCTCGCCGTGCTGTCGGTCGCGCGGCACAAGAACAAGCTCAAGCTCGGCCACCTCCACGGCAATCGCTTCCGCTTGCGTCTGCGCGGCGTCGAGCGCGCGCGCTTCGGCGACGTCGAGTGCGTGCTCGCGACGCTCGCGCGCCGCGGCGTGCCGAACTACTTCGGCGAGCAGCGTTTCGGCGCGCGCGGCGACGGTTGGGAGATCGGCAAGGCGCTGCTCGGCGGCGACGCGGACCGCGCGGTCGCGCTGATCGCCGGCGATCCGAGACCGGTCGACCGCGGCGCGGTGCTCAAGGCGCGCGAGCTCTTCGCCCGCGGCGAGTACGAAGCGAGCGCGCGAGCATGGCCGGGCTCGTTCCGCGACCCGATCCGGCTCGCGAACGCGATGGCGCGCAAGAAGGGCGACGCTCGACGCGCGCTGTTCGCCGTCGATCGGCGGATGCAGCAGTTCTTCGTGTCGGCGTGGCAGTCGTGGCTCTTCAACGCGCTGCTCGCGAAGCGGCTCGCGACGTTCGACCAGGTGCTCGCCGGCGATCTCGCGTGGAAGTACCCGGGCGGCGCGGTCTTCCGCGTCGAGGACGTCGCCGCCGAGGCGCCGCGCGCCGAACGCTTCGAGATCTCGCCGACCGGTCCGCTCTACGGACCGCGGATGAGCGAGCCGTCGGGCGAGCCGGCGGCGTGGGAGGCCGCGGTGCTCGCGGAAGCGGGCGTCGAGCGCGCGAGCTTCGACCAGCGCGGCCCGCTGCAACCGGCCGGAGGCCGTCGCCCGCTGCGTTTCCGGATCACCGAGCTCGCGACGCAACCCGGCCGCGACGACGCGGGCGACTTCTTCGAGCTCGCGTTCGCGCTCGAGTCCGGCGCGTACGCGACCTCGGTGCTGCGCGAGCTCCTGAAGGGCGAAGCGCGCCGCGGCGGCGACGAGCGCTGAGCCCGCGACCGGCTCGGACCCAGGCCGCGCGGGAGCGCCGGCGGGCGAGCCCGGAGTTCCGACGCCGGTGCGGGCGTCGCGCGCGGTGGCGGGCTCCTCGGGCCTCGCTCGCGCTGCGGGCCCTCGACGGGTTTCCGCCGGGTCGCTAACACTCGTCCTCGGCGCGCGTCCCTACCGCGTGTCGCCCCCGAGTGATCTCTCGCTTCCCTGGCCGGTCCGGACGCCGCTCGTTCGCGTGGAACCGCGTCGCGGCGATTTCGTCGGGCGGAGGCGCGCGTTGAGCTCCGACCGAACGGCGGGGGACGTGTCAAGCGGCGACGCTCGCGGCGACGACGTCCCGGACGACGATGCGCTCGCGGTCGAGCTCGCGCGGCGCGCGCAGCGTGGCGATCGGGAAGCGTTCGGGCGGCTCGCCGAGCGCTTCCACGCCGTCGTGCACGGCATCGCGCTCGCGCACGGGCCGCGCCGCGAGGTCCGCGATCTCGTCCAGGAGGTCTTCCTGCTCGCGCTGCGCTCGATCGGTCGGCTCGAGGATCCTAAGCGCTTCCCCGGTTGGCTCGCGAGCATCGCGCGCAACGCCGCACGCGACGCGCACCGTCGCTCGCGCGACGCGCGTCCGAACGTGCGCGACGCGGCGCGGGGCGCGCACGACGCCGATCCGCGCGTTCGCGCCCTGCGCGGCGACTCGGACGGGCTCGCCGACGAGCTCGTCGCGCCGGACCAGCCGCCGCACGACGACGGCGAGGAAGCGGAGCGCGCGCTCGCGGCGGTGCGCTCGCTGCCGGACGCGTACCGCGAGACGCTGATCCTGCGCCTGGTCGAGGGCTTGAGCGGGCCCGAGATCGCCGCGCGCACCGGAATGACCCACGGATCGGTGCGCGTCAACCTGACGCGCGGTATGAAGCTCCTGCGCGAGCGCTTGGAGCGCGAGGGCCCGCGATGAGCACCGAGCGACGAGACGACGAGTACCTGTGGTCGAAGCGCGGCCCGCCCGACCGCGAGGTCGAGCGCTTGGAGCGGCTGCTCGGTCGCTTCGCGGAGCCCGCGCCGAACGCGAACGCGGCTTCGACCGAGCCCACGGCCGACGTTCGCGCGCGCGCGTGGCTTCCGTGGCTCGCGGCGGCGGCGCTGGTCGTCGTCGCGCTCGGCGCGTGGCGGCTCTTCGCTTCGCGCGACGGCGGCTACGAGGTGCGCGGCGTCGCGGGGATGCGTTCGCTCGGCGTCGGGGAGTCGCTCGATGCGTCCGCGGACGCGGAACTCGATCTCGGCCGGCTCGGCGAGCTGCGGGTCGCCAAGGGCTCGCGGTTGCGCGTCGTCGAGCGCGGCGACGAGCTGCACAAGCTCTACCTCGAGCGCGGCGCGATCTCCGCGTCGGTCGTCGCGAGGCCGCGGCTCTTCCAGATCGACACGCCCGCCGGACTCTCGGTCGACCTCGGCTGCGAGTACGATCTCGCCGTCGACGACGCCGGGCAGACGACGCTCTCGGTGCGCACCGGCCGCGTCGCGTTCGAGACCGAAGGACGCAAGGTGCTGGTGCCGAAGGGCGCGATCTGCCGGTCGCTGCCGGGGCGAGGTCCCGACACGCCGGTGTTCCTCGACGCCGCGCCGGACTTCGTCGCGGCGTTGCGCAGCGTCGAATTCGCGTCCGAGCCCGACCCCGACGCGCTCTCCCGCGTTTGCGAGCTCGATCGCCGCGAGGATTCGCTCTCGCTGTTCCACCTGCTCGACGCACCGAGCCGCGAGCTGCGTGCCCGGGTCTTCGCGCGGCTCTCCGACGCCTACCCGCGGCCGAGCGACGTCACGCTCGAGGGCATCCTCGCCGGCGACGAGCGGATGCTCGCGAGCTGGCGCACCGAGCTCGAACCCGACTGGCGCTGAACGATTCCGCCGCGTGCGCCGCGGCATTCGACGCTGGACTTCCGGCTCGCGCTCCGATCCCATGGTGGCTCGACACGCGCGTCACCTTTGCGGCGCGTCGAGCTCTCTCGCGGATCCCTACGAGGTCTTCCGATGGTCGCAGCGCTCGTCTCGTTCTTCCACTTGCTCGCGCTCGCCATCGGCCTGCCCGCGATCCACTTGCGCGCGAAGTTCCTGCGCCAGCCGCTCGACGCCGCCGGATTGCAGCGGGTGTTCAAGGCGGATCTCTTCTGGGGCATCGCGGCGGTGCTGTGGCTCGCCAC
>JADLBP010000130.1 GCA_020847695.1 Planctomycetota bacterium
CGCGATCTCGTGCTCGCGTTCCGACCGCACGCGACCAGCAAGCTCGCCGACGCGAGCGACCTCGAGCACATCGCAACGCTCGGCTTCCGCGGCGAAGCGCTCGCGTCGATCGGCTCGGTCGCGCGGTGTCGGCTCTTCTCGCGGCCGCGCGGCGCGGCGCTCGGAGCCGAGCTCGAGAACGAAGGCGGCAAGCTCGCCGAGCCGCGTTCGGCCGGTGGACCGGAAGGGACGCGTTTCGAGGCCCGCGATCTCTTCTACAACACGCCGGCGCGCCGGCGCTTCCTGAAGACGACCGCGACCGAGCTCTCGCGCTGCCTCGACGTCGTCCAGCGCCTCGCGCTCGCGCACCGCGACGTCGGATTCGTCGTCACGCACGACGGCCGCCGCGTGTTCGACGTCGAAGGGGGCATGGACCTCGCCGCGCGCATCCGCCGCATCTTCGGCGCGGAGCTCGCGGGCGGACTCGTGCCGGTCGACGCGAGCTACCAAGGCATCCGCCTGCGCGGTTTCGTCGCGCCGCCGCGGTTCGCCGCGCGCGACGCGTCTCGGCAGGTGTGGTGCCTGAACGGTCGACCGGTGCGCGATCGGCTGCTGGTGCGCGTGCTCAAGGAGGCGTACCGCGGGTACCTGATCGACGGTCGCCAGCCGGCGGCGGTGCTCGCGCTCGAGCTCGATCCCGCGCGCGTCGACGTCAACGTCCACCCCGCGAAGGCCGAGGTGCGATTCCGCGACGAGCGCGTGCTCTTCGGCTTCTTGGTCAACGCGCTGCGCGAAGCGGTGCAGAAGACCGACATGGCGACGCCGGGCGCGGGGCTGCTCGCGGTCGCCGAGCGCCGAGAGGCGTGGAGCGCGCGTTTCGCGCCGCCGTCCGAGCGACAAGCGGAATTCCGCGACGCCGCGCCGTTCGCGCCCGAGCCGCCGCTCGCGCCTCGCCCGACGTTCGCTCCGCAGCGCGAATTCGAGCCCGAACGCGCGGTGCGAGTCGAAGCGCGCGAGGTCGCGCCGATCGCGGGCGACGACGACGAGCTGCGCGGTCCGTTCCTCCAGATCGCGAGGACGTACCTCGTGCGCGCGACGCCCGACGGCTTCGAGATCGTCGATCAACACGCGCTGCACGAGCGCATCCAGTTCGAGGTCCTGCGCGAAGCGGCGGCCGGCGGACGCATCGCGGTGCAGCGGCTGATCGCGCCGGAGCTGGTCGAGATCTCGCGCGATCAAGCGACGCTGGTCGACGAGCATCGCGAGGCGTTCGCGCGGCTCGGGCTCGAGCTCGAGCGCTTCGGCCCGACGACCGCGGCGGTCCACGGCGTGCCGGCGCGCCTGAAGAAGCCCGACGTCGAGGCGCTGGTGCGCGACGTGCTGCAGCTCGTCGGCGAGAGCGGCCGCGCGCCCGACGCGCCGGAGCTCTTCGAAGAGGTCCTGCACCGCGCGGCGTGTCGCGCGTCGGTGATGGCGGGCGATCCGCTGTCCGAGAGCGAGATCCGCGAGCTCTTCGCGCGCGGTCGCGGGCTCTCGAGCGATCAGACGTGCCCACACGCTCGGCCGACGCGCGTGCGCTTCACGCTGGCCGACCTCGAGAAGGCGTTCCACCGGCGCTGACGCGTGCTCGCGTCGAGAGGCGCGCCGTCCTGCACAAGCGTCCACGGCCCGAACATGAGCGTAGGGATGCTGCGGCGTCCGGTTGGGATTTCAAGGTAGCATTGTGCGCGGTGATCGCGCACCGGACCGTTCACCAGCATGCAGTAGGGCGTCCGGACTCAGTTGCAGACGGAGTCGCTCCGGTATGTTCAAGTCGCTTGTGATTGCGCTTGGTCTCGTTGTTGGAGCCGGGTGTCGTTCCGCAGCGCTCAGTGAAGTGCGTTCGAACGTTGATAAGTACCACGCGTACCTTCAGGTGACGCCTGCACGCGCGCAGTCGCCCTCGATTGACCAGTTCCTGGAGCAGATCGCCACCGATGTGCTACACGCTTCGCTCCAGCTGGAAGGCAGTCGCGCGATCCCGGACGAACGGGACGAATCAAACCGCATCAGCTTCTACGATGGCTTGGACCTCTACCTTGTTCATTCGCCCGCGCCCAATGCCGCAACGCCCGGCGACGACTGTGCCGAAGTGACAACTCGACTCTTCCTCGAAGTCGATCGCCCCGAGTGTGTAGTTGCGGTGGTGTGTCACGAGTTTGGCCACATCCGCGCGATGCACCAGTTTCATGAAGTCCTGAGGCGCAAGCAGCACAACGGTGCGATGTTCACATTGGCGATGCTCGGCGCCGCAGCGGAGGGATACGCCAACGCGCAGAACGCAGCGTACGGCCAGCCATACAATCAGCGGCACACGAACTGGGGGCGTCTCTACGCGGAGGCCGTTCGGACCTACAAGCCGTGGGATAAGCAAGACGAACACGAAGCCGACTTGATCGGTCTTGAACTCTATTTGCAGCAAGGCTTCGACCCGGCGCACTACCTTTCCGTGTACGACGTGCTCACGAGGTTCTCGCCTGCCGAGAGCGACACTCACCCCAGCCCCGAAGCGAGGCTCGCAGTCCTTCGAGAACGACTCGACTCGTGTCCGCCGACTCCACCCTTTAGAGAACTCGACGCTGGGCAGTTCCAGGATCTACAGTACGAACTTGCGGTGATTGTTGCGAAGCTGCTTGAAGCCGACGAGCTGATTTCGAACGAGGGAGTGGTCGCAGCTTTGGCGTCGGTCTCGGGCGACTCGCATCGTGTCAACTGCTGCGGCCCAACCACCTATGACCGCTCGGAAATGGACGCGGCATTCGTCGCAGTCTGGCTTTCGCGACTTCGGCGCGCGGGGCCGGTCTTGAATGATGTCACTTCGACGGAGGCGAGAAGTCGGTCTCGCTGAACTTCGGCCGCAGCGTGCCGCCCTCGCACAGGCCGAGCTTCAGCGACGACCAGCGCGAGTACTTCCAAGGCACCGCCGCGGCGTCGAGCCCGTACGTCTCGAGCTCCGCCGGGATCTGCAGTCCGTCGAGCGCCTGGTAGCGGCGGAATTCGACCAGCATCGCGCTCTCGGCGACCATGCTCTTCGCGCCGGGCCCGGCGCCGGCGCCCGACGCGGCAGCGTTGCCGAGCTCGGTGACGCTGCCGAGCTTCGGCAGGTGCGTCGTCGGGTCGAGCCCGAGCTCGACGCGCCAGTTCGCGTCCGCCGCGGCGGTCACCGATTGGAACAGGCGGAAGTCGGGGCTCTCGAGCGCGAGCCATTCGAGCTTCGCCGCGCCGGCGGCGAGGTTGCTCGGCAGCACGCTCGGCGCCGAGGCGAGCTTCTCGAGCTTCGCGACGCGCAGGTTCTTCGGATCGGAGAGCGCGAGGAAGTTCTTCGCGATCGAGAGCTCCTCGCGCACCTGGCGGCGGTCTTCGTCGTGCTCGCGACCGGAGAGCTTGACGACCTCCTTGCCGTCGACCACGAACATGCCCTGCGGTCCCGACATCCGCTCGCGGCCGCTCGCGAGGATCGTCAGCCGCACCCAGCCGCGCGGATCGAAGCGGTAACGCGTCTTCGGGAAGTCGTTCGACTGGCGCGGCGTCGGGTGCGCTTCACCCTGGAACGTCAGGTCGAAACCGCTCGGCGACGGCGCGTTCGGGTCGACGTGGGTCGCGGCGACGAGCTTGGCGAAGAGCTCCTTCGCTTCGGCGCTCGCGTCGGCGGGCAGCACGCCGCGCACGAGCTCGACGGCGACCGCGGGCGTCGACGGAGTCGCTGCGGGCGCCTGTTCCACGGGCGGTCGCTCTGAGGGCGGCTGCTCGATCGGCGGCTGCGGCGACGGCGGAGTCGGATCCTGGGGGCCCGCGAGCGAGAACGAGATCAGCGCGAGGACGGCAACCTGGAGGGTCATGGCGCCGAGGCTACGGGCGGGCGTCCGCGACTGCTAGGATCGGCCGCGTTCGACCCCGGTGAGCGCCTCCACGAACCCCACGCAGGACCCGCTGGAGCGAGAGAGCCTCTGCTTCCTCGTCGGGCCGACCGCCGCGGGCAAGAGCGAGCTCGCGCTCGCGCTCGCCGAGCGCACCGGCGCGGAGATCCTGTCGCTCGATTCGATGCTGGTCTACCGCGGCCTCGACGTCGGCACCGCGAAGCCGAGCGCGAGCGAGCGGGCGCGCGCGCCGCACCACCTGCTCGATCTCGTCCTGCCCGACCAGCGCTTCACCGCGCAGGACTACGTCGCCGCCGCGCGCGCGGCGCTCGCCGACGTGCAGGCGCGCGGCCGTCGCGCGTTCTTCGTCGGCGGTACCGGGCTCTATTTGAAGCTCCTGACCAGCGGCCTGTTCGAAGGCCCCGAGGCCGATCCCGCGCTGCGCGCGCGGCTCGAGGCGCGTTACGACGAGCTCGGCTCGAGTGCGTTCCACGGCGAGCTCCTCCGACTGGATCCGCCGACCGCCGCTCGCTTGCACCCCAACGACAAGAAGCGGGTCGTGCGCGCGCTCGAGGTCTACGAGCAGACCGGGCGGCCGCTCTCCGCGTGGCAACGCGAGTGGAGCGTCGTCTCGCCGCGCCGGTGGCGGATCGCCGGGCTCGATCTCGCGGTCGCCGAGCTCGATCGCCGGATCCTCGCGCGCACCGAGGCGATGCTCGCCGGCGGTTGGGCCGACGAAGCGCGGCGCGTGCGCGCGTCGCCGGGCTTCGGGCCGACCGCGGCGCAGGCGCTCGGCTACCACGAGGTGTTGCAGCTCGTCGACGGCGAGCTCACCGCCGAGGAATGCGCGCGGCGGATCGCGCTGAAGACGCGCCAGTTCGCGCGCAGGCAGCGCACGTGGTTTCGCAAGTTCCCCGAGAGCGTCTGGTTCGATCCTCAAACGACGAACCCCGTCGAGCGGCTCGACGGGGTCCGGCGTTGGTTCGAACTCTGACGCGGCCGACGACTAGTCGTCGGAGTCGTCGTACGGATTGTCCGGCGCGTCCGGCGGCGGCGAGCGGTGGCCGACGTCGCCCATCAGCGGGTTTTTCGGGTCGTAGACCGAGCCGAGCATGTGCTGGCGGAACGTCACCCAGATCGCGCCCGTGTCTTCGCCGAGGCGATTGAAGTAGCTGCCGTCGCGGTCGGCGTCGTAGCCGAAGCCGTGGCGCTCGACCGCCGGGACGATCGAGTACACGTGCCAGTGGTTGTGGGCGACCTCGGGGGAGGTGCAGCTCGCGGCGAGGGCGCCGGCGGCGATCGCGATGGGGAGGAGCTTCATGAGTCGAGGAGGGGGCGTTTCGGGGACCCGGGGGCCGCGTCGCACCGGCCGGCGGTCGCCGGGGCGGAAAGACGAGACAGTGGAGGGCGGGGAGTATGGACGGGACCCCGGGCGAGCGTCAAGGATCCCTGGCGCGTACACGGGCCGTGCGGAGCCCGTCGAGCGTCCGACCGGGGGCCGCGATGGCCGAAGGCCCGGTCTGGGCTGCCGTGGTCGGAAGCGACGCGCGGCGCGGACCGAGCGACCGCCCCGGCGGGGCGAGGGGCCCCTGAGGAATGCGGTCCGCGCGGTCCGGAGCCGTTATGCTCCGCCCCGGATGGCCCCGGAGTCCCGTCCAGACAAGTTCATGCTGTCGCCTCGGACCCTCGTCGCTTCGGCGGCCTCGTCGAGCGAGATCGCGTCGGCGGGCGCGAGCCCGCGGGCGAGCCTCTCTATCCCGAGCCTTCGGTGGGTTACCTCCGCGCGCGCGGAGAGGGCGCTTTGAGCACGGAGGTCGTCGGCTGGCCGGCGGTGCGGCGCCTCGGGCTGTTCGGCGGCTCGTTCGACCCGGTCCACCGCGGCCACGAGCACGTCGCGCGCGCCGCGGAGCGCGCGTTCGGGCTCGAGCGGGTGCTCTGGATGCCGGCGGCGCGGCCGCCTCACAAGCCCGAGCGCATCCTCGCGGAAGCGGGCGATCGGGTCGCGATGCTCGAGCTCGCGCTCGCGGGCGAGCCGCGTTGGAGCGTGTCGCGCCTCGAGCTCGAACGGTCCGGGCCCTCGTACACGATCGACACGGTGCGCGCGCTGCCTGCCGCGCTCGGGCTCGCGCGCGACGTCGAGCTCTACCTGCTGATCGGCGGCGACAACCTGGTCGACTTCACGAAGTGGCGCGAGGCGCACGAGCTCCTGCGCCGCGTCCAACCGGTGATCGTCGTGCGCCGAGGCGACGAGCGCGAGGTGGCGAGCGAGCTCGCGCGCGGTCTCCCCGCGGAACTCGCGGCGAAGGTCGAGCGCGGGCTGGTCGTCGAGCCGTTGGTGCCGATCTCGTCGACCGAGCTGCGCGAGCGCTTGGCGCGCGGCGAAGCGTGCACGCGCGAACTCGCGCCGGCCGTCGGGGAATATGTCCGTGCGCGGGGCATCTACGCGCCGCGGCGCGCATGAGCTTCGTTCCCGTCGATCCGAGCTCGCTCGCGGCGATCGGCGCCGCCGTGGCGGGCGCCGTGACGACCGCGGCGTGCATCGCGGCGGTGCTGGCGTCGGAGCCGCTGCGCCGGCGGCTCGCGCGCGTCACGCGCCGAGCTCCGCAGGACGACGAGCGCGCGCTGGTGCGCGTCGGCGGGCTCGCGCTCGCGTGCGGCGCGTGCGTCGCGGCGGCGCTCGCGGGGACGCCGAGCCCGGCCCTCGAGGCCTGGCTCTCGGCGCGCGTCGGGCACGACGTCGAGCTCGCGCCGTTCGCCGCGCTCGGCGCCGCGTTCGCGCTCGGGTTGGTCGACGATCTGTTGCCGCGCGGCCTCGCGGCGGGGCCGAAGCTCGCGGCGCAGCTCGCGGTCGGCGGCGTGCTGGTCGCTCCGCTGCTCGCCGATGCGGCGACGTTGGAGCACACGCTGCTCGCGCTCGCGCTGATCGTCGGCGCGGCGATCGCGCAGAACGCGCTCAACACGTTCGACAACGCCGACGGTGCGGCGGGCGGGCTCGCGACGCTCGCGCTCGGCGCGAGCGCGTTCCCCACTTCCGGCGCGTTGCTCGGATTCCTCGCGTTCAACCTGCCGTGGCGCGGTCGCACGCGCGCGATGCTCGGCGATGCGGGCTCTCACGTGCTCGGCCTCGCGTTCCTGCTGACCCCGGCGGCGTGGCCGGCGCTCGCGCTGCCGCTCCTCGATCTCGCACGCGTCGTCGGCGTGCGTCGCGCGGAAGGCCGACCCGTCTGGCGCGGAGATCGCGCGCACCTCGCGCATCGCCTCGCCGGCCTCGGGCTCTCGTCCTTCGCGGTGCTCGCGTGGCTCGTCGCGATCGCGGCGCCGAGCGTCGTGCTCGGAGCGGTCGCCTTCGCGCGCTCGAGCCCGTGGCCGTGCCTCTCGGGCCTGTTGGGCACCGCCGCGCTGTTCTCGGTCGCGCTCGCGCGCATCGCGCGCCTGGAGCGGCGGCGCGTCTCCGCAGCGATCGGGCCGCGTTGACCCGTCTCCGGACTTGCCGCTCGCTCGACGGCTCGGGATAATCCCCGGCCCTCTAGGGTTCGCGTCCGAGCCGTGTTGCGTTCACGGCGTTGGTCCTTCGAGCCTCCGCCGGCACCCCCGCACGTGGACTACCCGCTCACCGCCTTGATCTCCGACCTGCACGGCAATTGGCCGGCCTTGTCGACGGCGCTCGCCGACGCCGAGGAGCGCGGGGTCGAGCGCTTCGCCTGCCTCGGCGACGTCGTCGGCTACGGCGCGAAGCCGCGCGAGTGCCTGGAGCGCGTGATGGCGTTGATCGCTCCCGCGCCGGGCTCGAACGTCGGCCTGCAGCCCGGATTTTGTCTGCAGGGCAATCACGAGCAAGCGCTGCTGCAGTCCGCCGCCGAGTTCAACCCGAACGCGCGCGCCGCGATCGAGTGGACGCGGGAAGAGCTCTCGCGCGGCGCCGATCGCGAGCGCAACCTCGCGCTCTGGGACTTCCTCGACACGCTGCGGCCGCTCCACAGCGAGCCCGGCGCGATGTACGCGCACGGCAGCCCGCGCGATCCGGTGCGCGAGTACATGCTGCCGCGCGACATCCGCGACACCGCGAAGATGCGCGCGAACTTCGCGCGGATGACCGAGCCCGTCTGCTTCGTCGGGCACAGTCACGTCCCCGCGATCTACTACGAGGACGGGACGTTCTACCGGCCGAAGAGCACCGAGGGTCCGTACGACCTCGCGATCGACGCGAAGCGTCGCGCGATCGTCAACGTCGGCTCGGTCGGTCAGCCGCGCGACGGCGATCCGCGGCTCTGTTACGCGCTCTTCGACGGCCGTCACGTGACGTTCGTGCGTCTGGAGTACGACGTCGCGGCTGCGCAGCGCGACATCCGCGCCCAATCCGCGCTGCCTGCCTATCTCGCCGACCGCCTGTCGGTCGGGCACTGATCCACCGAGGCTCGAGGTTCGCTTGGAAAAACGACTGCCGATCTTCCTCCTGCTGACGTTCGTCGTGCTGTTCGGCTGGATGGCGTTCTCGCGCTGGCTCTGGCCGCCGCCGCCGCCGAGCGCGCAGCCCCAGACGCCGCCGACGCAGTCCGCGCCGGTCGAGCCCGGCCGCGCAGGCTCGACCGATGCGCCGATCGCCCAGGCTCCGTCGGCGAGCGGTGCGCCGGTCTCCGGTGACGCGCGCCCCGACGTCACGCCGCGCGTGGAAGAGGCCGAAGAGCGCTCGCTGGTGCTCGACCTCGGCAAGCCCGGCGAGCCCGGTTCGTTCCGCGCGGTGTTCTCGAACCGCGGCGCACGGCTGGTCGAGCTGCGGATCGGCAACTACTTCGTCGACGAGACCGTCAAAGGCGACGCGCGGCTCGATTGGCACAACTGGACGACGATCCTCGCGTCGACGCTGAGCTCCGGTCGCGAGACCGGCTCGCTGTCCTGGCGCACGATCGCCGGCAGCGACGCGTTGCGGCGCGAACCGCTCGAGAACGCGCTCTGGACGATGCGCGAGCTCGAGGACCACACAGGCGTCGAGTTCCAGCTCGCGCCGGGCCTCGGCGTGCGCTTCACGAAGCGCGTGCGCTTCGTGCCCGGCACGTATCGGATGGAGGTCGACCTCGAGCTCGCGAACGAAGGCCTCGACACGCCCGCGCAGAAGTCGAGCTTCGTCTTCCGGCCCGCGGAAGTCGTGCCGCTCGAGTCCGGCGACACGTTCTATCAGGAGCCGCTGGCGATCGCCGCGGGTCGTCCGTCGGACGCCAAGCCGTTCGAGCTCGCCGACTTCGCCTACCAAGCGCCCGATCCGAGCGGGCGCGTGCTCAAGGGCTCGCTCGACGTGCCCGCCGAGCCGCTGTCGTACGCCGGCGTCAACAACAAGTACTTCGCATGCCTGATGCGCGGCGCCGACGAGCGCGGCAAGGCGAGCTTGGTCGGCGCGGCGTGGGAGCACCTGCGCGACGACGTGTTCGCGGCGAAGGGCGTCGAAGCGGCGAGCAAGTCGTATCGCCTGCTCGCGACCGACGTGCTGCTTTCGCTCGAGGTGCCCGCGAAGGGGCAGACCGCGAAATTCCAGTACGTCGTCTACGCCGGTCCGAAGGACCGCGAGCTCCTGAAGGCGGAGTACGCCGACTTCGACACGCTCGCGCTGCACGACCTCGGCTTCTTCAGCGGCATCGCGAGCTTGCTGGTCACGGTGCTGCGCTTCTTCCACTCGCTGGTCGGCAACTGGGGCGTCGCGATCATCTTGCTGACGCTCTCCGTGCGCTTGATCCTGTTCCCGATCAACCGCAAGTCGCAGACGGCGATGGCGCGCTACCAGAAGAAGATGAAGCGCGTCCAGCCGGAGCTCGACGCGATCAAGAAGAAGCACGCGGACAACCCGCAGGCGCTGCGCCAGGAGCAAGCGAAGATCATGCAGCGCGAGGCGCTGTTCCCGCCGCTCGGCGGCTGCTTGCCGATCTTCCTGCAGATCCCGGTGTTCTTCGGCCTGTTCTCCGCGCTGCGCACGTCGCTCGAGCTGCGTCAAGCTCCGTTCTGTCTGTGGATGACCGACATGGCGAAGCCCGACCGAGCGATGGAGCTCGGCTGGCAGTTGCCGTTCGGATTCCACATCGAGTACCTCAACGTCCTGCCGCCGTTGATGGTCGTCTTGTGGGTGCTCCAGCAATGGCTGATGCCGAAGCCCGCCGACGAGCAGCAGGCGAAGATGCAGAAGCTGATGATGTTCATGCCCATCATGATGGGCGTGTTCCTCTACAACTACGCGGCGGGCCTGTCGCTCTACATGATCACGCAGTCGCTGGTCGGCATCCTCGAGACGACGTGGATCAAGAAGATCTGGCCGATCGACGACACAGAGAAGCCGCCCTCGACCACCGGCATCTTCTCGCGCATCGCGAAGCTGCACGAGGAGCAGCAGAAGAAGCTCAACGAGCGCTACAAGGACAAGCCGGGCGGAGACAAGCCGGGCGGCAAGAAGAAGCCCGGCAAGGGCAAGTGAGCGAGCGAGCGCGATGGTCTCCGTTCGGCCGACGATCGTGGCGATCGCGACGCCGGCCGGGGGCGCCGCGCGCGCGCTGATCCGGCTCTCCGGCGCCGGCGCGAAGGCGCTCGCCGCGGAGCTGGTCGTGCCCGCGGCGTCGACCGCGCATCCCGCGTACTTCGCGGGGCGCGGCGTGCGCGACGTGCGCGTGTTCGACGGACGCGGCGAGCAACCCGCGCGGCTCGTGTGGATGAGCGCGCCGCGCTCGTACACCGGCGAGGACGTCGTCGAGCTCGACGTGCTCGGCGCGGAACCGCTGGTGCGCGCGCTGGTCGCGCGGCTCCAAGCGCTCGGCGCGGAACCCGCCGAGCCCGGCGAGTTCACGCGGCGCGCGTTCGAGAACGGCCGGCTGTCCCTGGAGCAGGCGGAAGGCGTGCTCGCGTTGGTCGAAGCTCGCAACGACGAGTCGGCGCGCGCGGCGGAGGCGTTGGTCAGCGGCGCGAGCGGCGGCGAGCAAGCGCGCTTGCGCGAGGAGCTCGTCGAGCTCGTCGCGCTCGGCGTCGCGAGCCTCGATTTCACCGAGGACGACGCCGGCCACGTTCCGACCGAGGAGCTGCTCCGCGGTGCGCAGCGGGTACTCGCGGGCGTCGAGCGGCTCGCGGCCGAACGCGCCCGGCGCACCGCGCCCTCGGGCCACGCGCGCGCGACTCTCGCCGGCGCGCCGAACGCGGGCAAGAGCTCGCTGTTCAACCGGCTCGCGGGCGAGCGCGCGCTGGTCAGCCCGCTCGCCGGCACGACGCGCGATCCGCTGCGTGCCGAGTTGGCCGGTGAGGGCTTGGTGGTCGAGCTCGTCGACACGCCGGGCCTCGAGCCCGGCCGAGGCGAGGTCGGTGCCGCGGCGCAGGAGCTCGGCTCCGCCGCGCGCCGCGCTTCCGCGGTGCTCTTGTGGACGGTCGACGCGACCACCGCCGACCCGGCGCGGCTCGCCGCGGAGCGCGCCGAGCTCGGCCGCGAGGTCGACGTCGTGCTGGCGTGGAACAAGGTCGACCGCGCGGATGCGCGGCCGGTGCCGGCGGACGACGAGCTCGCGCGCCTCGAGGTCGTCGCCGTCCACGCGGTCTCCGCCGAGAGCGGGGAGGGGCTGTCGGCGCTCGCCGCCGACCTGGTGCGGCGCGCGGCGGCCGCGGAGAGCGGGCTCGCGCGCGAGCTCGGCGTGCGCCACCGCCGCGCGCTCGGGCGCGCCGCGGATGAGCTCCGGCTCGCGAGCGAGGCGCTCGCCGGCGGCGCGCCGCTCGAGCTCGCCGTCCTGCACCTGCGTGACGCGTTGGAGGGCCTCGACGACCTCTCCGGGCGCACCGCGCCGGAGGAGCTGCTCGGCCGAATCTTCGCGCGCTTCTGCATCGGCAAGTGAGCGCCGGCCAAGGCTTCCGAGCGCGGAAGCGGGACCCGCAGCATCTAGGCGCCCTCCGCCGTTGACACACAAGGGATGGGGTGTTTTCCTCTTGGCGGGACGCGCTCCCGCCCCCGCCCGACCTCGCCCTACGCCCCCGGACTGCCCACGATGAAGTGCCCCCGCTGCAAGAAGGACAACGACCGCGTGGTCGACTCCCGGGCGGCGGGGGAAGGCAGCTCGATCCGGCGCCGGCGCGAGTGTCTGGAGTGCTTCCTGCGCTACACGACGTACGAGCGGGTCGAGGAGACGCCGCTGCGCGTGATCAAGAAGAACGGCGAGCGCGTCCGGTTCGATCGCGATCGGGTGTTGCAGGGGATGATGCGCGCCTGCGAGAAGCTCCCCGTCTCGACCGAGTCGTTGGAGCAAGCCGCCGCGCGCGTCGAAGCGCGCTGTCACGAGGAGTACGACCGCGAGGTGCCGAGCACCGTGATCGGCGCGCTGGTGATGGAGGAGCTGCGGCGACTGAACCAGGTCGCGTACGTCCGCTTCGCGAGCGTCTACCGCGAGTTCAAGGACGTCAGCCAGTTCCTCGACGAGCTCAAGCCGATCCTCGAAGCGCGCCGGGAGGGCGACTAGCCCGTGACGTTGACGCGCGTCAAGAAGCGCGACGGCCGCGAGGTGCCGTTCGACGCGGACAAGATCCGTGCTGCCATCCAGAAGGCGATGGCCGCGGTCGGCGACGAGGATCCGCACTTCGCGGCCGAGGTCGCTGGTGTCGTTTCGCTGACGCTCGACGGCCGGCACGAAGCGAACGCGGGCGCCGGTGCGCCGAGCTTGCCGACGATCGAGGAGATCCAAGACCTCGTCGAGCAAGCGCTGATCGAGCTCGGCCGCGCGTCGGTCGCGAAGGCGTACATCCTCTACCGCGACCGCCGCACCAAGGTGCGCGACGTGCTCGCCGTGCACCGCACGCACGCTCGGCCGAGCCTGCGCGCGCCGCTCGTGCACGAAGCCGAGGCGGCGTCGACGTGGAGCAAGGGCCGCATCGTCGCGGCGCTGATGAACGAAGCCGACCTCGCGCGCGACGTCGCCGAGGAAGTCGCGTCGCGCGTCGAGGCGCGCGTGTTCGACGCGGGCTTCAAGCGGATCTCGACCGGGCTCGTCCGCGAATTGGTCGACAACGAGCTCGTCGAGCTCGGCCTCGCCGGCGCGTTGAAGCGCCAGATCACCTACGGCGTGCCCGCGCACGATCTCCGCGCGATCCTCACCGGCGGCGACGGCGCGCTCGACCCGACGCGCGCGACCTCCGGCGAGAGCTTCAGCGAGCGCACGACCGAGGCGCGGCTCGCCGCGGAAGTGCTGCGCCGCTTCTCGATCGACGAAGTGCTCGACGAGCGCGCGACCGAGCGGCACCTGACCGGCGACTTCCACTGGATCGACCTGGCGCGTCCGCATCAGCCGCTGTCGCTCGCCGTGCCGTCCGAGCTCGTCTCCTCCGCCGCGCCGTCGCCGCGAGCCGCGTTCGACGCGCTCGACGAGATGGTGCGCGTCGCGAAGCTCGCGTCGCTCGGCGTGGTGATCGAGAACCCGGCCGCGCTGATCGCACCGCTCGCGCGCGAGCGCAAGGCCGGTGCCTCCGCGCTCGCCGCGTGGTTGGTCGCGCTGGCCGCGGCCGCGCGCGGCGCGGAACGGCGCATCGACCTCGGCGCGAGCGGCGTGCGCTCGATCGCGGTCACGAACGAGCTGGTGCGCGAGCTCGCGGGCCTCGCGTCGTCGCCGTTCGTTCCGCGGCTCTTCCTCGACGAGCTCGAGCTCGATGCGCTCGCGGAGACGTTCCCCGAGCGCGAAGCCGACCTCGAGCGCCTGCTGCTGACCGGCCGCTTGATCCCGACGTGGAGCTCCGAGCGCGAGAGCTTCGCGGCGCCGGGTTGCGTTCGCCTCGAGCGCGAGCGCGGCGCGATCGCCTGCGTCGGCGCGGTCGCGCTCAACCTGCCGCGCCTCGCGTGGCGCGCGGGGCCGTGGCGCGAGGATCGCTTCCTCGAGCTCGCCGCCGAGCTCGTCACCGACGCGCTCGCGGCGCTCGGCCGCGGCGTCGCGTTCCAGCACCAGACCCGCGGCGATCGCGTCGGCGACCTGCGCTCGCGCAACACCGTCGCGCTGGTCCCGGTCGGACTGCGCGAGGCGTTGCAGCTGCTCGGCGACGGCGAAGTGCGGCCCGATCAAGGCGCGCGCCTGCTCGGGTTCTTCGCGGACGCGTCCGCGCGGCTCGCCGCGCACGAGCGACTGGTCGCGACCGTCACGCCGTTCTTCGGCGAGCGCGCGGCCGCGCGTTTCGCGGAACTGGATCAACACCTGCCGCAGAAGGCGCAGGCGTTGCTGTTCGAGCTCGGCGCGTCCGAAGCTCGACGCTCGAACGAGCCGTACTCGCTCGGCCTGCGCCTGTCGCCGTCGCCCGGTCGCGGACCGTGGACGGCCGAGGCCGAGCTCGTGGCGTCGCTGGCGGTCGGCGCGCTGCATCCCTTGCCCGAAGATCGCTCGCGCGGCGAGCACCTCGGGCTGTTCCCGTCGTGGCGGCGCTTCGCGGCGCTGCGCCGCGACCCGCTGCCTCGCGCCGAGCTGCAACCGACGCGTCCGCAGAACCTGGTGGCCCGTGAACTCTTCGATCGCGACGCGTCGCGATCGCCTCTCTCCGTCGAGAACAACTGAACGATGCGCCTGAAACGCCTGGAGCTCTTCGGCTTCAAGTCCTTCGCCGATCGCACGACGCTGTCGTTCGATCATTCGCTCGTGGGCATCGTCGGGCCGAACGGCTGCGGCAAGAGCAACGTGGTGGACGCGATCCGCTGGGTGCTCGGCGAGACGCGGCCGACCTCGATGCGCGGCGGCGAGATGACCGACGTGATCTTCAAGGGCTCGGTCAGCCGGCCGTCGATGAGCGTCGCGGAAGTGTCGCTGGTGCTCGACAACTCCGGTGGCGAGCTCGGCGAGCGCGGCGCGGAGGTCTCGATCACGCGGCGCGTCGATCGTTCCGGCGAAGGCGAGTACCTGATCAACGAGCAGCGCGTCCGTCTCAAGGACGTCCGCGACATGCTGTACGACACCGGCCTCGGCAGCCGCGGCTACGCGGTGCTCGAGCAGGGCCGCATCGACGCGGTGCTCTCGGCCGATCCGATGGCGCGCCGCGCGATCTTCGAGGAAGCGGCGGGCATCAGCCGCTATCGCCAGCGCAAGAAAGAGACCGAAACGCGCCTGAAGCGCGTCGAGACCGACGTGCAGCGCCTCGACGACATCCTGCGCGAGCTCGCGACGCGCGTGCGGTCGCTCAAGATCCAAGCCGGCAAGGCCGAGCGCTTCGTCGCCGCGCGCGACGAATGGCGCACCGAGCGCACGCGCTTCCTCAAGCACCGCGTGTGGCAGCTCGATCGCTCGCTGGAAGCGCTCCGGGGCCGCATCGGCACGCTCGAGGGCGAATCGCAGCGGCTGCGCAACGTCCGCGAAGGCGAGGAGAACGACGCCGCGTCGCGCGAGCGCGAGCAACGTCAGCTCGCCGCCGAGGTCGATCGGCTCGCCGACGAGGTCGCGCGGCTGTTCGGCGAGGCGCGCGCGCTGAGCGAGCGCTCGACGCAGCTCTCCGAGCGCGTCAGCGCCTGGCGCAAGTCCGCCGAGGACGAATCCGATCGCGCGCTGGCGTTGACGCGCGCGCTGGAGATGCGCGAAGCCGAGGTCGAGCGCCTGCTCGCCGATCGCGCGCAGAAGGAAGAGATCGCGCTCGCCGCCGAGCAGACGTTCCGCGTGATCGCGGGCGAGCTCGAGGACGTCCGTCGCTCGACCAAGTCGGTCCGCGACGACCACGAGCGGCAGAACCAGGCCGTGCTGCGGCTCCTGCACCAGAAGACCGCCGCGCAGAACACGCTGAAGCACCTCGACGAGTCGCAGAAGCCGCTCGCGGAGCGCCGCGAGCGCGCACGCGTCCGCTTCGAGGAAGCGACGCGTTCCGCCGCGGAGCTGCGCGATGCGGAGACCGAGGCGCGCGAGCGCGTCGCCGCGCTCGAACGCGACATCACCGCCGGCGAGGCCGACCGCGCTTCGGTCGCGGCGCGCATCAGCGAGCACGATCGTCGCGCGCAGGAGCTCTCCGCCGAGAAGAACCGGCTCGACGTCGAACGCGCGCGGCTCTCGAGTCGGATCGACGCGCTGCTCGACTGGGATCGCGAGCGCGAGGCGCTCGAAGCGGGCGCGCGCGCGCTGATCTCCGGCGTTTCGCGCGGCGAGACGCCGACCGGACCGGACGCGCTGCGCGGCGTGCTCGCGGACCACTTGCGTACGTCGACGCGCTTCGCGCGCGCCCTCGACGCGTCGCTCGGCGAGCGTGCGCTCGCGCTGGTCGCGCAGGACGGCGACACCGCGTCGCGGCTCGTGCGTTGGCTGTCGGAGAAGCGCGCGGGCTCGGTGCGCCTGGTCGTGCCGGGCAACGCCCGTCGCGAGCGGCGTTCGGACGTCGCGTTCGCGCCCGAGTTCCAGGAGCTCGTCCAAGGCCGGTTGTGCGACTCGCTCGAGTGCGCGGACGACCTGCGCGTGCTCGCCGAGGTGCTGGTCGGCGACGTGTGGATCGCGCGCGACGTCGAAGCGGCGTTCGCGTTGGTCGCGGCGTACCCCGAGCTGCGTTTCGTCACGCTCGAAGGCGACCTCGTCGACGCCGCGGGCGTCTTCGGCGGCCACCGCGAGATCGCGCAGGGCGCGATCGGTCGCCGCTCGACGGCGCAGGAGCTCGAACGCACGCGCGAGGAGGTCGTCGCGAACCTCGAGCGCGTGCTCGCCGCGTTGGAGGAATCCGCGCGCGTTCGCCGCGAGCTCGACACCGAGCGTCAGCGTGCCGAGGCGCGCGTCGGCGCGCTGCGCGAGGCCTTCTCCCAAGCGAAGAGCGAGAACCACACCGTCAAGGCGCGGTTGTCGGACCTGCAGGACGCGCTCAACGCGCATCGCCGCGAGTGCGACGCGCTGACCCAGGAGACCGAGCGGCTGCAACGCGATCTGCAGGACGCTCACGCGCGCGTAGTGTCGGTCGAGGAGGAGTACACGCGCGACGCCGCGAAGCTCGGCGAGCTCGAGGCCGCGCGGCGCGACCTCGAAACGCGGCGCGACGAGCTGCAGCGCGCCCACGCGCAGGCCGAGGTCGAGACCACGCGCGCGCGCACCGAGCTCGGCTCGATCCAAGCGCGCGCCCGCGACCTGGAGCGCGCGCTGTCCGAGGCGAAGAACGAGCTCGAACGGACGCGCAAGCTCGCCGCCGAGCACGCGGAGAGCGCGCGCGTCGGCGCGGCGGAGTCCGCTCGGCTCGCCGACGAAGCGAAGGGACTCGAAGCCTCGCGCACCGAGCGCGACCGCGAGCTCGGCGAGCTGCGGCGCACCGAACGCGCCGGCCGCGACGCGATCGAGGCCTTCCGCCGCCGCGTCGACGCGGTCACGCGCGAGCTCGAAGGCCTGACCGCCGACCTGTCGACGCAACGGCTCGACGAGCAGCGCCTGAACCTCGAGCGCGCCGAGCTCGTCGTCCGCGCCCGCGAAGACCTCTCGCTCGCCGAGAGCGAGCTGCTCGACGGTTTCGAGCCCGAGGCCGCGCTGGCGGAGGAAGGCGCGCTCGCGAACCTCGAGTCGCGCGTGACCGATCTCAAGGCGAACCTCGATCGCCTCGGGCCGGTCAACACGGAGTCGGTCAGCGAGCTCGCCGAGGCGGAGACGCGTTTCGACTTCCTCGACGGCGAACGCAAGGACCTCGCGCGCGCCCGCCAGACGCTCGAAGAAGCGCTCGCGGAGATCAACCGCGAGAGCGAGCGCTTGTTCCTCGAGACCTTCGAGGACGTGCGCACGCACTTCCAGACGCTCTTCCGCCAGCTCTTCGGCGGCGGCAAGGCGGACCTGATCCTGCTGCCGGGCGAAGGACCGCTCGAAGCGGGCATCGAGATCACCGCGCGGCCCCCGGGCCGCGAGATGCTGCCGATCGGGCTCCTGTCCGGCGGCCAGCGCACGATGACCGCGCTCGCGCTGCTGTTCGCGGTGTTCCAAGCGCGTCCGAGCCCGTTCTGCGTGCTGGACGAAGTGGACGCCGCGCTCGACGACGCGAACGTCGGCCGGTTCCTCGCGATGCTCGACAACTTCCGTCAGCACACGCAGTTCGTCGTCGTCACCCACAACAAGGGGACGATGGCGTCGTGCTCGGCGCTCTACGGCGTCACGATGGAAGTGAAGGGCGTGTCGCGCCACGTCAGCGTGCAGTTCGGCGACATCGATCGCATCGACCCGGAGGCGACCGGCAACGCCGCCGCCGCGGTCGAGTCGCGCGCCGAGGTGCGCGCCCGCGTCGAGGCGGAGCCCGAGCCGACCGAGGAGCCGCCTTCGGAGCCGATCGTCGAGCTCAAGCCCGAACGCCGCCGCAAGCGCGCGGCCGCGCGGCAGGCGCCGGACGAGTCGCTGCCGCAGTCCGCCACGGAACCGGTCGGCGCGCTCGCGCCGGCGCAGCCCGCGGGCGATCCGTCGGTCGACGGCGAGCGCATCGGGGATCCCGTGGCGGCGTCCGAGGCCGATCCGACCGGCGCGCTGGCGCAGGAACCCTCGACCGCCGACACGCCCGCCGGCTGAGCTCGCCGGTTCGGCCGCCGCGAATCCGTCGAGAAAAGCCCAGTTTGGGGCCAGCTCAGCCGATCCAGCCTGCGTACAACCGTGCGCAGCGCGGCTGACCGTCGGCCGCGCGTCGCTATCATCGCCGGTTCGCGGAGATCGCCGCGGGGGATGGAGTTCGAGAGCGTGAGGCTTCGGAGCGTGAGGAAGCGGTGGGCGTGGCTCGCCGCCGGGCTGTGCCTGGCGGGCGCGCTGCGGGCCCAAGCTCCGCTGCCGGTCCGCACGGAGCCGTCGTCCGGGAGCTCGCCGCGCGTCGATCCGACCACGGCGCCGGATGCGCCCGCCGCGTCGAACGTGCAGAGCGCGCCGGCGGACGCCGGGCAGGAGCCGACTCCCGCGCCGCCGGTCGAGACCCCGGTCCAGGAGCCGCCGGTCGAGAATCCGCCGCAGGATCCGCCGGTCCAAGACCCGCCGGTCGAGACCGAGCCCGAGGCGCCCGCGAGCCAGGGCGAACCCGTGATCGTCGCCGAGCCGGCGGCGCCGAAGCCGCTGCCGAGCTTCTCACCGCGCTACCGTGCGTACGCCGACGTCGTCGAACTCGCGGCGGCGTGGAGCGCAGCGCGACCGGATTGGGTCAAGCCTCTCGACCTCGGCGTCGTGGGGCCCGACGGCGCGCCGTGGTGCGCGCTCGAGCTCGCGAAGCCCGGCCCGATCCCGCCGGCGGAACGGCCGACCGTGCTGTTGATCGGCGGACTCGACGGGCTTTCGCTCGCCGGCGGCGAAGCGGTGCTCTCGGTGGTGTCGGACCTGCTGCGCGACGAAGCGCTCTCGACCGAGCTGACGTACATCGCGATCCCGTGGGCGAGCCCATGGGCGCTCGGCACCGCGCTCGCGAGCGACGTCGGTGACGGACGCGACCTCTCGCCCTTCGACGACGATCACGACGGCCGCCTCGACGAGGACGGGCCCGACGACCTCGACGGCGACGGCGCTGCGCTCAGCATGTTGATCGAGGATCCGCGCGGTCAGTGGACGCGCACCGCGGATCAACGCTTCCTGGTCGCCGCGGGACCGAACGACGGCGTGCGCTACGTGCTCTGCCGCGAGGGCCGCGACGACGACGGCGACGGCCGCTACAACGAGGATCCGCCCGGCGGCATCGTGCTCGATCGCAACTTCCCGCTCGGACGCAGCACGACGCGCGTCGAGCCGCTGGAAGGCACGCTTCCGCTGTCGGCGCCGCCGGCGCGCGCGCTCGCGGACCTCGCGCTCGCGCGGCGCACCGTGCTCGCGCTGTTCTTCCAAGGCAATCACGGCGTGCTCGCTTCGCCCGGCGGCGCGCCGGTCGAAGCGAGCGGATCCTCCGCGGCGATCGAGTGGCTCGCTCCCGACGATCGCGCCGTCTTCGAGCGCGTCGGCGAGGTGTTCCAGGTCGCGACCGGACGTCGCCAGCGCAACGGCACGACGCTCGCGGAAGCGCGCGGTGCGTGCCGCGGCGGCGCGGCGGTCGACTGGTTCTACGCGGTCGAGCGCTCGATCGCGATGGAGGTCGCGTGGTGGGGGCCCGAGGTCGAGCTCGCGACCGACGTCGCGGCGACCGATGCGCGCTTCAGCCCGCGGCCCAACGGCAAGCCGCACGAGCGCGGGCTCTCCAACGGCCGACCGGCGCCCGGCGAGAGCGATCGCGCGTGGGCCATCTGGCTCGACAACTCGAAGGGCGGCATCGGGTTCGTCGAATGGAGCCCGGTCGATCTCGGCGGCGGCGTGCAGGCGCTGGTCGGCGGCTTCGAGTCGCGCACCGTCGCCAACCCGCCGCTGGAGAGCTTGCCGCGCGCGCTGCGCGGCTCGACCGAGTTCGTTCGCGAGCTCGTCGCCGGACTGCCGAAGCTCGAAGTGCGCGTGACGCAGGCGACGCGCGACGGCGACGTCTGTCGGATCCAGGCGCGGGTGCGCAACGCCGGTCTGTTGCCGACCGGGCTCGCGGCGCGCGCGCGCGGTGCGAAGGCGTCCGCGCTGACGCTCGAGCTCGGACTGCCGGCGGGCGCGCAGCTCTTCGCCGGCAGCGCGCGGATCGAGCGCGCTCGCCTGCTCGGCGGCGAGTCGAGCGAGGAGTACGAGTGGGTGGTGCTCGCGCCCGAGGGCTCGCAGTTCACGTTGAGCGCGGTGTCCGAATGGACGCCGAACGTCGTCCGCGAGGTCAAGCCGTGATCGCGTTCGCCTTGGCGCTCGCGCTCGTCGCGCAGGACGCCGCGCCGGCCGCGCGACTGAACAGCGCGCCCGACAAGCGCGTCGAGCTCGACTTCCAGCACTACTACGACGTGCCCGAGCTCGGCGGCGCGCTGGAGAAGCTCGCGGCTGCGTATCCGGAGTTCGTGTCGGTCGAATCGCTCGGACGGAGCGCGGGCGGGCGCGAGCTGTGGCTCGCGACGATCGGCGAGCGCGCGCGCGGCGAGCTCGCGGCGCGGCCGGCGATCGCGCTGGTCTCGGGGCTCTCGGACGGCGACGTCGTCGGCACCGAGATGTCGCTCTACGCGCTCTACGATCTGCTGCAAAACCACGCGCGCGATCCGAAGGCGGGCGAGCTCTTCGGCCGCGCGACGCTCTATCTCGTGCCGTGCGCCGATCCCGATCGCCGCGCCGAACTCTTCGCCGGCCGCGCGCGCGCGGCGACCGACGTCACGCACCTCGAACGCGACTTCCCGACCGCGTGGGATCCGTTCGCCGACGGCGCAGGTCCGTATCCGTTGTCGACGCCGGAGACGCGCGCGTTGGTCGACGCGCTGCTCGCGCGGCCCAACGTCGCGCAGGTGATCGCGACCGCTGCAGGACAGCTCGCTCCGGCCGCGCGGGCGGACCTGCCCGCCGCGGACCGCGAGGCGTACGCGCGCGTGCTCGCCGCGCTGCCGGCATCGCGCGGTGCGCTGACGGTGCTCGGCGCCGACCGTCGGCCTCGCGCGCGCGGAAGCCTAGGCGAGTTCGCCTTGGTCGAGCTCGGCGCGTTCCCGTTCGAAGTGCGGACCGCGGCCGGCGAAGGCGTGCCGCCGCCGAGCGAGATCCTGGACCTCGGGCGCGAGCACACGCGCGTCCTGCTCGAGCTCGCGAGCGCGCTGCCGCGGCTCTCGATCGAGGCGGTGTCGCTGACGCGGCAGAAGAGCGACCTCTGGCAAGCGGAGTTCGACCTCGTCAACGCTTCGGCGCTCGGCGGCACGACGTTGCTCGGTCGCGAGCGCGGCTTGCAGGATGGAATCGCGCTCGGGCTCGAAGGCGGCAAGCTGCTCGCGCTCGGCACGCGCGCCGGCGCCGCGCTCGACTTCGAGCCGCACGCGGCGACGGTCGAGCCGCCGAAGCTCGGTTCGCTCGACGGCGGCGCTCGGATGCGCGTCAGGCTGATGGTGCAGGGGCAGGCCGGCGCCACGCTGGTCGTGCGCTGCGCCGGCGTCCGCTACGGCGCGGTCGAAGCGCGCGCGACGCTCGAGTGAGCGGAGCGGCGTCGCGGCGAACGTGACGCGCGCGGCCGTTCAACGGGTCGCGAACGCCTCGAGCGCGGGGACCGCGCCGAGCACCAGCTTGCCGATCACGCCCAGGCTCTCCTTCGAGCAGTTCGCGAGCGTGTCGTCGCGGGTGTGCCAATACGCGTTCGCCGGGCCGTACTGGAAGTCGATCAGGTCGATCGACGGGATCCCCTCGGCGAGGAACGAGAGATGGTCGTCCTTGATCAGCTCGGGCGTGCGGCCGAGGTGTTTTTCGAGCCCGAGCTCCGCCGCGGTGTCGGTGACGATCTGTTGGAGTCGAGGATCGGAGTAGCTGTCGCGCGTCAGCACCAGGTTCGCGTCGCCGACCATGTCGAGCAGGATGCACGCCTTGACGCGCTTCGCCTCGCCGCGCTCGACCAGCGCCTTGACGTGGTGCCGTGAGCCGTAGCGGTTGTCCGGGTCTTCCCAATAGGGCCGCAGCGCTTCCTCGCCGTCGAGGAAGAGCATGCGCCAGACGACGCGCGAGCTCGGACGCTCGGCGAGCACGCGCGCGAGCTCGAGCACGACCGCGGTGCTCGAACCGCCGTCGTTCGCGCCGACGAACGGGAAGCCCATCTTCTTGGTGTCGTAGTGCGTGGCGAGCACGACGATCGGGAGCTTGGCCGCGTCCGCGCCCGGCGCGACGATGTCGGCGAGCAGGTTGGTGACCCGGATCGCGCCGTACGGCGCTTCGGGGCAGTCGAAGACCTCGCGCTTCGGCTCGAGCCCGGCGGCGCGCAACTGGCCTTCGAGGTAGAGCCGCGTCGCTTCGAGCGCGTCCGAACCGGTCGGTCGGGGGCCGAAGCCCACTTGCGCTTCGAGGTGCTTCCAGGCGCGCTCGGCGTCGAACGCGGTGTGCTCGGGTGCGGCGCCGGTCGCGTCGCACGCGACGCAGAGCGCGAGGAACGCGAAGAAAGGCGCGGTGCGAACCGAAGGCGTCGACATGACGACGAGCTTAGGCGCCGCCGCCCGCGCTCGCCATGGCGAGCGCGAACCCGTGCGCTCGTCGACGGGTGCGAGAAACGTCTAGGTTCGACGAACTTCGACGGATCGCTCGCGCGCGGGTTCGGAAGGAACTCGGATTCTCGCTCCAGGGATCGCTCCAGCGCGCTCCGTCGGGTTCCGGGGCGCGCGGCGCGAGCGCGCGGGGCCCTCGGACTCCGCGCTCGCGAGACCGACGCTCGGGGCACGGGCAGGTGCTCAGGTTGTCGTCGGATCCGGCCGAAGTTCTGACCCGACGCCCTCCGCCGCTCGCGTCGCCGGGGCTAAAGACCACCGCGACGAGGGACCAGCCCAACGCACCTCCCCATGCCCGACGCACCGAAGTCCTTGTTCGACACCGTCCGTTCGCGCTGCGATCGCGCGAAGTACAGCGCACTCCATTGGGAAGGGACGTTCGCGGACTACCTCGCGATCCTCGAGCGCGATCCCGAACCGGCGCGCAACGCGTGGCAGCGCTTGATCGACATGATCGAGAGCCACGGCTCCGAGGCTCCGAGCGCGCGCGACCGAGCGCGCCGCTGGAAGCTCTTCGACGACCCGTTCGACGGCGGTCGCGACGCGGTGTACGGGCTCGACAAGCCGCTCGACGAGCTCGTGCAGACGCTGCGCGCCGGCGCACGCGGCTTCGGGCCGGAACGGCGCGTCCTCTTGCTCCACGGGCCGGTCGGGTCCTCGAAGTCGACCATCGTCCGGATCCTGAAGCGCGGGCTCGAGCTCTACTCGTATTCCGACGAGGGCGCGCTGTACACGTTCGAGTGGCACGTCGACGGTCAGGTCGTGCGCTCGCCGATGAACCAGGATCCGCTGCTCTTGGTGCCGCACGAGGCGCGTGCGTCGGTCGAGCAGAAGCTCAACAAGAAGAACAAGCGCGAGTACAAGCTCGCGATCCAGGGCGAGCTCGATCCGGTCAGTCGCTGGTACTACCAGGAGCTGATGGCGCGCTACCAAGGCGACTGGACCAAGCTGATCGAGCACGTCAAGGTCCGTCGCTTCGTGCTCTCCGAGAAGGACCGCGTCGGCATCGGCACCTTCCAGCCGAAGGACGAGAAGAACCAGGATTCGACCGAGCTCACCGGCGACATCAACTACCGCCGCATCGCGGAGTTCGGCTCGGATTCCGATCCGCGCGCGTTCAACTTCGACGGCGAGTTCAACATCGCGAACCGCGGGCTGCTCGAGTTCATCGAGGTGCTCAAGCTCGACGTCGCGTTCCTGTACGACCTGCTCGGCGCGACGCAGGAGCACTCGATCAAGCCGAAGAAGTTCGCGCAGACCTCGATCGACGAGGTGATCATCGGGCACACCAATGAGCCCGAGTACAAGAAGCTGCAGACCAACGAGCTGATGGAGGCGTTCCGCGACCGCACCATCAAGATCGACGTGCCGTACAACCTGCGCGTGTCCGACGAGGTGCAGATCTACAAGCGCCAATTCGCTCGCCGCGACATCGCCGGCCGCTCGATCGCGCCGCACACGCTGGAGATCGCCGCGCTCTGGGCGGTGATGACGCGCCTCGACGATCCGACGCATCCGAACCTGAGCGTGCTGCAGAAGGCGCGGCTCTACGACGGCGGCGAGGTCGCCGGCTTCGGGCCGGAGCACGTGCGCGAGATGAAGGCGCTCGCGCAACGCGAAGGGCTGGTCGGGATCAGCCCGCGCTACGTCCAGGACAAGATCGCGGCGGCGCTGGTGTCCGAGAAGCCGACGCTGGGCGCGTTCGACGTGCTGGAGAAGCTCGAGTCGGGGCTCTTGCACCATTCGCTGATCTCCAACGAGGACCAGCGGCGTCGTTACATCCAGCTCGTCGCCACCGCGCGCGAGGAGTACGAGGAGATCATCAAGCACGAGGTCCAGGTCGCGATCGCGTCCGACCGCGAAGCGATCGATCGGCTCTGCTCGAAGTACGTCGACAACGTGCGCGCCTACACGACCCGCGAGAAGGTGATCGACCCGGCGGGCCGCGCGAGCGATCCCGACGAGCGCCTGATGCGCTCGATCGAGGAGAAGATCGAGATCGCGGAGGCGCGCAAGGACGACTTCCGCCACGAGCTCATGAACTACGTCGCGGAGTGCCAGCGCGAGGGCAAGATCTTCGACTACCGCCAGAACAAGCGCCTCTCGAAGGCTCTCGAGCTCAAGATGTTCGAGGACCGCCGCGACTCGATCCAACTGACGACCTTGGTGTCGTCGGTGGTCGATCCCGACACGCAGGAGAAGATCGCGGTGATCCGCGATCGCCTGATGCGTCAATTCGGTTACGACGAGCCGTCGGCCGACGAGATCCTGCAGCACGTCGCGGGGCTCTTCGCGCGCGGCGACGCCAAGGGACCGCTGCCCGAGGCGGCGTGAGCCGCGGGAGGGCCGCTTGTTCAGGATCGAAGTCGACCGAGCGCGATTCCGCGAGATCGTCCGCGGCAGGATCCGTCAGGACCTGCGCAAGTACCTCTCGAACTCCGAGCTGATCGCTCGCCAAGGCGAGCACGCGGTGTCGGTGCCGATTCCTCAGATCGAGCTCCCGCGCTTCCGCTTCGGCGAGAATCAGAAGGCCGGTGTCGGCCAAGGGCCCGGCGAGAAGGGCGAGGCGCTCGGGGAGAAGGACGGTGAGGGCGGCGGCGAAGGCGCGGCGGGCGACGCCGAAGGCGCGCACATCCTGGAGGTCGAAGTCGAGCTCGAGGAGCTCGCCGAGATGCTCGGCAAGGAGCTCCAGCTCCCCAACATCCAACCGCGCGGCAAGCGCGAGATCTCGACCGACGGCGGCCGCTACAACGGCGTGCGGCGCTCGGGTCCCGATTCGCTGCGGCACATGCGTCGCACGTTCAAGGCGGCGCTGCTGCGCACGATCTCCGCGGGCGAATGGGATCCCGCGAACCCGAAGGTCGTGCCGGATCGCGAGGACCAGCGCTACCGCGCGCGCAAGTCGGCGCCGGTTCCGGACTCGTCGGCGGTGATCTTCCACATGATGGACGTGTCGGGCTCGATGGGGCGCGAGCAGAAGGAGATCGTGCGCATCGAGGCGTTCTGGATCGACACGTGGCTGCGCAGCCAGTACCGGAACATCGAGGTCGTCTACATCGTCCACGACGCGGTCGCGAAGGTCGTCGACCAGAACGCGTTCTTCCACCTCCGCGAGTCCGGCGGCACGAAGATCAGCTCGGCGTACGAGCTCGCGCTCAAGCTGATCCAGGAGAAGTACCGCACCGAGGACTGGAACATCTACCCGTTCCACTACTCCGACGGCGACAACTGGTCGGCGCGCGACACCGAGCGCTGCGTCGCGTTGCTGAAGGACGAGCTCCTCCCGCGCTGCAACCAGTTCTGCTACGGCCAGGTGAAGAGCGCGTACGGCTCCGGGCAGTTCAAGAAGGACCTCGACGACGCGCTCGGCGGCGACGAACGGCTGGTGACGAGCTCGGTGTCGGACCGCGGCGACATCGCGGCCGCGATCCGGTCGTTCCTCGGGAAGGGGCGTTGACGATGCAGTTCGCGCGACGTCGCTCGAGTTCGCTGACGCCGGAGCTCGCGCTCTGGGCGGAGCGCATCGAGAAGGTCGCGCGCGGCTACGGCCTCGACTTCTACGAGATCGTGTTCGAGCTGCTCGACGCGAAGGACGTCAACGGCATCGCGGCGTACGGCGGCTTCCCGGTGCGCTATCCGTCGTGGCGGTTCGGCATGGAGTTCGAGCGGCTCGAGAAGGGCTACGAGTACGGGCTCTCGAAGATCTACGAGCTCGTGATCAACAACGATCCGGTGGTCGCCTACTTGGTGAAGTCGAACTCGCTCTTGGAGCAGAAGCTCGTGATGGCGCACGTCTGCGGCCACGCCGACTTCTTCGCGCACAACTGCTGGTTCCAGGCGACCGATCGCCACATGCTCGACACGATGGGGCAGCACTCGACCACGGTGCGCCGCCTGGTGGATCGCCATGGGCTCGAGCGCGTCGAGACGTTCATGGACGCGGCGCTCTCGCTCGAGACCCTGCTCGACCCGTACCTGCCGCTGCGCGGCCATTTGGCGAAGACGAAGCCGACGTCGCTCGGCGCGCCGCCGACGTACGACATCCTCGGCTTCCTCTGCGAGCGCGCGCCGGTCGAGGACTGGCAGCGCGAGATCCTGCGGATCGTGCGCGCCGAGGCGTACTACTTCCAGCCGCAGCGCATGACCAAGATCATGAACGAAGGCTGGGCGTCGTTCTGGCACTCGCGGATCCTGACCGGCGGCGTGCTCGACGCGAGCGAGATCGTCGACTTCGCCGATTGCCACAGCGGCGCGACCGCGCGCGCTCCCGGCCGCGTCAACCCGTACAAGCTCGGCATCGAGCTCTTCCGCTACGCCGAGGAACTCGGCCACGACGTGTTCGCGTTGCGCCGCCGCCACAACGACGCGAGCTTGATCGACGAGCTGGTCGACGAGACGTTCGTCGAGCGAGAGATGCTCTTCCTCTACGGCAAGAACGCCCGCACCGCGCGCACCGAGGTCACCGATCGCGATTGGCGCAAGGTGAAGGACCGCTTGCTCGGCGAGCTCGCGTGGGGCGGCCTACCGCAGATCGAGCTGGTCGCGGTCGACGCGCACGGCAAGGGCGAGCTCTCGCTCCTGCACCACCACGACGGTCGCGACCTGCAGCTCGCGCACGCGCGCGAGACGCTGCTGCGGCTCAGCGCGGTGTGGAAGGGCCCGGTCGAGCTGGTGACGCGCGAGGAGAGCGAAGGTCGGTTGCTGGTCTGCGACGGCAAGGAAGTCGAGGTCAGCGAGATCGCCGCGCCGAGCACCGAGGCGCCGACCGAGCAGAGCGGCGAGCACTGAACGAACGCGGAGCGCGCACGCGGCGATCGGCGTCGCCCGCTCGCGACGGTTCGCGGAGCCGACGTCGCGGTTCGCACCCCGTGCGCGGGGGTCCGTCGCGCACGCGGCAGTCGCGCAGTCGTCGATCGCGCGCGAGGCGGCGGCGCGCTTGCACCGCCCGCGCCGGCGACGGAGACTGGGCGCATGCTCCACGCCCCGCGCGCGCTCGTCGTTCCGTCGCTGCTCCTGCTCGCCGCCTGTCGCAACGGCGAGAGCCCGTCGACCACCGCGGTGACGATCGTGCCGTCGCCGCTCGCCGCGGCGGGCTGCACGGGCCCCGATCAGACGTTCACGCCGCCGCAGACGCCGACCGCGGAGGTGCTGGCGACGCTGGTGATCGGCGCGAGCTCAGCGGTGTGCGCGGCGGGCGACTCGGAGACGCTGTACGCGACCGGCGACCTCGGTCAGATCGTCGAGCTCGACGTCTCCGGCGGCGCGCCGGTCGAGACCGAGTTGGTCGCCGCGGGCACGATCGCGACCTACCTGAACGGTCTCGGCATCGGCGCGCCGCCGGAACTCGGCGGCATCTGCGTGCTCGACGCGGGTTCGCTGCTGGTCGCCGACAAGACGTCGAACACGATCCTGAAGGTCGATCGCGCGACGCCGGACACGGTCGAGCTGTGGGCGGGGACGCCGTCGACCACACCGGGCTTCGCGGACGGGCCCGCGGTGCTGCCGACCGCGGACTGCCCGATCGGCGCGTCGCGATTCAGCTTCACGTCGTCGGTCGCGCTGTGCCCGACCGGTTCGACCGGGTCGACGGTGTACGTCGCGGATCCGGGCAACCATGCATTGCGCGTGGTCACCTCGGGCTGCGTGGTCACGGTGTGCGGCCTCGGCTCCGCGTTCTCGTTCGACGGCTCGCTCGCGAGCGCGGGCTTCGACACGCCGAGCGGACTCTCCGTGCGCTGCTCGGGTTCGCTGTGGATCACCGAGTCGGGCGGCAACAAGCTGCGCGAGCTCGCGTTCGGCAGCGCGGGCTTCTCCGGACCGACCGGCACCGTGTCGACGATCGCCGGCGACGGCACGAGCGCGACGGTGCAAGGCGACGGCGAGGCGGCGCAACTCGCCGCGCCGGTCTCGCCGCTCGCGACCAGCGAAGGCGACGTGTACTGGATCGACTCCGCGACCGGGATCCTGCGGCGGATGAGCGGCGGGCAGGACACGGTCGACTGCCCGCTGTGGTCCGACTGCGCGAGCGCGCTCGCCGACTTCACGCCGGGCGGCGTGCTGTCTCTGACGCAGACGCCCGGCGGCGTGCTCTACGTCCTCGATGCGGACGCGGGGACGCTGTTCCGCGTGACGCCTTGAGTCGCGTGCAACGCCTGCCTCTGCACGAGCTATCGAGCGAGTGCTAGCGTCGCTCTGCCTCGCCATCGTCGCCTGCGACTCGCCGGGTCCGGGCTCCGGACCGAAGTACGTCGATCCGACGACCTACGTATCGCCCGACGGTGAGTTCGAGCTTCTCGTCGATCCATCGAGTCGCTTTGGCGCCGGGCCCGCGCGCTATCGCTTGAGCGCGAGCGGTTCGACCGCGTGGGAGGGCGAGCGTGCGTGGACGCTCTTCGACGCCGAGGTCGACGACGAAGGCTGGGTCATTGGGTGCGCGTACACGTTTGGTGACGTCCCCTGGCCTGAGAATGGAAGTTGCGGTGATGTCCGTTTGGTGGTGATCGCGCCCGACGGGTCGCTCTCCGTCGACCTCGCCGAGCGGCGCATCGCATTGAGGTACGTTGACAGCGGGCCCGAGCCAAGCGTCGAGCGTTTCGTGCTCGCGCGGGAGTTCGATCGCGCAATCTTCCTGCTCCGTGGCCATGCGGAGAGGAACACCGGCCTGCGCTGGTGTTCTGCTCGGGTGTCGGACGGCGCGCGGTTGCCTGACGTCGAAGTCCAGCGTGCGCTGAATACGAACGTGCGTGTTCTTGATCCGCTGGCGTTGCGCCGCCTGCCGGGGACGCCCTACGTGCTCGCCCAGTTCCACACCGGTCAGCCGTACGGCGGTTCGCTTGCGGCTCTCCTCGATCTCGACGGCCTTGAGCGCTGGTCGCGATTCGATGCGGCCGAGTTCACGCCGGCGAAGGGTCCCGTTGCGTTGCCGTGGCTCGAGCGCCGGCGCGGATCGCTTTCGATCGACGGCGACCGACGGTTCTCCGTCGTTTCGTACGTTCGGGGTGAGCGCGAGAGCTTCGCGGTGAATCCCGACCGGTCTGTTCCGACCGTGGACGTCGTCGAGAGTGTCGCCTGCGAGACCTTCGACACCGAGGCGTTCGTGCTCCGCGCATCGCACGAGCCGAGCGTCGCCGAGCTCCCTCTCGCGCCGTTCGGCTTGGAACTCGTCGACGTGCAGTCGCTCGAGGTCGCGGGCCGGCGGCGGCTCGAACTCGTCGGTGGCGACGGGCGCGAGCGGCTCTACTTCGCCGAAGCACGCGGCATCGAAGTGCTCGAACTCGCGCTCGACGGCCGGCTCGCGCGAACATGGCGCGCTCCGAGCGAGACGTTCCGCCTCGCGTGGGCTTCGATCGAACTAGTCGCGTCCCAACCCGACGGTGGACTGCTCGTCCAATCGGAGTGGGACGAGCGTCAACCCGCTTGGTCGTTCGCATCCGACGGGGGCTTCGTCGGCCCGCGCTCGACCTGCGGGATCGAGAACCCGCGTCTGGATGGCGCGACGTGGGTCAGCGGGTACTTCGACGTGCGGCTCGAGGCGGCGAACGGGACCGAGCTCGTTCATCACGCGCGTTCGTCGAGCGGTCGGTGGCTCGGGAACCAGTTCTTCGGCGCGAGGTCGCTCGGCCCCGACGGTTCGCTCGCGCTCCAGGGTCGCGAACTCGCGGTCTTCGGGGACGACGGAGCGCCGCGCGCCGCGGGCCCGTGTCTTGGATACACCAGCGCGACGATCGCGAATCAGGGCGCCCGCGTCTTCGCGTTCCGAGAGGGGCGAGTGCTCGTCTTCGACATCGCGACCGGTTCAACCTCGCAAGTCGACCTGCGCAGCGCCTTGCCGCCCGGTCGGGGGCTCGCACCGATCTGGATCGAGGCCCGAGGGGAGCTTTGGCTGGTCGACGCGACCGCCGGGTGCGCCATGCGCTACCGCCCGACCAGCTGAAACCGTTTCGCCAGCCGGTGCCCGCGGCGGCTCGCCAAGCCGGATCGGCGCCGGCGGCGCGGACGGTGTTGGTCGTCCGCTGCGCGACTCCGTGTCCCACCCGCACGCATTCGCGTCGCTCGGCTTGATCTCCAGGTCACGTCAGGCTGGAATTTCGCCCCATGATCCGCCGCGAGACGGGTGAGAGCGCGCCGCAAGTGGAAGCACCGGTCGAACGGCCGGAGCTCGACGCGCCCCCATCGAATCAGCCTCCACCGCTCGGGCGGAGGTCGAGACCGGCGAGCTTGCGTTGCGCGCGCCATCCGTGGCTCGTTTCGAAGCGCGCGACGTGGGCATCCAGACAGCGCATCGGCCCCGAGTGCGCGATCGGAACGAGGATCGAGCGAGCACTCCGATGAACGTGGAGTCTCTGGCAGAGCGGCTCGGCCGTCGCACGACGCGGCGCGGCCGAGAGCACTACTATCCGGACGCGAGCGACGCGGACTGGAACGACTGGCGCTGGCAGTTCAGGCATCGCGTGACGACGCTCGAGGAGCTCGCGCGCTTCCTGCCGATCCCGGCCGCGGAGTGGGCGGCGCGGAGCCAAGTGCTCTCGGACTTCCGCATGGGCATCACGCCCTACTACCTGTCGTTGATCGACGCGGACGATCCGAACGATCCGCTCCTGCGCCAGGTCGTGCCGCTCGCGGAGGAGAACCTCTACCGCGCGGTCGGCGACGAGGATCCGCTCGGCGAGGAGAAGTTCTCGCCGGTGCCCGGCATCACGCATCGCTATCCGGATCGCGTGCTGATGGTGCTCTCGAACAACTGCGCGATCTACTGCCGCTACTGCACACGCAAGCGGACGATGTACGACGGCGCGTCCGCCGACGTCGAGATCGATCGCATGGTCGACTACATCGCGCGCACGCCGAGCGTCCGCGACGTCGTCGTCTCCGGCGGAGATCCGCTCAACTTCGCGACGGCGAAGCTCGACTCGATCCTCTCCAAGCTCCGCGCGATCCCGCACCTCGAGATCATCCGCATCGGCACGCGCGTGCCGGTCGCGTTGCCTCAACGCATCGACGACGAGCTCTGCGAGATGCTCGCGCGTCACCATCCGCTCTGGATCAACGTCCATTACAACCATCCGAACGAGCTCACGCCCGACGCTGCGCGCGCCTGCGACAAGCTCTCGCGCGCCGGCGTGCCGCTGAACAACCAAGCGGTGCTGCTGAAGGGCGTCAACGACGACGTCGCGACGATCAAGGCGCTCTGCCACGGCCTGATGAAGATGCGCGTGCGGCCGTACTACCTCTACCAGTGCGATCCGGTGCGCGGCGCGGAACACTTCCGCACGCCGATCGCGAAGGGCATCGAGATCATCGAGGGTTTGCGCGGCCACACCAGCGGCCTCGCGATCCCGACCTACGTGATCGACGCGCCGGGCGGCGGCGGCAAGATCCCGGTGCAGCCCGACTACCTCTTGCACTACGACCGCGAGAAGGGGCGCGCGTTGCTGCGCAACTACCAGGGCAAGCTCTACGAGTACCTGGAGCCGCGCGCGGCGAACGCGAGCCCGAACGACGTGCTTGTGCCGGCGGCGCCGCCCGCGGCCAGCGGACCGGTCGCGCTCGCCGGCTCCAACAAGAAGCGCGTCGAGGCGGCGAGCGCCGGCGCGCCGAGCTCGAACGGCAACGGCCACGCCGCGGGCGCCACGGGAAACGGCACGCCGGCCGGCAACGGCCAGGCCTCGGGCAACGGCTCGTCCGCGTCGAACGGCAGGAACGGCGCGGCACCCGTCGTCGGCAAGAGCAAGTGGGTGCACCGGGGCTCGACGCGCGCCGAGCGCGCGGCCCGCACCAAGAAGCGCGACAAGTAAGGCGCCGACGGAGCCCACGATGGAGATCGGGATCGCTTTCGATCTCAAGGCCGACTTCGCGCCCGCCGACGGCGAGCCCGACGATCGGTACGAGGAGTTCGACTCGCTCGCGACGGTCGAGGGCATCGAGCGGGCGCTCGCGCGCGGCGGCTACACGACGCGGCGGCTCGGCGGGGGACGCAGGTTCCTCGAGAACGTGCTCGCGCGGCCGTGCGACCTGGTCTTCAACATCGCGGAGGGCTTCGGCTCGCGCTCGCGCGAAGCGCACGTGCCGAGCGTGCTCGAGATGCTGAAGATCCCGTACACGCACTCCGATCCGCTGACTCTCGCGGTGACGCTCGACAAGGCGGTCGCGAAGCGGTTGGTCGCGTCGCACGGGCTCGCGACGCCGCGCTTCGAGGTCGTCGAGAGCGTCGACGCCGTGCGCGGGCTCGAGCTCGCGTATCCGCTGTTCGCGAAGCCGCTGTTCGAGGGTTCGAGCATCGGCGTGCGCAAGAAATCGCGCGCGGCGAACGCCGACGAGCTCGCGGCTCGCGTCGCCGAGCTGCTCGCCGATTACCGCGAGCCGGTGTTGGTCGAGGAGTACTGCTCCGGGCCGGAGTTCACGGTCGGATTGCTCGGCAACGGCGCCGAGTTGCGTGTGCTCGGCGTGATGGAAGTCGTGTCGAAGGCGGTGCCGCAGGCGGAGTTCGTCTACTCGCTCGAGGTCAAGCGCAACGACGACTGGCACCTCGAGGTCGACTACCAAGTGCCGCCGCGACGTCCGAAGGCCGAGGTCGAGGCGATCGAGGAACTCGCGCGCGCGTCGTTTCGCGCGCTCGGCTGCCGCGACCTTGCGCGCATCGACATCCGCGCCGACGCGCACGGCGTGCCGCGCTTCCTCGAGGCGAATCCGCTGCCCGGCATCAAGCCCGGCTGGAGCGACCTCGCGTTGCTCTGCGAGCGCGCGCACGTCGAGTACGACGACGTGATCCTCGGCGTCGTCGCCGCCGCGCGCGCGCGTTGGGGGCTCTGATGCGAGTCGCGGTGCTCTTCAACCAGGACGACGGCCTCGCCGGCGGGACCGCGGAGGACGCGGTCGCGGTGCAGGCGGTCGTCGCGTGCGCGCGTGCGGTCGCCGACGGGCTTTCGGCGAGCGGCGCGACCGTCGCGCTGGTGCCGGTGCGGCCGGAGCGCAAGCGCCTGCTGCGGTTGCTCGCGGACCTCGACGCCGACCTCGTGTTCAACCTGGTCGAGTCGGTCGGCGGCGATCCGGGCCTCGAAGCGGCGTTCGCAGGCGCGTTGGAGCTCGCGGGGCTCGAGTACACCGGCTCCGAGCCGCGGACGCTCGCGCTGTCGCTCGACAAGCCGCTCTCGCGGGTGATCTTCGCCGCCGCCGGCGTGCGCGTGCCGCGCGGCGCGGTGCTCGCGCGCGGGGACGAGCCGATCGAGCTCGAGTATCCGGTGATCGTCAAGCCGGCGCGCGAGGACGCGAGCCACGGCATCGAGAGCGCGAGCGTCGTCGACGACGAAGCCGCGGCGCGCGCCCGCGCGAAGCTCGTGATCGAGCGCTACCGCCAGCCCGCGCTGCTCGAGGAGTTCGTCGCTGGCCGCGAGTTCAACGTCGCGCTGCTCGGCGACGGCGCTCAGGCGACGTGCTTGTCGCTCGGCGAGATCGACTTCTCTGCGTTCCCGCCGGACGTCCCGCGGATCGTCACCTACGCGAGCAAGTGGCTCGAGGGCAGCGACGACTGGAACCGCACGCCGAGCGGCGCCGCGAAGGAGCTCACCCCACCCGAGCGCGCGGAGGTCGAGCGCACGGCGCTCGCCGCGTGGGCCGCGCTCGGCGGCCGCGACTACGGCCGCGTCGACCTGCGGTTCGACGCGCGCGGTCGCGCGTTCGCGATCGATCTCAACCCGAACCCCGACCTCTCGCCCGACGCCGGCTTCGCGCTCGCGGCGGGCCGCAGCGGAATGAGCCATGCCCAACTCGTCACACGCATCGCCGAGCGCGCGCTCGCGCGTCGTGCTGCGCGCGCTCGCGCCGGCTGACCGCGAGCCGCTCGAGCGCCTGCTCGTCGGCACCGAGGCCTTTCGGCCCGACGAGATCCCGGTCGCCATGGAGTTGATCGACCTCGGCCTCACGCCGGGCGGCGGCGGGTATCGCTTCGTCGTCGCGGAGCTCGCCGACGCGCCCGGTCGCGTCGCGGGCTACGCGTGCTTCGGGGCGACGCCGTGCACGCTCGGCACGTTCGATCTGTACTGGATCGCGGTCGACAAGACGCTGCAAGGCCACGGCATCGGCAAGGCGTTGGTGCGCGCCGTTGAGGACGCGGTCGGCGCGGAGCTCGGCCGCCTGATCCTGATCGAGACCGGCGGCAAGCCGTCGTATGCCGCGCAGCGTGCGTTCTACGCCTCCGCCGGGTATCGCGAGGTCGCGCGCGTGCCCGACTTCTACGAGGACGGCGACGACCGCGTGATCTACCAGAAAAGGCTGCGTTGAGCGCGCGCCGCGCGCAGCCGCTCCCCACGACTCCCACGATGAGCCAGCAAGTTCCGATCGAGGTCGAGAACCTCGCCACCGCCCGTTTCGACTGCGTGTTCCCGACCTGCGGCGGGGTGTGCTGCAAGAACGGTCGGCCGTCGGTCGAACTCGACGAAGAACGTCGGATCGCGAAGCACCTCTCCAAGTTCCTGCCGCATCTGTCGCCGCGTGCGCGCGCGCGCATCGAGGCATCGGGCTTCGTCACCGCGCGCAAGAAGGAAGGGCTGCCGATGCTCGCGGTCGTCGACGGCTGGTGCGTGTACGCGAACGAAGGCTGCGTGCTGCACAAGGTCGGCGCGAGCGAGGGCGATCGCTTCCGCTACAAGCCGTGGCGCTGCGCCGTCTTCCCGCTCGAGAAGAACCCGAAGTCGGGCCGCTGGCACGTTCGCCAGTGGGGAGTGAAGGGCGAGGCCTGGGACCTCTTCTGCTTGAACCCGAAGGAATCGCCGAAGCGCGCCGAGCGGACTCTCGCGGGCGAACTCGAGCATGCCGCGCGACTCGCGGCACCGGATGCTCCGTCGAAGCGAACTCGAGCGCGGAAGCCGAGCCGCAGGTGAGCCCGCGGTGCCGACGGGCGCCCGAGACCTTCGAGCGCGTGCTTTGCGTCCCTCCCGCGCCTGGCTAGGATCCGACCGCCTTTCCAGGTCCCCGCACAGAGGAGGAGAGTTTGGGACACGCACCGCAACCCGAGTCCGCCCCCGCGCCGGTCGCAGAGCACAAGCCGTACATCTCCGCCGAGCAGAACCTCGCCGAGTTCACGCCCAAGGCGGTGATCTTCGGCGCGCTGTTCGGGATCCTCTTCGGCGCGGCGACGGTGTACCTCGCGCTGAAGGCGGGCTTGACGGTCTCGGCCTCCATCCCGATTGCCGTGCTCTCGATCTCGGCGCTGCGCGTCTTCGGACGGCCGACGATCCTCGAGAACAACATCGTGCAGACGATCGGCTCCGCCGGGGAGTCGGTCGCGGCGGGCGTCGCGTTCACGATCCCGGCGCTGCTCTTCCTGTCGCCCGGCGCGAACGGCGAAGCGTACTTCGAGTACGCGCAGATCATGACGCTCGCCGCGGTCGGCGGGATCCTCGGCGTGCTCTTCATGGTGCCGTTGCGCCGCTCGCTGATCGTCGGTGAGCACGGCACGTTGCCCTACCCGGAAGGCACCGCTTGCGCGGAGGTGCTCGTCGCCGGGGAGAAGGGCGGCAACATGGCGAAGCTCGTCTTCCAGGGCGTCGGCATCGGGGCCGTCTACAACGTGCTGATGAAGTGCTTCGCGTTCTGGAAGGAAGCGCCGGCGTACATCAGCGCCAAGACCGCGACCCTTCCGAACGCGACCGTGGCCGGCGAGCCGACGGCGGAGTACCTCGGCGTCGGGTACATCCTCGGCCCGAAGGTCGGCGGCATCATGGTGTCGGGCGCGATCCTCTCGTGGATCGTGCTGATCCCGCTGCTCTCGCTGCTGGTGCCCGAAGCGGATCTCAACGCTGCGCTGACGATGCTCGGTCGCAGCGACGAGTGGATCGCCACCACCGGCGGACCGCGCAAGGTGTACGAAGCGTACGTGCGCTACATCGGCGCGGGCGCGGTGACGATGGCCGGCATCATCACGCTGGTGCGCACCGCTCCGACGATCTGGCGCGCGATCCGCGAGTCCGCCGGTGCGATGAAGCGCGGCTCGGGCGGCGCGGGCGCGGTCAAGCGCACCGATCGCGACCTCCCGATCTGGGTGGTCGGTGTCGGCTCGCTCGGCTTGGTCGGCGTGCTCACCGCGCTCCCGCTGCTGCCCGGCGGATTCGCCGGCAAGCTCGCGATGGCCGTATTGATGCTCGTCTTCGGCTTCCTGTTCGTGACCGTCAGCTCGCGCATCGTCGGCATCATCGGGTCGTCGTCGAACCCGATCTCCGGGATGACGATCGCGACGCTGCTCGGCACGGCGCTGGTGTTCCTCGCGCTCGGCTTGGGCGGCGAGGCGAACCAACCGGTCGCGCTGTGCGTCGGCGCGATCGTGTGTATCGCCGCGGCGAACGCGGGGGCGACCAGCCAAGACCTCAAGACCGGCTATCTGGTCGGCGCGACGCCGATCCGCCAGCAGATCGGCCTGATGATCGGCGTGGTGGCTTCGGTGCTCGCGATCGGCTTCACGATCAAGATGCTCGACACGAGCATGGCGCCCGAAGGCATGGTGCACGGGATCGGCAGCGACAAGCTGCCCGCGCCGCAAGCGACGCTGATGGCGACCGTGATCAAGGGCGTGCTCGCGCAGAACCTGCCGTGGGGCTACATCCTGGTCGGCGCGGGGCTGGCGGTCGCGGTGTTCCTGGTCGGCGTCTCGCCGCTCGCGTGGGCGGTCGGAGCCTATCTGCCGTTCGCGACGTCGTTCACGATCTTCCTCGGTGGCTTGCTGCGCGGCGCGATCGACAAGAAGCGCGGCGCCGCGGCGGCGGAGAGCGAAGTCAGCCCGGGCATGCTGTACGCGACCGGCCTGGTCGCAGGCGGTGCGCTGACCGGAGTGTTCGTCGGCGGGCTCAGCGGCGTCGACATCGTGGACGCGGGCAAGGAGAAGTCGCTGATCGCGTACCTCTCCGGCCCCGGCGAGCGCTTCCAGCACTGGCTCGCGCAGTTCGGCGAGTACACCCCCGACCTCGTGTCGACCGGCATGTTCTGCCTGCTCGGCTACCTGCTCTACCGCGCGGCGATGAAGAAGAGCGAAGTGTGAGCGCGCGCCGCTCGTGAGTGAGCCCCGCGTGTGAGTGAGACTGCCCCGAGATTCCAACCCGCGGTCCCGGCGGACGAGAGTGCGCCGGAGCTGACGTTTCGCGCGGTCGCGCTCGGCGCGTTGCTCGGGATCGTCTTCGGGGCGGCGTCGACGTACCTCGCGCTGCGCGTCGGTCTGACCACCAGCGCGTCGGTGCCGATCGCCGTGCTCGCGATCTGGGCGATCAAGAAGCGCAAGGACCAGCGCGCGATCCTCGAGCACAACATCGTGCAGACCACCGGCTCGGCAGGTGAGTCGGTCGCCTCCGCGGTCGTCTTCACCGTGCCGGCGCTGATCTTCCTCGGTTTCCCGTTGCAGGTCGGGCTGACGACGTTGATCGCGGCGACCGGCGGGATGCTTGGCGTGCTGATGATGGTGCCGCTGCGGCGCTACTTGATCGTCAAGGAGCACGGCAAGCTGCGCTATCCCGAGGGCAAGGCCTGCGCGGAGATCCTGCAAGCCGGCGAGAAGGGCGGCACGTCGGCGACCAAGGTCTTCTGGGGCCTCGGGATTGGCGCCGGCTTCAAGGCGTTGCAGGCGGTGTTCGCCGGCGTCAAAGGCTCGATCGCGGCGCCGCTCTCCGGGTTCCGCGGCGCGCAAGTCGGCTGCGACGTCGCGCCCGAGCTGCTCGGCGTCGGCTACATCATCGGATACCGCACGTCGGTGCTGATGGTCGCGGGCAGCCTGCTCGCGTCGTTCATCCTGATCCCGTTGATCCTGTGGATCGGCGGCTCCTCGGACGCGATCCTCGCGCCGGGCGCGGTGCCGATCCGCGACATGACGCCCGACGACGTGTGGGACGCGTACGTGCGCCACATCGGCGCGGGCGCGGTCGCGACCGGCGGCATCTTCGCGCTGATCCGAGCCTTGCCGGCGATCGTGTCGTCGCTGTCGGCGTCGGCGAAGTCGCTGTTCGGCGGCGCGTCGAGCGCGTCGATCGAGCGCACCGATCGCGACACGCCGCTTCCGGTGCTCGTCGTCGGCGCGCTCGCGATCGTCGGGTTCATCTGGGCGGTGCCGACGTTCGAGATGAACCTGATGGGGGCCGCGCTGATCCTGGTGCTCGGTTTCCTCTTCGCGGTCGTGAGCTCGCGGATCACCGGCGAGGTCGGCTCGTCGTCGTGCCCGCTCTCCGGGATGACGATCGGCGTGCTGATGGCGACGTGCGGGCTGTTCCTCCTGCGCGGTTGGGAGGGCGCGCAGTACGGCCGACAGGCGCTGATGATCGGCGCGGTGATCTGCATCGCGATCTCGAACGCGGGGACGTGCTCGCAGGACCTCAAGACCGGTTTCCTGGTCGGCGCGACGCCGGTCAAGCAACAGGCGGCGTTGCTCGTCGGCGTGCTGACCAGCGTGCTCGCCGTCGGTTGGACCGCGTACGCGCTCAACTTGTCGGAGACGACCGAGCAGAAGCTCGAGCAGCCCTTCGCCGTCGCCGCGCCGCTGTGGCAGGACGCCGAGAGCATCACGAGCATCGACGAGCGCGACACCGCCGAGTATCGCTTCGTGCGTCTGACCGCGAGCGACCTGCCCGCGGGCGTCGAAGAGGGGATCTACCTGGTCGATCCCACCAGCGGCCAAGCGGAGATCCGTCGTCACGACGGCATCGGCGCGGGCAAGTTGCGCGCGCCGCAAGCGCGGCTGATGTCGGTGGTGATCGACGGCCTGCTCACGCACAAGTTGCCGTGGGACCTGATCCTGCTCGGCGTCGCGATCGCGATCTTCATCGAGCTGCTCGGCTTCAACGCGTTGACGTTCGCGGTCGGCGTGTACCTGCCGCTCGCGGGCACGCTGCCGGTGTTCCTCGGCGGCCTCGCGCGCAAGCTCGCGGACAAGCGCTACCGCCGCGTCGCCGACGCCGAGGACGAGCCCGAGGGCACGCTGTTCTCGAGCGGCCTGATCGCGGGCGCGTCGATCCTCGGCATCGCGGCGGCGTTGCTGACGTTCGTGCCCGGCTACGACCGCGACCACGGCTGGCTGCCGGGGCTCGCGATCCCGGAGCTGTTCGCGAAGGTCGACTCCGCGGGCGAGAAGACCTTTCCGGCCTTCTTCCAGAGCGACGTCGCCGCGGCGGTCGTGCTCGCGGTGCTCGTGGCGATCATCGTCGTCGCCGCCGCGGGGCCGCGGAAGGACGCGCCGCGCTGATCGGACGCGAGCAGCGCGCTCGTGGCTGGTGCATACTAGAGGGCCCCGATGTCCGCCCCGCGTCTCTCGATCATCCTGCCGACGTACAACGGCGCCGACGATCTCGCGCGGCTCCTGCCGGCGCTCGCGTCGCAGAAGGTCGACGGCGGGTTCGAGATCTGCGCGATCGACTCGAGCTCGACCGACGGCACCCGCGACCTGCTGAAGCGCGCCGGCGCCTCGATCGAGGTCATCCCGAAGAGCGAGTTCCGCCACGGCGCGACCCGCAACCGCTGCGCGCTCCGGGCGCGTGGCGAGCTGCTCGTCTTCCTCTCCCAGGACGTCGTCCCCGAGGGTTCGCGCTTCCTCGCCGAGCTCGCGGGCGTCTTCTCCGATCCACGGACCGCCGGCGCGTACGGCCGCGTGTTGCCGTTCGAGAGCGACGATCCGCTGACCGCCCGCACGGTGCTCGATCTGCCTGAGGCCGAGGAGCACGAGCTCGTGCGCGACCTCGATCACGTCGCCGGGCTGCACGAGCTCTCCGCCGAGCAGCGCGCCGAGTTCGTCCGCTTCAACAACGTCGCGAGCGCGATCCGCGCCGACGTGTTCCAGAAGATCCCGTTCCCCGATCTCGCGTTCGGCGAGGACTTCGCGTGGGCCGCGCGCGCGCTGACCGCCGGTTGGCGCTTGCGCTTCGTGCCGGGCGCGATCGCTCGTCACGCGCACCACTACTCGCCGGCGAAGGCGTACGAGCGCTATCGCGTCGACGCCGCGTTCCACCGTCTGGTGCACGGCCATCGCCTGCGGCCGAGCCTGGTCTCCGTCGCGCGTGGCTTCGCGTTCGAGGTCGCGGCGGACCTGCGCTACCTCGCGCGCACCGAGCGCGCGGGGAAATGGTCCGCGTGCTTGCGCTCGCCGATCCTGCGCGGCGCGCAGGTGCTCGGGCAGTGGGTCGGCAGTCACGGCTACGCCGGCGGGCCGCGCGGCGAAGCCACCGGGCGCATGCGTTGAGTCGATGACCGCCGTCGCGTCGATCTCGGTCCTCCTCCCGACGTTCCAGGGCGAGGCGTTCCTCGAACGGGTGCTCGCTGCGCTCGCCGCGCAACGCGTCGGCGTGCCGTGGGACCTGCACGTCGTCGATTCCGGGTCGACCGATCGCACGCTGGAGCTGCTCGCGGCGGCGCGCGGGCGATTCCCGGTGCCGTTCGAGCTCGAACGCATCCATTCGCTCGAGTTCGACCACGGCGACACGCGCAATCGGCTCGCGGCGCGCTCGAGCGGCGAGCTCTTGGTCTTCCTGACCCAGGACGCGATCCCGAGCTCGCCGGATTGGCTCGCGACGCTCGCGCGGAACTTCGAGGACCCCGCGGTCGCCGCCGCGTACTGTCGCAACGTGCCGAGGCCGGACGCGGCGCGGCTGACCAAGCTCTTGAGTGCGTCGGACCTCGGCTACGCGGCCGAGCGCCGCGAGGTGCGCATGCCGCCGCCCGCGGAGTACGCGCGGCTCGACGCGCACCAGAAGCGCGTGCTCTACAACTTCAACGACGTCGCGTCGGCGGTGCGACGCTCGGTGTGGGAGCGGCATCCGTTCCCGCGCACCGAGTTCGGCGAGGACCTGTTGCTCGCCCGCGCGTTGCTCGAAGCCGGGCACACGGTCGTCTACGACGCCGCGGCGACCGTCGAGCACAGCCACGACTACGGCGCCGCCGAGCTCGCGAAACGCGCCGAGATCGACGCGCGCTTCAACGCGGAGTGGCTCGATCGCATCTGCGTCGCGAGCGAGAAGGACGCGCGCGTGCTCGAGGAGCGCTGCGCGGCGACCGATCGAGCGGCGCTCGCCGCGCAGGGACTCGGCGGCGCCGAGCTCGACACGGAGGCGGCGCGCGCGCGGGAGCTGCGCGGCGCGCTGTTCCACGCGCTGTGGCGCGGCGGACGGAGCACGGTGCGGCACCCGAAGACGCGCGTGCTCGCGAGCAAGGAGCTCTCGGTGCTGCTGGTCGCGCACGGCTTCCCGCCGGAGACGCTCGCGGGCACCGAGGTGTACACGCAGACGCTCGGGCGCGAGCTCTTGCGGCGCGGGCACCAGGTGACCGTGCTCGCGCGCAGCGCGCCGAAGCGCTCGGTCGCCGAGGGCGGCCCCGAGGAGTTCGTCCTGCAGCGCGACGAGTACGACGGCCTGACGGTCTGGCGGCTGCCGCATCGCCTCGACCACCAGAGCCTGCGCGAGTCCTACGCGCATCCGCGCGTCGAAGCGGCGTTCCGCGAGCTCGTCCAGCGCGTGCGTCCGGACGTCGTCCACTTCCAACACCTGCTGCACCTCTCGGCGCGCCTGGTCGACGTCGCGCGCGAAGCGGGCGCGGCGACGGTGCTGACGCTGAACGACTACTGGGGACTCTGCGCGCGCGTGCAGCTCGTCCGGCCCGACCACGTGCGTTGCGACAACGGGCAGGGACTGGGCTGCCTGGTCTGCGTCAAGCACAAGGACTACGCGACGATCGAGCGCGCGAAGGGGCTCTACCCGTTCGCCGCGCCGTTGGTGCGCGCCGCCGAGCTCGTGATCTCGCTGCCGAAGGCGCCGAGCGTCAAGCTGGAGCGCATCCTGCACAAACGCCGCGTCAAGCTCGGCCGGTGGGCGCGCGCGTACCGCGACATGCAGGATCGGCCGGAGCTCGTGCTCGGCAGCATGGCGCGCGCCGACCTGGTGATCGGACCGAGCCGCTTCCTGCGCGAGAAGTACCTCGCCAGCGGGCGCTTCGACGCGCGGCGCTTCGTCTACTCCGACTACGGGATGGTCACCGAGCACCTGCGCGCGCTCGCGAAGACGCGCGCCGCCGACGGCGCCGTGCGCTTCGGCTACGTCGGGTCGTTGGTCTGGTACAAGGGCGTCGACGTGCTCGTGCGCGCGGTGCGCGGGCTCGCGGGAGCGAAGCTCGCGGTCTTCGGTTCGTTCGATCCCGCGAAGGACGAGTATCACGCCGAGCTCGCGCGCCTCGCCGATCCCGAGCGCGTCACGTTCCGCGGGCGGTTCGAGAACTCGAAGCTCGCCGAGGTCTATCGCGAGATCGACGTGCTCGTCGTGCCGTCGGTGTGGTTCGAGAACTCGCCGTTGACGATCCACGAGGCCTTCCTGCTGCGCACGCCGGTGGTCACCAGCGACATCGGCGGCATGAAGGAGCTCGTGCGCGACGGCGTCGACGGCTTGCACTTCCGAGTCGGCGACGCCGACGACCTGCGCGCGAAGCTCGCGCGTTTCACCACGGAACCCGAGCTCGTCGCTCGGCTCTCGCAGGACTTCCCGCGCATCAAGACGATCGCCGAGGACGCCGCCGACATGGAGTGGCGCTACCGGGCCCTCGTCGCGGCGCGCGCTCCTTCCTCCCCGGTGCACCGCGATGTGGAAAAAGCGTCTCGGTAGAGCGCTGCGCGGCGTTCCCTCCGCCCGCGCTTGCGCGTAGGCTTGTCCGCCCGTTTCGATGCGCCCGATCCGTTCGATCTCGGTCTTGATGCCGACCTGGCAAGGGGAGGAATTCCTCGAACGGGTGCTCGCGGCGCTCGCGGCGCAGCGCGTCGACGTGCCGTGGGACTTCCTCGCGATCGACTCGGGCTCGACCGACCGCACGCTGGCGATCCTCGAGGCGTGGAAGGCGCGCTTCCCGGTGCCGTTCACCGTCGACGCGATCCACCAGAGCGAGTTCGACCACGGTGACACGCGCAACCTGCTCGCGGCGCGATCGTCGGGCGATCTCTTGGTCTTCCTGACGCAGGACGCGATCCCGAGCTCGCCCGATTGGCTCGCGACGCTCGCGCGCAACTTCGACGACCCCGCGGTCGGCGGCGCGTACTGCCGCAACGTGCCGCGGCCGGACGCCGAGCTCTTGACCAAGGTCTTCAGCGAGACCGATCCGGGCTACGTCGCGGGCCGGCGCGAGACCCGCTTGCCGCCGAAGGACGTGTACGCGCGGATGGACCCGCACGCGCGGCGTTTGCTCTACAACTTCAACGACGTCGCGTCCGCGCTGCGGCGCGAGCTCTGGGAGCGGCACCCGTTCCCGCGCGCCGAGTTCGGCGAGGACCTGTTGCTCGCCCGCGCGCTGCTCGAGGCCGGCTACACGGTCGTCTACGACGATCGCGCGACCGTCGAGCACAGCCACGACTACACGCCCGAGCAGATGTTCGCGCGTGCGAAGGTCGACGCGAAGTTCAACGCCGAGTGGCTCGAGCGCACGTGCGTCGCGACGCGCGACGACGCGCGGGTGCTCAGCGAGCGACAGCTCGCGCGCGACCGTGAGGCGCTGGTCGCCGCCGGGCTCGCGGGCGACGTGCTCGCCGGCGAGCTCGAGCACGCGCGCCGCATGCGCGAGGCCGCGTTCTACGGGCTGCACGAAGGCGGGCTGTCGGCGCGCCGCTTCGCGCCGACGCGGATGCTCGCGCGCACCAGCTTGCACGTGCTGTTCGTCGTCCACGGCTTCCCGCCGGACACGTGGGCGGGCACCGAGGTGTACACGCTCAACCTCGCGCGCGAGCTCGCGCGGCTCGGACACCGCTGCACGATCCTGACCCGCGCGCCGGCCGCGCTCGGCGTCGCCGACGGCGGCCCGGCGGACTTCTCGCTGCACCAGGACGAGTTCGAGGGCCTGCGCGTCTGGCGGCTCGTGCACCGTTTGCAGCACGAGAACCTGCGGCAGACCTACGACCAACCGAAGGCGCTCGCGGCGTTCCGCGAGGTGCTGCTGCGCGAGAAGCCCGATCTCGTCCACTTCCAGCACCTGATCCACCTCTCGACCAGCATGGTCGAGCTCGCGCGCGAGTTCGGACTGCCGACGGTGCTCCACCTGCACGACTACTGGGCGATCTGCTCGCGCGTGCAGTTGATCCGGCCCGACGGCCAGCGCTGCGAGGAGAACCAGGGCGCGGGCTGCTTCGCGTGCGTCAAGGAGCGCGATCTTTCGTTCGTGTCGCGGATGAAGGGCTGGGGCGCGCGCGCGCACGGCCTGGTCGACGAGCTCGCGCGGCTGCAGCACCGCGGTCAGCCGCTCGCCGACAAGAGCCGCGCGCGGTGGGACGGCTTCGGCGACCTGATGGCGCGCGAGGACGTCGTGCTCGGCGCCTACGCCGCCGCGGACCTGCGCGTCAGCCCGAGTCGCTTCCTGCGCGAGAAGCTGCTCGCGACCGGACGTTTCGACGCGCACACGACGCTCTACTCGGACAACGGCACGCGGACCGAGCTCGTGCGCGCGAGCGCGAAGCGCGCCGACCCGCGCGGTCGGGTGCGCTTCGGCTTCGTCGGCTCGCTGGTCTGGTACAAGGGCGGCGAAGTCCTGGTCGAGGCGCTGCAGCGGCTCGCCGGCAAGAACTGCGTCCTGCACGTCTTCGGCGACTTCAAGCCGGAGAGCGATCCGCACCACGCGAAGCTGAAGGAGCTCGCGCGCGCCGGCAACGTCGAGTTCCGCGGCCGCTTCGACAACCCGAAGCTCGCCGACGTCTACGCCGAGATCGACGTGCTGATCGTGCCGTCGCTGTGGTTCGAGAACTCGCCGATCACGATCAAGGAAGCGTTCCTGTTCCGCACGCCGGTGGTCACCAGCAACATCGGCGGCATGCGCGAGTTCGTCCGCGACGGCGTCGACGGCCTGCACTTCGAGGTGGGGGACGCGGCGGACCTCGCGCGCAAGCTCGCGCGCTTCGTCGACGAGCCAGGACTCGTCGCCGAGCTCTCGAAGAGCTTCCCGCGCGTCAAGACGATCGAGGAGAACGCCCGCGAGACCGAGTTCCGCTATCGCTCGCTCTGCACCCGCGTGCGCGAGTCGAAGCCGCGGCTCTTGCTGGAGAAGAAAGCGATCGAGACGTCGGCGCGTTCGGGTCCGGTCGAGCAGCAGGGCGCCGACATGCTGCTGTTGCGCCCCGGCGGCGCCGCGATCGAGTTCGACGTGTCGTTGGTCGGCGCGGGCAAGCGCGAGTTCGAGCTCGAGCTCTTCCTGCTCGGCGGCGAAGCGCGCGTGCAGCTCGGCGGCCGGTTGCTGCTCGACGGGCACGAGCTCGGTCGCATCGCGCCGTTCGGCACCAAGGGCAAGGACGAAACGGTGGTGGTTCGCTTCGAGCGCGAGCTCGCGTCGCCTCCGCGGGTCCTGCGCATCGAGAGTCGGCCGGGCGAGCGCGAACGCGAAGTCTTCCTGCGCGTGCGGCGTCTCGCCGTGCGCGAGCCCGCGCGTCCCATGTTGACCGAGCTCGCCGCAGAGGTCTGATCGTCCCTCCATGAAACGCTTCTTCGATCGATTGCTCGGTGAACGTCCGCGCGAGACGCCGGCCGCGGCGGCTTCGGCCGCTTCCACGGGCTCGGGCGGCGCGCGTGCGTCGTTCGAGGAGCTGCTCGTGCGCCCCGGTGGTCCGGTCGCCGACACCGCGTTGCCTCGCGCGACGATCGTGATCCTGAACTACAACGGACGGCATCACCTCGAACTCTGTTTCACCAGCCTCGCGAAGCTCGACTACCCGCGCGAGAAGCTCGAGGTCTTGTTGATCGACAACGGCTCCGACGACGGCAGCGTCGAGGAGATGCGCGCGAAGCACGCGTGGGTCCGGCTGCACGTCAACGACCGCAACGCGGGCTTCGCGCCGGCGTGCAACCAGGGTGCGGGGCTCGCGACGCGGCCCGAGGTCCTGGTGTTCCTGAACAACGACATGCGCGTCGAGCCGAGCTTCTTGAAGGAGCTCGTCGCTCCGCTGGTGCGCGGCGAATGCGACGCGACCACCGCGAAGATGCTGTCGTGGGACGGCAAGGTGCTGAACTCCGCCGGTGGTGGGATGAACTTCCACGGGCTCGGCTTCCAGTACGGCATGAATCGGCCGCCGGCGCCGGAGTTCGATGCGCCGCGCAAGACGCTCTTCCCGTGCGGCGGTGCGATGGCGATCCGCGCGAGCGTCTACGGCGAGGTCGGCGGGTTCGACCCGGAGTTCTTCGCGTACTACGAGGACGTCGATCTCGGTTGGCGTCTCTGGGTGCAGGGCAAGTCGGTGCACTACGTGCCGAGCTCGGTGTGCTACCACCACCACTCGAGCACCTCGAAGAGCTTCCCGCCCGAGGTCGTGCGCCTGCTGCAGGTGCGCAACCCGATGTACGCGTGCTTCAAGAACTACGACGACGAGAACCTGCGTCGCGTCCTGCCCGCGATGCTCGCGCTCGCGCTCCGGCGGATGCTGATCCTCTCCGGGATCCCGAGCGACCAGCCGTTCCGGATCGAGCACGCGTCCGCGCGTCCTTCGAGCTTGGTCGGCAAGCTGATGGAGAAGGCGCACAAGCACTTCGAAAGCGACATCCCGATCAAACGCGTCGCCGCGGCGGACCTGATCGGCATCAACGACCTGCTCTCCAACTGGGACCATTGGATGGAGCGCCGTCGGGAGGTACAGTCCCGGCGCGCGCGGTCCGATCAAGAGATCTTCCGCCTGTTCCTCAAACCCATGTGGTGCATCGAAGACGATCCCGCCTATCGCGCGTTGCAGGACGGCGTCAGTCGATTCACCGGCCTCGACGAGCTCTTCCAGGGCCTCGAGTTCCTGCGCGGCGAGCCGCACAAGTGATGCGCCCGCGCTCCGCCCAGCCCCGCCCCCAGGCTCTCCGATGAAGCTCTCGGTCGTCATCCCGGTGTACAACGAGGAGCGCACGCTCGAAGAGATCGTGCGCCGCGTGCAGGCGACGCCGTTCGAGAAGGAGCTCGTGCTCGTCAACGATTGCTCGAAGGACGACACGCGCACGATCATGGACAAGCTCGCGAAGCAGTACGACAACGTGCGCTGCTTCCACCACGAGACGAACCAGGGCAAGGGCGGCGCGCTCGCGACCGGATTCTCCAAGGTCACCGGCGACGTCGTGTTGATCCAGGACGCCGACCTCGAGTACGACCCGGCGGACTATCCGGTGCTCCTGCGCCCGATCGTCGAGGGGAAGGCCGACGTCGTGTTCGGCAGTCGCTTCCTCGGGGGCGCGTATTCGCGCGTGCACCTCTTCTATCACTACGTCGGCAATCGGATGCTGACGTTGATGTCGAACTGCTTCACCAACCTGAACCTCACCGACATGGAGACCTGCTACAAGGTCTTCCGTCGCGAGGTCGCGGACAAGCTGCAGATCAAGTCGCGCACGTTCGCGGTCGAGCCCGAGATCACCGCGAAGGTCGCGAAGATGCACGTGCGCGTCTACGAAGTGCCGATCAGCTACGCCGGCCGCGACTACTCCGAGGGCAAGAAGATCGGCCCGAAGGACGCGTTCATCGCGTTCTACGCGATCGTGCGGTGGAGTCTGTTCTCCTGAGGCCCTCGGGCCGAGCGCATCGGCCTGCGTAGCGATCGGAGTCCCGCGCGGACACCTCGACGCCTCGCGGTCCGGCGAGGCGACGCCCGCCGCAACCGAACTTCGCCACGACGCCACCGCGGACGAGCACGACATCGCGGCGTCCCAACGCGCGTGGCTCGCGTCCGAGCCCTGCGCGGAGCTCGATCGCGACGGCGACATCGACACGCACGACCGCGCTGGATCGGTCCGCGCGGACGCGCTCGAGCGCTGAGCGCACGCGCGCCGTCGAGGACGGACTCCCATTCGGGTACGATCCCGAACCGTCGCGAGCCTCGGCGCCGACCGGCGTTCTGCGCGCGACGGTCCGAGCGCGTCCATGGGGGAGATCCGACGAGAATTCCTGGGCTTCGAACGCCCGCTGCTCGACCACGTGGTCGAACGTTGGTGCGCGAGCCTCGCGCCGGACGCGGACACCTCGCGGACGCTCTTCGTGCTGCCGGGCGGGCGCGCGGCACGCGAGCTCGAGGCGCGGCTCGCGCGCAAGCTCGAACGCTCGCGGCCGCCGCCGACGCTGATCACCGAAGGGCGCCTCGCCGAAGCGCTGTCGCGCGCGAAGCTGCGGTTCGCGTCGCCTCTCGAGCGGACGCTCGTATGGCGCGCCGTGCTCGCCGAGCTCACGCCGACGGAGCGCAGCTCGCTGTGGCGCGGCGCGGACGGCAGCGGAGCGCCGGGTGGGCCGGGATCGCTCGCACGCGCGGCGGCGCGCGCGTTCGTCGAGCTCGCCGGTCACGCGCTGGAGCCCGACGACGTCGCCGCGCACCTCGCGCGGACCGCTCGTGCGGACGAAGCTCGGTGGCGTGCGTTCGCGCGTGCGACCGCCGCGTACCGTGAGCGGCTGGCTCGGCGCGGGGCCGTCGATCCGGCGGACGCCGCGCGGCACGTGCTCGCGCGTTCGCTCGCGAGAAGCGACCTGCACGTCGAGCTCGTCGGTTGCGTCGACCTGCCGCAGTCCGCACGCCGGCTGATTGCGACGCTCGCGCTCCCGGCGCGCGCGTGGGTATTCGCGCCGGAGGAACTCCGCGACGCGTTCGATGCCTTCGGCGGGCTCGTGATCGACGCGTGGGCGGATCGCGACATCCCGCTCTCGACCGAGCGCTGGCGCGTCGCGCGCGGACCCGACGACCAGGCGCGCGTCGTCGCCGAGCAACTCGCGCGGCTCGCACCGGAGCTCGCGCCGTCCGACGTCGCGATCGGCGTGCTCGATCGGGAGGTCCGTCCGTTCCTCGAGCGCCGGCTCGCCGCCGCCGGGGTCGACACCCGTTGGGCGGCGGGGCGGCCGTTCGGCGTGACCGCGCTGGCGAACCTGCTGGGCTCGATCGAGCGCTTCGTCGCGGACCGTCGTTTCGAGGACTTCCGCGCGCTGTTGGTGCACCCCGACGTCGAGACCGCGCTCGAGCGCGACCTCGGCGGCTCGCTGTCGGGACTCGCGGAAACCCTGGACGCGTACGCCGCCGCGTCCGGGCCCGCGCGCCTCGGCGACGCGTTCGCGCCGGGCGCGGAGCAGACGGACGAATTGGCGAGCGCACGCGATGCGCTGTTCGGTTTGCTCGGCGAGTTCGTGCGCGACGCGCGGCTGCCGCTCGCGGCTTGGGCGGACGAGTTCGCGCGTCTGGTCGCGGAGATCTGCGACTCCGTCGATCTGGGCGCGCAGGATCCGGGTGGCTGGGATCGCGCTCACGACTTCACCGCGTTCGCGGAGATCCTGGCCGAGCTGCGGGAACCGTCGATCGCCGACTTCGTGTGCGACGCGAAGACCGCGCTCGCGCTGGTCGCGGAGCGGATTGCTTCGGTCGAGCTCCCGCCGCCGCCGCGGTCGGGCGAACGACCGAACCTCGACTTGGTCGGCTGGCTCGAGCTGCCGCTCGACGCCGCGCGAGTCGCGTTCGTCGTCGGGTTCGACGAAGGGAACGTGCCGCGCCCGGCGACGGAGAGCGCGTGGCTTCCGGAGCGCCTGCGAGCCGAGCTCGGCATCGGCGCCGCGCGCGCGCGGGTCGCGCGCGACGTGTGGATCGCGACGGTGCTGGCGAGGACGCGCACGACGTGGTGGGTGAGCTCGAAGAAGAGCCTTTCCGGCGACCCGCGCACGCCGAGCCGGCTCGTCTTCCGCGCCGAGCGCGACATGGTCGTCGAGCGGCTCGCGCGCGCGTTCGTCGACGAAGCGGAGGCGGCGACTCCCGGCGCGGCGACGGTCCGACCGGTCGTGCCGCCCAAGGTGGCGGCTGCGCCCCTGCAGCGCCTGCGGGTGACGGCGTTCCGTGCGTACCTGGCGTCGCCGTACCGCTTCTACCTGGAGCACGTCCTCGGACTGGTGACGGTCGCGCCGCGGGTGCTCGAGCTCGACGCCCTGCGCTTCGGAGTGCTCGCGCACGACGTGCTGCAGGCGTTCGGCGAGAGCGAGCTCGCGCGGTCGCGCGACGTCGACGCGATCGAGGCGTTCCTCGAAGCGCGGCTGAAGCGCGCCGCCGAGCGTGCGCTCGATCCGGCGCGACACGCGGCCGTCCGCGTGCAGCTCGAGCAGCTCGCGTCGCGGCTGCAACGCTTCGCCGCGTGGCAGGCGCGGTCGGTCGACGAAGGCTGGACGATCGAGCACGTCGAGTGGTCCCCGCGCGCGCCGGTGCTGCTCGAGACGCGCCTCGGGCCGCTGCAACTCACCGGGCGCATCGACCGCATCGACCGTCACGTGACGACCGGTGCGTGGCGCGTGCTCGACTACAAGACCTCCGACGGCGGCAAGCCGCCCGAGAAGACGCATCGGCGCGGCAAACGCTGGGTCGACCTGCAGCTGCCGCTCTACCGACACCTGGTGCGCGAGCTGGTCGGCGACGCACCGGTAGCGCTCGGTTACGTCGCGCTCGACGCCGGTCAGGACGACGACCTCGGCAAGCTCGCGACGTGGAAGGACGAAGACCTCGCCGTCGCCGACGCCGTCGCGCGCGAGGTGGCCGAGCGGGTGCTCGCGGGCGAGTTCGACGAGGTCGGCGACGACGAGCCCGACGATCCGATCCTCGCGGCGTTGTGCGGCTTCGGTCTCGCCGCGTCGGGCGATCGCGCGGACGCGGAGGTGGACGAATGAGCCGCCCGCGCGGAGCCGCCGTGGTGCTCGCGTCGGCGGGCTCGGGCAAGACGTACTCGCTGACGACGCACTTCTTGTTATTGGTCGCGGCGGGCGTGCCGCCGGAACGCGTGCTCGCGACGACGTTCACGCGCAAGGCCGCGGGAGAGATCCTCGACCGGATCTTCGCACGGTTGGTGCGCGCGGCGCGCGACGAGACGGAGCGCGCAAAGCTCGATGCGTCGCTCGGCGGCGTCGTGCCGACGCGCGAGCGCGCCGCGGAGCTCGCGAGCGACCTCGCGCGCCACGTCGAGCGATGCCGCGTGATGACGATCGATTCGTTCTTCGTCGTGCTGGCGCGCGCCTTCGCGGCGGAGCTCGGGCTCGCGCCCGACTGGCGGATCGCCGACGAGTTCCACGCGGCGCGCGCGCGCGATGCGGCGGTCGCCGACGTGCTCGAGCGCGAGTCGCCGGAGCGTTGGATCCTGCTGTTGCGCGAGCTCGCCCGCGCGAAGACCTCGCGCGCGGTGCACGCGACGCTCGTCGCGAGCGTGCGCGACGCGCACGAGCTCTTCCTCGAGTCCGACGCCGACGCGTGGGCGGCGCTCTCGCCGCCGGCGCGCGCCGACGAAGCGACGCGTGAGCGGCTCTCGAAGGCCCTCGCCGAGTTCGTCCCTCCGCTGACGAAGCAAGGCAAGCCGAATCAGGTCTGGGCGAAGGCGCTCGTCAAGGTCCGCGAGCGCTTCGCCGGCGAGGAATGGGAGCCGCTGGTCAAGGACGGCATCGCGGCGAAGGTGATCGCCGGCGACGCAGCCTTCGCGAGCCAGGAGATCGCCCCGGAAGCGCGCGCGCTGTTCGCCGCGGTCGTCGAGGTCGCCGCCGCGGAGGTCGGTGCGGCGCTCGAACGTCAGAACCGCGCCACGCGCGAGTTCGTCGATCACTTCGACGCGCGCTTCGCCGCGCGGCTCGCCGAGCGCGGCTGGCTGCGCTTTTCCGACTTGCCGCGCGCGCTCTCCGACGATCCGTCCTCCGCGCGCGACGTCGCAGCGGAGCTCGCGTGGCGGCTCGACGCCGAGCTCGACCACTTGCTGCTCGACGAGTTCCAGGACACGTCTCCGGCGCAGTGGCGCGTGTTGCGGCCGCTCGCGGAGGAGCTCGCGGCCGACGGCTCCGGCGAGAAGAGCTTCTTCTGCGTCGGCGACACCAAGCAGTCGATCTACGGTTGGCGCGGCGGCGATCCGCGGTTGCTCGAAGGCGTCGCGCGGTGGCCGACCGTCGAGCGGCGCAGTCTGACGGTTTCCTACCGTTCGGCGCCGGTGGTGCTCGACGCGGTCAATCGCATCTTCGCGGACCTCTCGGCCTCGCCGGCGTTCGTCGAGCACGCCGGCGCGCTCGCCGCGGCGCGGAAGTTCCAATTCGAGCCGCACAGCGCGCACGCGACGGAACTCTCGGGCGTCGTTCGCGCGTTGTTCGTCGAGGCCCTCGCGGAGGACGAGGACGGCAAGCCGAAGGCGGCGGGCGCCGAGGCGATCCGGTCGGCGTGCCGCGCGCGCGCGGTCGAGCACGTCGAGGAGCTCGTCGGCCGGGCGCCGCGCGCGACGGTCGCGATCCTCGTCCGGCGCAAAGCCCAGATCGGGCCGCTGGTGTACGCGCTGCGCCGGCGCGGCCTCGCGGCGAGCGGCGAGTCCGGCAACCCGTTGACCGACGCAGCCGCGGTGCAGGTCGCGCTCTCGGCGCTGCACCTCGCCGAGCACCCTTCGGACACCGCCGCGTGGTTCCACGTCGCGCATTCGCCGTTGGCGGCGACGCTCGGCATCGCATGGGGCATGGACCGAGCGGCACTCCGGTCGCGAGCCCGCAAGTTGCGCGAGCACGTGCTCGCGCGCGGCTTCGCCGCGACCCTGGAGAGCTTCCGTCCGGCGTTCGGCGACGCGAGCGCGTGGGAGGTGCGACGATTCGAGCGCCTGATCGAGTTCGCGATCGCGCTGGAGGCCGACCTGGCCGCGGCCGCGAGCTCGTCGATCGACGAATTCGTCGCGCGCGTGCGCGACGAGCGCGTCGAAGATCCGAGCACGGCATCGGTCAAGGTGATGACCATCCACGCCGCGAAGGGACTCGAGTTCGACGCCGTGGTGCTCTGCGACCTCGCGTTCCAGTTCGAGAAGGTGCCGCCGGCGCTCGTTTGGCGCCGGACGGAGGAGGATCCGCTGCGCGAAATCGAAGCGGTGTCGCGCGACGCGACGGACTCGATCCGCGAGGCCCTGGCGTTCTCTGGCGCGCCGAAGCTCGCCGAGTTGCGGTTGGCGACCTCGACACGGGCGATGTACGACGAGCTCTGCACGCTGTACGTCGCGACGACGCGGGCGAGGCGCGAGCTCGCGTTCGTCTTGCCCTCGGTCGACCCGACCAAGCGGAAATATGACCCGGCGACGATCGTCGCGCACGCGTTGGGCTTCACCGGGCGTTCGGCCGGCGAACCGTGGCTCTTCGCCGGCAGCGACGAGTCGTGGGTCGACGCGTTCGGAGCGCCCGGCGCGTCGGAACGCGGCGGCGAGGACGCCGTTCGCGACGTGCGGTTCAGTCGAGGCGCGGGCGCGCGTGCGCCGGCGAGCGTCGCGCCGTCGCGTCGAGCGTTGGCTGGGGCCGTGCCGTTGCGGCTGCTCTTCGCGCCGGCGGGCCCGGCGCGGCGCCGCGGCTCGCGACTGCACCTGTGGTGCGCCGAGGTCGAGTGGCTCGAGACGTTCACGGCGGGCGACGACGAGCTCCTCGAACGCGCGCGCGCCGCCGAGCTCGGCGGGCCCGAGCTCGAGCGCGACCTCGCGGACTTCCGCCGGCTGCTCCGGACCGACGCCGCGCGCGCGGTGCTGTCGCGCGCCACGCACCCCGGCGAGGTCGAGGTGTGGCGCGAGCGTCGCTACGTGCTGCCGGTCGGGGACGACGAGGCCGGCGCGGACGGGGAAGTCGAGCGTGGGGCGTTCGATCGAGTGGTCGTCGACCGAACGGCGCGCCGCGCCCGGATCGTCGACTTCAAGTCGGACGCCGGGCTCGACGGCGAGGCGCGGATCGCCGAGCGCGTGCGACACCACGCGCCGCAGCTCTTGGCCTACCGCGCGGCGTTGGCGCGGATCCTGGAGCTCGACGCGAGCGCGATCTCGGCCGAGGTCTGGTTCCTCGAGGCCGGCGTCGTCCGCGAGGTCGAGTGAGCTTCAGACCTCCAGGCTCTCGCCGATCCGATCCTGCTCGGCGACGAGCACGCGCACGCGCGAGGTGAGCCCGAGCTCCTCCAACGTCGCGTGCGCCGCTTCCAACGCGAGCTCGCGCGTGTTGTTGGTCTCGGAGAGGTGCGCGAGCACCAGCGTGTGCAAGTGCTCGCTCGCGAGCCCGCGCAGCATCTCGCGCGACTGCGCGTTCGAGAGATGCCCCGCGTTGCCGAGGATGCGGCGCTTGAGCGCGACCGGATACGGGCCGGACTCGAGCAGGTGCGCGTCGTGGTTGAATTCGAGCACCAGCACGTGCGCGCCCGACAGCGCTCGCGCGACGTCGGCGCGCGGACAACCCATGTCGGTCAGGATCACCGCGCGACGGCCGGCGTGCTCCAGCTTGAACGCGACCGTCGGCGCGGCGTCGTGGGGGAGCGCGACCGGCGTGACGACGAGCTCGTCGTCGCCCTGCTTGCCGCGCACGGGCTTCGCGACGTCGATCGAGAGCGCGGCGAGGTTCCTCGAGCGCCGGATCGCGGCGTTGCGCATCACCGCCTCGGCGCAGTGCAGCGTGCAGCGCGCCTTGCGCGCGATCGCGCCCGCGGCGCGAGCGTGATCGAGGTGTCCGTGCGTCACGAACACGTGATCGAGCTGGATCGGCGCGATGCGCGCGGCCTCCAAGCGCTCTTCCATGCCCGCGACCGTCAACCCGGCGTCGACGAGCACCGTCGTCTCGCCCGCGCGCACGAGCGCCGAGTTGCCGCCGCTGCCGCTGGAGAGCACCTGGAGTCGCATCGTCAGTCGACGCGCGAGTCGAGCTCGTCGAGGAGCTTCGCGAGCAGCCGGCGCGCCGCGCGCCAATCGTCGACGCGCCACTGCGCGACGGTGTCGCCGGGGCCGACGTGGACGCGCACCGAGTCCTGCGGCAGCGCTGCGAAGAGATCCTCGTCGGTGCGATCGTCGCCGAGCGCGAGGATGCGCGACTCGTGGCTCGCAGCGCTGACCAGACGGGTCGCGAGCGTGCCCTTGTTCTCGCCGTGCGGTCGGATCTCGACCACGCGGTTGCCGAGCAGCACTTCGACCGGCAGGTTGCTGCAGAGCGCCTGCAGCACCAGCCTGAGCTCGTTCGCTTGGCGGAACCCGAAGTCGGGATCCGCGCCGCGCCAGTGCCACGCGTAGCCGACGCTCTTCTTCTCGACGCGCGCGCCGGGCGTGCGCTCCGCGAAGTCGTGGAGAAGGCGCTCGATCGAGCCGCGATGCAAGAGCTCGAGCCCTCGTGCCATCGTCCAAGTCGATTCGCCTCGCGGGCGCGTCCACAGGCCGTGCTCGGCGTGGAGGCCGAGGTCGAGGTCGGCGAGCCAGCGCTCGAGCTCCATCGGCGGCCGGCCGCTGACGATGTGCACCTCGGTGTCGCGCGCGGCGGCGAGCCCCGCGAGCAGCGTGCGCAGCTCCTCGTCCGGCTCCGTGCGCAGCGGATCGACGCCGAACGGCATCAGCGTGCCGTCGTAGTCGAGCAGCAATAGACGCTTCGGGGCGCGCGCGAGCTCGGTGATCGGGATCTCGGTAGGGACCCGCGGTTCCGCGGTGGCCGCTTGCTCGCCGAGCTTCTCCAGGAACGAGCGCGCCCAATGCTCGGCGTCGCTCTTGAACACGCGCTCGCGCATCGCACGCATTCGCTCGCGACGTTCCTCGCGCGGCATCGTGAGCGCGCGGTGGCACGCATCGGACACCGCGCGCGGATCGAACGGGTTGACGAGCAGCGCACCGGAGAGCTCGCCGGCGGCTCCTGCGAACTCCGAGAGCACCAGCACGCCATCCTCGTCGTTGCGCGCGGCGACGAACTCCTTCGCGACCAGGTTCATCCCGTCGCGGATCGGCGTCACCAGCATCACGTCCGCGGCGCGGTAGAGCGCGACGACCTCGCGCGACGAGAGCGCGCGGTGGAGGTAATTGACCGGCACCCAGCTCGCGGTCGCGAACATGCCGTGCAGGCGGCCGACCAGCTCGTCGATCGTCTGGCGCATCGTGCGGTACACCTGAACGGTCGTCCGCGACGGCACCGCGACCTGGATCAAGCGGATCATCCCGCGCAGGTCCGCGTGGCGGTCGAGCAGCTCTTGCAGCGCGAGCAGGCGCCGCGGGATGCCCTTCGTGTAGTCGAGTCGGTCGATGCCGACGAGCAGCGCCTCGGGCCCGGAGCGCAGGCGTTGGGTCTCCTCGCGCACCGACTCTTCCTCCGCGAGCCGCGAGTACGCCTTCGCGTCGATGCCCATCGGGAACGCGCCGATGCAGAGCTGTCGCTCGCGCCAGCGCAACGAATCGACCGCGACCTCCACCCCGAGCACGTTGAGCAGCGCCGCGGCGAAATGGCGGACGTAATCGTGCGTGTGGAAGCCGATCAGGTCCGCGCCGAGCAGGCCGCGCAGCAGCTCCTCTCGCTCCGGCAACACGCGCCACAGCGGCGACGCGGGGAACGGGATGTGGAGGAAGAATCCGATGCGCGCGTGCGGCAGGCGCTCGCGGACCAGCGCGGGCACGAGGATCAGTTGGTAGTCGTGGATCCAGATCCGATCGCCGGGGCGCCACTCGGCGATGATCGCGTCGGCGAAGCGCCGGTTCGCCTCGACGTATTGCGCGTAGTCGTCGTTGGTGAGCGGCAGCGACTCGAGCATCGAGTGGAACAGCGGCCAGAGCACGCCGTTCGCGTAGCCCTCGTAGAAGCCCTTGACGACGCGGGCGTCGAGCTCGACGCCGACCAGTCGACGCGACGCGAGCTCGCGCGCGAGCTCCGCGCGACCTTCTTCGTCGAGCTCGTCGGTCTCGCCCGGCCAGCCGATCCAGAGCGCGTCGCCGCTCGCGTGCACGCTGGAGAGCCCGGTCGCGACTCCTCCCACGCTCATCTGCACCTCCGCGCGCGCGCCGCGGACGCGCACGTGGATCGGCAGACGGTTCGAAACGATGAGGACTCGAGACATGTCGGGGTCGATTCGTATGGTCCATGCTCACGGCCGCGAGAAATCCCGCGGAGGCGCGCGCGAGGACGCAGGGGGCCGCGCGAGGCGAGAGCGGGCGCCGGGCCGCATCGGACCCCACGGCGCTGCTCGCTCGAATCGGAGGCGCACCGTAGCACGCACCCGCGGCGGGATCCAAGCCCCGGCCCGGGGTCAATTTCTCGCGAGCGAAGTGCGCGGCGAACGCGAGAGGAACCACGTCGCGACCAGACCGAGCAGCGCGACCCACGCGGCGTAGAGGTACGAGCGCGGCGCGAACTCGGCGCGCACGACCAGGCCCGCGCGCGCGGGGAGCTCGATCCCGAGCAGCGCGTGGTCCGCGGGCGCGATCCGAGCCGCGGGCTCGCCGTCGACGGTGACCTGCCAGCCCGGATGGAACGCGATCGGCAGCACCAGCCAACCGCCGTTCGGCGCGTCGAGCTCGCACTCGATCCGGCCCGAGCCCTCGTCGCGCCACGCGCGGACGAGCGAGCGGTCGCTCGGCTCGCCCTCGCTCGCGCCGAGCGGCCGCGACGCCGCGCCGACGAGCACGGTTTCGCGCGCGGGATCGAAGTCACCGCGCGCGAGCCGCGCGAGCGCGTCGCTCTCGCTCGCGACCCAGAGCGGCGCGACGACGCGCGCGGCTCCGTGTCCGGAGCCCGGCGTCGCGAGCCGCGACGCGCGCCGGTAGACGTGGAAGCGCTCGCGCTCGAGCACCGGCTCGAGGCTCGCGTGGTGCCGCGGCTCCTTCGACAGGATCGCGCGCACGTCGAGGCAATCGAGCACCGGATGATCGAGGCGGCCTTCGAGCGAGAGGCGGCTGATCCCGGTGCGATAGCCGGCGAGCGGATCGAGCGCTTGCACGAGCTCGACCAAGCGCTTCTGGCTGAACGCGACGTACGGCGTCAGGTCGCGGATCCCGTACGCCTCCGGCAGGTTCGGTCGCGCGAGCACCAACACGTCGTCGATGCCGCTGCCGCTCTCGTCGAGGCGCAGCACGCGGCCGTCGCCCGCCGCCGTCGCGAGCGCTTCGAGCGCCGGCGAGCGCGGGAACGGCTCTCCGAGCGACGCCGGCCGCGGCACGAGGTGCGCGGCGGACGCGGCGACGCCTTCGACCAGCACCACCGCGAACAACGGCAGCCACGCGGCGCGCGCTCCCTCGCGGCGGCGGCTCCACACCAGGAACGTCGCCGCTGCGGCGGTCGCGAGACCGAGCAGCGCGAGGCGCTCGCTCGCGCGTGCGAGACGCTCGGCCGCGGCGACCGCGGTCGCGTGGTCGGTCAGCGCGCGCACGTCGCCGAGCGTGACGCCGTGGCGCGCTGCGAGCTCGAGCTCGCGCGCGTTGGCGAAGCTCTCGGGCTCGACCGTCGCGCGGAACGCGCCTCCGATCAGCGCGAGCGCGATCCCGAAGCCGGCGACCGTCGGCCGCGCGCGCGGATGGCGTCGCCAGAGCGCTTCCGCGCCGAAGCCCGCGCAGAGCGGCAACGCGACCCACAGCACGCTCGCCGCGCGCGCGGGCGCGCCGAGGTCGAAGCCGGGCAAGTGGAAGAGCTCGCGCACCAGCGGCCAGCCCTGCGCGAACGCGAGCGCGAGCAACGCGAGCCCGCCGAGCACCCGCGTGTCGCGCGGGAACGCGACCCAGCCCGCGAGCGCGAGCGCGAGCACCGCCACGCCGGCGTGCAGTTGCCACTCGAGCAGGTTGGCCGACTGCGCGGCCTCTTTCTCGCTCGCGCGCGCGAGCCACCACGGCACCGGCAGGTTCGGCGCCGCGAGCGACTCGGTCGGCGTGCCGAAGAGATCGGGCACGACCAGTCCGAGCGTCGTCGCGAGCGGCAGGCTCTCCGCTTCCAGGCTCTCCGCGGTCCGCGGCGCGCGCAGCGACTGCTCGGCGGTGTCCCACGTCGGTACGAGCTGCACCGCTGCGAGCGCGAGACCGCAGGCGAAGAGTCCGCCGACGCGGACGAGCGGAAGCTCGGTGATGCGATCGACGTAGCGGCGCGCGAGCGCGTAGAGCGCCGCCGCGGCGACGCAGAACGCCGCGATCGTCGGGAACCCGGCGAGCGCGCTCGCCGCGATCGACGCCGCGAGCGCGAGCCCGGCGCGCGGCTTCTTCTCCGCGAGCCCGTCGATCGCCCAGAGCATCCACGGCAGCCACAGCGCCGCGTCGAGCTTCATCCGGTAGTGCAGGTTCGCGAGCGCGAAGCCGCCCGCCTGCAGCGCGAGCGCGCCGATCGCCGCGGAGCCGAACGCGACGCCGCGGCGCTCGAGGAAGCGCCACGCGCCGAGCCCGGCGAGGAACAGCGACAGCGCCGCGAGGAACGGCGCCGCGCGCGCGGGATCGGTCGCGTACGCGATCCAGTTCGGCGGATACAGCGGTCCGACCAGCGTCCCGCCGAGCAGCGGCAGCCCGACTCCCTGGCGCGCGTTCCAGAGCGGCAGCCGGCCCTCGCGGACCTGGCGTTGCACCTCGAGCTCGTCGGTGAGGA
>JADLBP010000131.1 GCA_020847695.1 Planctomycetota bacterium
AGTGCACCGCGGTCACGCCGCTCGAAGCGCTCAGCCTCGGCGTCGGCGTCGTCGCCACCGAGCTCCCGCCGTTCGTCGAGGCGCTCGGAGAGCACGCGCGCTACGTGCCGCGCGCGGTCGAGGCGCGAGTGCTCGCGCGGGCGCTCGCCGACGAGCTCGCGCGCACGCGCGACCCCGGCGTCCGCGCCGCGCGCCGCGCGCACGCCGCGGCGTTCACGTGGGACCGCAACGCGCGCGCGACCGTCGACGTGTGGCGGCGCGTACTCGGCCGCTGACGCGCGTCAACCGTAGGGATTGGGCGCGTACGTGCCGTACGCCGACCACGCGGCGAGCGCGATCGGCGCGAGCGCGAGCACCGCGGCGAGCACGAAGCGACCGCGCGGTCCGAAGCTCTCGAACGCGCGCAGCGAGACGATCGCCGGCGCGAGCAGACCGAACGCGACCAACGCCCAGAGGCTCGGCGGGTACTTCGGCGACGCGAAGAGCCCGCCGGCGAGCGCGAGCGCGACGAGCCAGCCGACCGCGAACACCAATCCGCCGGTGCGCAGCGCGAGCTCGGTGCGAAAGCGCGTCGAGCCGAGGGCGAGCACCATGAAGGCGAGCGCGGACGCGCCGGCGACCGCGGCGAGCGTCGCGTAGCCCGCGAAGAGCGAGAGCGCGGACGCCCCCGCGAGCGCCGCCATCGGCGCGCACTCCGCGATCGGGCTCTCGACGCGCGCGTAGAGTCGCTCGACGAGCTCGCACGCCGCGGTCGCGCCGACCGCGATGCCGAGCGCGAGCCACAGCCCGGAACCGTGCTCGGCGAGCGCGTCGAGACGCCGCCCGAACACTTGGATGCACGCGACGGCGAGCACGACGAAGCGCAGCGCGTGCCGGGAGCCTTCCGAGCGGAGCCCCGCGGCGTCGGTCGCGGCGGCGAGGCCCCACACGAACGCGAACCAACCGAGGCCCTCGGAACCGGAGGTCGGAACCACCTTCGACTGGCCCCACAGCACCGCCGCGGCAGCGCACGCGAGCCCGAGCACCGCGACGCCGCTGAACGCGACGAACGGCGCGGTCCAGGAAGCTCCAGGACCGCGCCGCGCGAAACCGAGCCACGCGAGCATCAGCGCGAACGGCGCGCCGAGCCCGAGGGCGATCACCAGCGGAGGGAACACCGCGTGGAAGCGCCTATTGCTTCAGGTTGCCTTCGAGGCTGACCGTGACGCGCACTTCGTTGCCGATGCCGGTCTCGCCGACCATCTTGGTCATGCCGAAGTCCTCGCGCTTGATCGCGAAGGTCGCCTCGAAGCCGGCCTTGTTGCCCATCTGACCGCGATCGCCCGCGCCGACGAACTCGACGTCCGCGGTGACCGGCTTGGTCACGCCGTGCAACGTCAGGTCGCCGGTGACCGCGAGCTTGCCGTCCTTCGCCTTCTTCACTTCCTTGCTCTTGAAGGTGATCTTCGGGTGCTCGGCGGCGTTGAAGAAGTCGGGGCTCTGGAGGTGCTGGTCGCGGCCGTCGTGTCCGGTGTCGACGCTCGCCGTAGCGACTTCGACTTGGATCGAGGAGGCCTCGGGCTTCGCCTCGTCGTAGACGAACGAGCCGGTGATCTCGTTGAAGCGGCCGTAGGAGTAGCTGACGCCGAGGTGCTTGATGCGGAAGAGCACCGACGAGTGCACACCGTCGATCTCGTACGTCGCGCCGGCGACCGGCAACGTCACCGGTTCGGCCTTCGACGCGGTCAGGAACAGCGGAGCGGCGAGCGCGCCGACGAGCAGGATCGGGAGGAGCTTCATGGGTTCGGGAGGATTGGGGACGGTTGGATTCGAGGAAACGGAAGCGCGGAGACTAGGCACGCGTCGCGCCCGATCGAGCGCCGACGCGTGCAAAGTTCCTGTAGTCGAAATTCCAGACTCAGCCGAGCTTCTTCAGCGCGGCGACGACCGCGGCCATGTCGCGAGCTTCGCCGGTCTTCTCTTGGACCTGGACGAACGCGACCTTGCCCTGCTTGTCGACGATCACCGTCGCGCGGTGGCTGATGAACGGCACCGCCGGATGTTGGAGGTCGTACTTCTTCGTGACGTCGAGCATCGGATCCGCGAGCAGGTCATGCTTGATCCCGCGCTCCTTCGCCCACGCGCGGTGTGACCACATCGAATCGCGGCTGATGCCGACGACGACCGCGTTCGGGAACGAGAACGTCTGGTCGTTGGAGATCGAGCAGTTCTCCTTCTCGCAGGTCGGGCTCCAATCGAGCGGATACCACATCAGCACGACGTTCTTGCCGCGCTGAGCGGAGAGCTTCCACTCCTTGTCGTCCTGGGTCTTGAGCGTGAAATCGGGGGCGGTGTCGCCGACGTGGATCGCCATGGGGATTCTCCTTGGAAGGTTGGGTGTGAGGGCGGGCGCGCCGGTTTCGCGGGGCTCGCCCGTGCCGCGAGGCGGAATACTCTAGCGCGCGGCAGAGTCCGTTCCAGCGCACGGCGGGAGCGCATCGAGCTTCGCGGCGAGGATGAAGTCGTTGTCGGTGAGCCCGCCGACGACATGGGTGGAGAGCTCGACCTCGACACGCCCCCACGCGAGCCGGAGCTCCGGATGGTGATCCTCGCGCTCGGCGAGCGCGCCGACCCGCACGGTGAACGCCAGGGCGCTCGCGAAGTCGGGAAAGCTCCACGCGCGCCGCAGCGGACCGCCCGGCTCGACGCTCCACTCGGGAGCGAGCTCGCGGAGCCTCGCGTCGATCGCGGCGCGCTCGAGCGGCGGCTCGCCTGCGCGCATCGGACGACAGTGCAGATCGGCGAGGCGGCTCATGCGACTCCGCCGAACACTATGACGCCGCCCGCGCGGCCCTGCCTCGCACGCCAGGACGAACGCTCACCACCCGCGCATTCACTCGTCGACATAGAACCTCGCGCTGAAACCGAAGAGCCACTCCTCGAGCCCGTCCTCCGCGCCGCGTTGGAACGTGACGAACGGACCGAAACGGATGTCGGGCTCGACGATGTACTCGAGTCCCCCGCCGACGTACGTGCCCCAGCCGTCCTCGCCGAGCCCGTTGTTCGACTCGTCGAACTCGGAGCGGAAGAACCACCCGCCGCGGACATAGACGGTGAAAGGCAGAGCGCCGAGCTCGGTCGTCGCGCGCGCGCCGCCGTGGAAGCGGAACACGTTGACGTCGTAGTCGTCCTCGCCGAAGTCGACGTAGTCGGGATCGAGCGCGTGCTCGGAGGCGACGACGCCGAGCTCGAAGCCGAGGTCCTGCGCGCCGCGCAGGAAGTCGAGACCGCCGCCGAGACCGAGCACTAACGCGTCCCCGACGACGTCGTTGCGCGGCGACTGCAGGTCGGCGATGCCGCCGGAGACCTCGATCCAGCCGCGCGGGCGCGGCGGCATCGAGCGCGGGCGCGGATGCGCACAACCGCACGCGAACGCGGCGAGCAGCAGCCCAGCGAACGCGCGCACGTTCATCGCACCGCTGCGTCGATCTCGGCGAGCAACGCGTCGTCCAGGCGATCGCGCACCTCGGCGGCGGCCAGGTTTTCCTCGAGCTGTCGCTCGTTCGACGCGCCGAGGATCACGCTGCTGACGTGCGGATTCTTCAAGCACCACGCGATCGAGAGCTGCGCCGTCGTGCAGCCGAGCTGGCGCGCGATCGCGCCGAGCGCGCGGGTCTTCTCGACCTTCTCGGCAGTCAGGTACTCGCGCAGCCATTCGACGCGATCGAGCCGCGACCCCTTCGGGATCCCGTGGTCGTACTTGCCGCTCAGGATGCCGGACGCGAGCGGGCTCCACGTCGTCGTGCCCATCCCGAAGCGGCCGTAGAGCGGCAAGTACTCCTTCTCGACGCGGTCGCGGTGCAAGAGGTTGTACTCGGGCTGCTCCATCGAAGGCGGCACGCAACCGAGTTCGCGAGCGACTTCGTGCGCGCGTTCGATCTCCGCCGCGGACCACTCCGACGTACCCCAGTAGAACGCGTGGCCCGCGCGGATCAGGAAGTCCATCGCGCGCACGGTCTCGTCGATCGGCGTCTCGGGATCCGGCCGGTGGCAATAGAGCAGGTCGACGTAGTCGAGGTCGAGCCGCTCGAGCGCCGCGTACGTGCCTTCGATCAGGTGCTTGCGGTTCAGCCCCTTGTCGTTCGGTCCCTTGCCGCCCCAGAAGATCTTGGTCGAGACCACGACGTCGCTGCGCTTGAAGTCCTTGAGCGCTTCGCCCATCAGGCGCTCCGCCGCGCCGCCGCCGTAGGCTTCCGCGTTGTCGAAGAAGTTGACGCCGCGCTCGAACGCGAGTCGCATCGACTTCTTGACGGCGGCGACGTCGAGCTGCGCGCCGAAAGTGATCCACGCGCCGAACGACAGCTCCGAGAGCTTCAGGCCCGCGCGACCGAGACGGTTGTACTTCATGGCGTGCTCGTGGTTCGGGAGGAGCGCCGAGCATCGCGCTCCGCGCGCGGCGGCGCAAGGGAAGCCGCGCATGGCGCGCGCGGTTCCCGCGGCCTATCCTCCGCGCATGCCCCAGCCCGTACTCGTGCCCACTGCGCTCACCATCGCCGGTTCCGATTCCTCCGGCGGCGCCGGGATCCAAGCCGACCTGAAGACCTTCGCGGCGCTCGGCGTCTACGGTGCTTCGGTGCTCACCGCGCTGACCGCGCAGAACACCACCGGCGTGCGCGCGATCCACGACCCGCCGGTCGAGTTCGTCGCGGCGCAGCTCGACAGCGTGTTCGAGGACTTGCGCATCGACGCGGTCAAGCTCGGCATGCTCTCGCGCGCCGCGGTGATCGAATGCGTCGGCGAGAGGCTCGTGCGCTTCGCCGCGAAGAACGTCGTGCTCGACCCCGTGATGGTGTCGAAGTCCGGCGCACGGCTGCTCGCGCCGGAAGCGGTCGCGGCGCTGAAGAGCGTGCTGTTCCCGCTCGCGGCGGTGATCACGCCGAACCTGCCGGAAGCGGCGGTGCTGCTCGGCGTGCCCGAGATCGAAGTGCACACGCAACCCGAATGGGCGTGTCGCGAGCTCGTGAAGCTCGGCGCGCGCACCGTCGTGTTGAAAGGCGGTCACGCGGGCGGTCGCTTCAGCGAGGACCTCTTCCACGACGGCTCGCAATGGATGCGGTTGCCCGCGCAGCGCATCGCGACCGACAACACGCACGGCACGGGCTGCACGTTCTCGTCGGCGATCACGGCGCACCTCGCGCGCGGCGCGAAGCTCGAACGCGCGGTCGCGCTGGCGAAGGACTGGCTGACCGAGGCGATCCACGGCGCGCGCGATTGGAAGCTCGGCCACGGGCAAGGCCCCGTGCACCACTTCCACGCGCTCTGGCCGAACGAAGCGGCGAAGAGCTAGTTCGCCGCGACCAGCGCGGGACCGCGCGCTTCCGGCTGGGTCGTGCTCGCGCCGAAACGGCCGACGAACGCGTCGTTGGCGTCGTGGCGGACCCACGTGCTGCCGAAATCCGCTCCGCGGTACGCGAACGTCTCGCTGCGGCCGACGACGCGCGCCTGCAACGTCACCAACGGCTCGTACCACACGTCCTGCGGCATCCGGCAGCACGCGCGATCGGCGTCGAGCGAGCCCACGAGCTCCGCGATCCCCGCGACCGAGACCGCGTACGTCTCGCCCTCGATGCGCACCGCGAGCTCCGCTTCGCGCACGTCGACGACTTCGCCGAGCGCGTCGCCCGCGCGGCGCTCGACCGCGGCGACCAACGCGTCGCGCACCTCGGCGTCGAGCCCCGCGGGCACGAACACCAGCGCGCGGCGGGCTTCGGTGAGCTTCAGGTTCTCCTCGGCGCGCACCACCGCGACCGCGGCGAGGCCGGCGAGCTCGACGCCGCGTTCCGCGCCGCCGTCGAAGTGCCACGCGAGCAGCGCTTCCCTGCCGGCGGTGACCAGCTCGCCGTTGTAGTGGCACGCGCCGGCGAACACGCTCGCGGTGCGCGCCTCGACGTAGCGGCCGAACGCGGGCTCGTCGACGCGCGCCGCGCACGGACGCAGGTGATGCCAAGCGCCGAAGGCGCCGAAACAAGCGGCGCCGAGCACGACGACGGACGACAGGGTTCGGATCATCGCGACGACTCCTTCGAGGAAGGTTCTCTTCCGGTTCGCTTCCGGCGGGGGGACGGGTCGATACTAGCTCAGCCCTGCGGAGTCTGTGCGGCGCCGGCGAAGTAAGGCTCGAAACAGCCCCTGCCGCGCACGCAAACCTCCGGATCGGCCATGTCGCCGTCGCGGCCGAGCGACTCGCACGTCACGCCGCACCAGCAGTGGTTCGACGCGTCGAGCAAGTCGCGCGCGACCTGCGGCGGCCCGGTACGGAAGTACCACTTCTTCGAGCGCAGGTGCTTGCAGTACGGACTGTCGAGCGGATCGACGTGGGCTTCCATGGCTCGCCTCAGCGCTTCGCGAGCGCTTCCATCGCCTTGAGGATCAGACCCTTGACCAGCGGCACCTTGTACGCGTTGTGCGCGAGCGGCTCCGCGCCGGCGACCGCGCGGTTGCCCGCCGCCGCCCAGTTCTTCGGATCGTCGACGCCGACCAACGCCTCCGCCGCCTTCGGCGCGCTCCACGGTTTCGGCGCGACGCCGCCGAGCACCAGGCGCGCGTCCTGGATCGCCCGCGGCGAACCGGTCGCGCGGACGGCGACGGCGACCGACGCGAGCGCGAAGTCGTAGGAGCCGCGCTCCTTGAACTTGACGTAGGTGCTGGTCCAACCCGGCTTCGCCGGCACGCGCACGTGGGTCAGGATCTCGTCCGGCGCGAGCACGCTCTCGCGCGTGACGTCGGCCTCCGCCGGCAGCGTGTAGAACTTCTCGAGCGAGAGCTTGCGCTCGCCCTTCGCGCCGCGCAGCGTCACCTCGGCGTCGAATGCGACCAACGCGGGCGCGAGATCGCTCGGATGCACGATGTACGACGGACCGCCGCCGAGGATCGCGTTGTACTTGTTGAGCCCCGCGTACGCGAAGCACTCGCTGCCGCCCTTCTTCAGGCACGGCGCCTGCTCGTTGCGGTAGTACCAGCAGCGCGGGCGCTGGTTCAGGTTGCCGCCGACCGTGCCCTGGCTGCGGATCTGCGCGCTGCCGATCGAGCGCGCGGCCTCGGCGACCGCGGAGAAGAAGTTCCTGGTCTCTGGATGCTCGGCGAGCGTCGCGAGCGTCACCAAGCAGCCGATCACCAGCGAGCCGTCGGCCTGGACCTCGATGCGATCGAGGCCGGGGATGCGCTTCAGATCGACGAGCTTGTCGGGCTCGACCAAGTGCTCCTTGAGCTCGGTGAGCAGATCCTGGCCGCCGGCGAAGAGCTTGGTGCGGTCGCGCTTGGCGGAGTCCTTCTCGAGCTCCGCGAGCGCTTGGTCCAACGTCACCGGACGAGCGAGTTCGAAGGCCTTCATCGCGTTCTCAACCCTTCTTCAGGCCGGCGAGGCCGAGGAGCAGCTTGTCGGAGGTCAGCGGCAGGCTGCGCAGTCGCACGCCGCACGCGTTGTGGACCGCGTTCGCGATCGCGGAATGTCCGGGCACGACGGTCGCCTCGGCGATCCCGATCACGCCGCGGGTGTCCTCGTCGTCGAGGATCGCGACCATCTCGGGGATCTCGAGCGACGCGGCGAGCTTGTAGTCCTCGAAGTTCGCGTTCATCGCGATGCCGAGGTCGGGGTCGACGACGCGTTGCTCGAACAGCGCGTAGCTGAGCGCCTGCACCATCCCGCCGAAGATCTGGCTGCGCGCGCCGGTGCGATTCAGCACCAGGCCGCAGTCCTGCATGCACACCATCTTCAGCACCTTGAGCTCGCCGGTGCGCGTGTCGACGCGCACCTTCGCCGCTTGGACGCCGTGGATGCCGTTCGACGCGAGGTTCGCTTGCCATTCGCCGATCGCAGAGATCCCGGCGGGTCCGAGCGTCGCGCACGCGTCCTTCCACGCGAGCCGGCGCTTCGAGCGCGCGTCGTACACGCCTTGCACGTCGAACACGATCTCGCTCGCGTCGCTCTTCAGCGTCTTCGCGAGCGCCTCGGCGAACGCCTTGCGCGCGTTGAACGCAGCGTGCTTGACCGCCGGAGCGAGCGAGGCGCTGGTCGTCGAGCCGCCGGACGCGTTCGCGGGGCCGTAGCTCGTGCGACCGATGCGCGCGGTGACGCCGGACATCGGCAGGCCGAGCTCCTCGGCGACGATCGCGGTCACGTACGTGCGCACGCCGGTGCCGAGGTCTTGGCTGCCGACCGAGGCACGCACGCCGCCGTCGGGCGAGATCTCGACGGTGACGCGGCACTCGGGGTGCCCGCCGCCGCCCCAGACCGAGAGCCCGAAACCGATGCCGACCTTGGTCGTCGCGTCGGAGAGGTCGGGCTTCGTCTTGTGCGGGTGCTCGTTCCAACCGATCTCGCGCGCGACGCGGTCGAGCTGACGGCGGTGCACGTCGCCGACGTTGCGCTTGCGGATCTCGACCAAGTCGACTCCGAGCGCGTACGCGAGCTCGTCGACCGCCGACTCCATCCCGAACGACGCCTGCGGATGTCCGGGCGCGCGCATCGCGCGGTTCGCGTCGAGGTGCGTGTACACCGAGCGCATCGTGCGCGCGGACGTCGCGACCTCGTAGATGTACGGCAAGCCGGCGTGCGAGCCGCCGCCGAGCCCGCCGAGGCGATCGATCGAGCTCTGCATCGCGACCAGCTTGCCCTGCGCGTCGCCGCCGAGCTTGACCGATTGCACGCAGCCCGAGCGGTTGCCCGCGCACAGGAACTCGTCGCGGCGCGAGAGCATCAAGTGGATCGGCGCCTTGAGGTCGCGCGCGAGCTCGCTCGCGACGCGGCCCTCGACTCCGGCCTCGAACTTCGAGCCGAAGCCGCCGCCCATGTGCTCGTTGACGACTTCGACTTCCTTGACCTTCAGCGGTCCCTTGAACTCGTTCGCGCTCGCGTAGGTCGCTTGCGTCGAGTGGTAGACCGTCGCCGCGTCGTTGGTCGGCACGTCGACGACCGCGCCGTGCGTCTCGAGACACGCGTGGTGCTGCGTCGGCATCTCGTAGGTCGCTTCGATGACCGCGGCGCAGCCCTCGAACGCCTTCGCGACCGCCTCGGGATCGCCGTCCTCGTTCGGCTTCGACGCGTTGCCGCGGCGATTGACCTCGGGCGCGTTCGCGGCGAGCGATTGCTCGCGCGTCACCGCGAACGGCAGCGGCTTGACGCCGAGCACGATCGCGCGCAACCCGTCCTCCACCGCCTCGCGCGTCTTCGCCGCGACGACGGCGACCGGCTGGCCGACGAACTTCACCTCGCCTTCGCGCACGACGCGCGCCTCGACGACTCCGGGCACCTTCTTCGCGGCACCGAGATCGACGGTGACCTCCGCGTGCGCGATCGGGCAACCGAGGAACTTCGCGTAGAGCATCCCGGGCAAGCGGACGTCGTGCGTGTAGCGCGCGCGGCCGGTGACCTTGTCGACGGCGTCGACGCGGACGAGCTCGTGATTGACCAACCGCATCGAGTCGCGCGGACCCCACTGCGGACCTTCCACGTCGTCGACCTCGATCTCGACCATCGTTTCGTGGCCGTTCTCGACCTTCGGGACGAGGATCTTCTTCTTGCCCGGCTTCGCGCCGTCCTGCGCGCGCGGATCGAGAGCGCTCATCGCTTGGCTCCTTGCTTCGCGCGCTGCGCGGCGACCGCGGCTTCGAAGATGTGCGGGTACGTGCCGCAGCGGCAGACGTTGCCGGCGCAGGCTTCCTTGAGCTCGTCGAGCGTCGCCTCGGGCTTGGCGTCGAGGCACGCGCTGAGCGCCATCACGAAACCCGGAGTGCAGAAGCCGCACATCAGCGCATCGTGCTCGCAGAACGCCTTCTGCACCGGATGGAGCTCGTCGCCCTTCGCGAGGCCCTCGATCGTCGTGATCGACTTGCCGACGCAGTCGACGGCGAGCAACAGGCATGCGTACGCGGGCTTCTGGTCGACGTGCACGGTGCACGCGCCGCACGAACCCATGTCGCACACCTCCTTGGTGCCGGAGAGCGGCGGCTCGATGCGCTCGCGCAACGCCGAGAGCAGCGTGGTGCGCGGCTCGACCTTCACCTTGCGCTTCGCGCCGTTCAGCGTGAGCTCGATCTCGACCTCGCCCGAGAGCCGCTCGACGCCGTCGCCGAGCAAGCCGGAGTTCGCGGCCGAGAGCGCGCTCTCGCCGAGCGCACCGCCCGCCGCGAGACCGCCGGCCGACTTGAGGAAACCGCGGCGCGAGAGATCGACGCCGCTTCGCTTGGGATCGCCCATGTTCGCTGATGCCTTTCTCTGAGGTCCGCGGACGCCCCGGATTCTAGGGAGGCGTTCCGGCGCGACCAAGGACTCCCCGCGACATGCGTGGACGAGCAGTAGGCCTTGTGCAAACATGGAGCGACGTCCGTGAGCTCCGTCGCCCTGGTCTCCCTGCTCCGTCGCGCCGCGGGCTTCGCCGCACCGCAGCTCCTGTGCGCCGCCGCGCTCGCCGCGCCCCAAGACGCCGGCTCGCCCGGAGCCGCGCAGCCGAAGGCCGAGCCGCCGGCAGCCGCGGCGCAAGACGTCGCGGCGCAAGACGTCACGTCCGGTCGCGAGCCCGAATCGTCCGCGCGTCCGACGGCAACGGCGACGACCGCGTCCCACGCGCTCCCCGAGGTGATCGACCGCGCGAGGCTCGTCGCCGAAGCCGCCGATCGCGACGCGGTCGCGCGGCTCGATCGCCCGAGCTTCCGCACGCGCCTCTTCTCGAGCTTCGATCGCCGCGCGGCGAGCCGCGAGCGCAATTGGTTCGCCGACTCCGACCGCGGTCAGGCGCTGCGCTTCGTCGAGCGCGGCGGACGCCGCGAGGCGGTGCTGGTCGACGCGCGCGGCCCCGGCGCGCTGGTCGGCGGCTTCGCGACGCCGCTCGAAGGCCGACTGCGGGTGTACCTCGACGGCGGCACCGAGCCGGCGCTCGACCTCGACGCGCGCGCGTTCTTCGCGGCGAGCGCTTCCGCCGCGTGCGGTCGCCTGCGCGAGCCGATCCCGTTCGCGCGCGGCTGCGTCGTCACCACCGACGCGCTCGACGGCGTCGAGTACGCGTTCGAAGCCCGCGAGTACCCGCCGGGCACCTCGGTGACCACGCTCGCGCCCGCCGAGTTCGGAGCGCCGGCAGCGGTGGTCGAGCCGAGCGCCGGCGACTCGCTGACGCGCCGCTTCGAGGGCGTGCTCTCCCCCGCCAATCCCGGCGCGCCGATCGCGGAGCTCGAGCTCTCGCTCGGACCCGAGTTCGCGCCGCGCGGCCAGGTGATCCGCAAGCTCGAGCTCTCGATCGAGCCGCTCGATCCGAAGAGCGCGCGCGAGGACGTCCTGCGCCGCACGCTGCTCGCGCTCGAATTCGACGGCGAGCGCACGGTCGACGTGCCGGTCGGCGACTTCTTCGGTTGCGCCGCCGGCCGCGTCGAGCAGGTGCGCGGCCGCGTGCGCGTCGAAGGCGAGCGCCTGATCTCGACGTGGCCGATGCCGTATCGCGAGACCGCGCGCCTGGTGCTGCGCCAGAGCGGCAAGGAGCGCGTCGCGGTGCGCTGCAGCGTCGAGCTCGAAGCGTTCGACTGCGACGAGCGCACGCTGCGCTTCGGCGCGCAGTGGAACGCGCTCGCCGCGGCGCCGACCGCGCCCGCGCGCGACTGGCGCGTGCTGTCGCTCGAAGGCCGCGGCAAGCTCGTCGGCGAGGTCTTCGCGGTCGGCATGCCGCTGCGCACGCTCGCGACCCGCGGCGACACCAAGCTGTGGATCGACGGCGAGGGCTTCCCGTCGCACTTCGCTACCAGCTACGAAGCCGCGTTCGGCGCGTGCGCCGGCGACGGCACCGGATTCCTCCGCCGCGACGCCGCCGACGGCTCGGGCTGGAGCGTGTTCTCGCGCGAACGCGAGCTCGACGTCGTGCCGTTCGAGCGCTCGCTGCGCGTCGAGCGCGAGTTGCTCTGCGACGCGCCGACCGAGCTCGAGCTCGCGTCGACGACCTTCTACTACCTCGCGCCGGGCGCGCGCGCCGAGCACGCCGCGCCGGACGTGCTCGCGTCCGCCGGCCTGCCGCGCTTCGAGGTGCGCGCGTTCGAGCTCGCCGGCGCGCTCGAAGGCGAAACGCTGGCCGCGGTCGCGCGCGCCGACGGCGTCGAGGTCCGCGCCGAGGCGCGCGACGCCGGCACGTGGTCGGGCGGGCGCGAAGCGGCGCTCGGCGGGCTCGCGCCCGGCCGGTTCGTCGAGTTCGACCTGCCGGTCGCCGCCGCGGGCCCGCGCGAGGTCGTGCTGCGGCTCTCGCCGCGCCCGAGCGGCGGCGCATTCGGCTTCGCGGTCGGCGGCGCGCCTTCGACCACGACGTTCGACGCGCGCGCGAGCGAGCTCGGCGCGCCGCGAGTGGTCACGCTCGGCGTGTTCGAGCTCGCGCCGCCGACGGTGCGGCTGCGCATCGAGGCGCTCGGCGCGCCCGACGACACGCCGCGCGAGCTCGGGCTCGACTGCGTCCTCTTGCAGGTCCCGGGGAGCTGATGTCCGACGTCGCGAAGAAGGCGCGCATCGCGCTCGCGAGCCTCGCCGTGTTCCTCGGCGCGTCCGAGCTCGTGCTGCGGTTGGTCGACTACCGCCGCCCGCCTCCGGTGGTGCCGATGGTGATCTGGAACCCCGAGGAGGACAAGCGGCTCGCCGAAGGCGAAGCGCTCCACGAGGCCGCGACGCGCCAGCTCTGGCGACCGCGCGCCGGCGCCGCGGTGCCCTGGGGCAAGGCGCAGGACGAGCGCATCAACGCCGCCGGCTACCGCGGGCCGGAAGTCCCGCGCGAGAAGCAGCCCGGAGTGCTGCGCATCGCGACGTTCGGCGATTCGTCGACGTTCGGGATGGGCGTCGCGTGGCCCGAAACGTATTCGGCAAAGCTCGTGGAGGAGCTCGCGAGCCGCGGCGTGCGCGCCGAAGTGATCGACGCCGGCGTGATCGGCTTCACCAGCGAGCAAGGGCTCGAGCGCTACGACGAGCTCGTCCGCGACCTGCGCCCCGACGTCGTCACCGTCGCGTTCGGCGCGGTCAACGACCACTTCCCGACCAAGGACCTCGAGGACCGCGAGAAGATCGCCGAGAGCGCGCGCCGCGCCGCCGAGCGACGTCCGGTGCGCGACTGGTTCCGCGAGCACGTCCGTCTCGTCCACCTCTACGCCGGGTTGGTCGAGTGGCGCGCCGGAGTCGACCGCGAGAAGCTCGCCGAGGAGCTGATGAAGCAGCGCGGCACGCAGCGCAAGCTCGAGGCGACGATGGGCCAGGTCGACTGGCCCGGCAAGCGCCGTGTCTCGCTCGCGCGCTTCGAGGAGAACCTGGAGCGGTTCGCCGAGCGAACGCGCGCGAACGGCGCGAAGCAAGTGGTGCTGATCTCGATGCCGCGCCATCGCGAAGCCGAGACCAAGGCGCCGGTGCTCGTCGAGTACAACGCGATCGTGACGCGCGTCGGCGCCGAGCTCGGCCTGCCGGTGTTCGACGCGCGGGCGAGGATCGCGCGCGAGCTCGAGGCCGGCGTGAAGTGGGAAGAGCTCTTCGTCGACTTTTACCACCCCTCGCCGCGCGGCCACGCGCTGTTCGCCGCCGAGCTCGCGACGCTGATCGTGCCCTGAGCGCCGCCCGCGGAGCGAGCTCGTCGTGGACCGCGGCGCGCGCACCCGAGACGGGCCGCGGGCGTGCCGCCGCCGACTCGAGCGCGAACCCGCGACGCGCTCGGACGTCGCGCGTCAGTGCGCGGCGCCGAGCATCAGCTTGCCGACGAGCTTCGAGAAGCGCGACGGATCCGAGAGCGGCGAGCCCTCCGCGAGCAGCGCTTGGCCGTGCAGCAGCTCGGTGAACTCGGTCACGCGCGGCGACGACGGGTCGTCGCGATGGAGCTCGATCAGCTTGCGCACCACCGGGTGCTCGGGATTGAGCTCGAGCGCGCGCTTGCGCTCCGGCACCTCGCGGCCGGTCTCCTTCAGGAACCGCGCCATCTGTCGGCCGATCGCGTGCGGCTCGTCGACCAGCACCGCGGGGCTCTCGGTCAGGCGCGCGCCGAAGCGCACGCGCGAGACCGAGCCGCCGAGCTTCTGCTCCAGCGCCTCGCAGAGGCCGCGATGCTCGCGCTCGAGGTCCTGGAGCTCGCGCTTCTTGGCGTCGTCGACGAAATCGGGCTCGCCGCGATCGAGCGAGACCAACGGCTTGCCCTGGAACTCTTTCACTCGATCGAGCACCCACTCGTCGATCGGCTCGACGAACAGCAACACCTCGAGGCCCTTCGCGAGCGCGGCTTCGAGCTGCGGCGAGCGCGCGAGCTGCTCTCGGTCCTCGCCCGAGAGCACGTAGATCGCCTTCTGGTCGGGCTTCATCCGCGAGACGTACTCCGGCAGCGTCGTCGGGCCGTCGGCGTGCGTCGTCGCGAACACGAGCAACGGCGCGAGCGCCTCGCGCTCCTCCGCTTCGCCGACGACGCCCTCCTTGAGCACCGCGCCGAAACCGGTCGAGAAGCGCAGGAAGTCCGCGCGCCGGTTCTCGGCGAGGCTCGCGAGCGCCGCGAGCACCTTCTTGGTCACGTGCTTCTTGATCTGCCCCATCGCGCGGTTCTTCTGCAGGATCTCGCGCGAGACGTTGAGGGGCAGGTCGGAGCTGTCGACGACGCCGCGGACGAAGCGCAGCCAGCTCGGGACGAGCTCCTCGCACTCGCCCATCACGAACACGCGGCGCACGCAGAGCGACACGTGCGACTTCTTGGTGCTCGGATCGAAGAGGTCGAACGGCCGCTCCGACGGCAGGAAGAGCAGCGCCGTGTACTCGTTCGAGCCTTCGGTCTTGAAGTGGAGCGTCTCCAACGGATCGGAGTACTCGTGCGTGACGTGACGGTAGAAGTCCGCGTACTCGCGCTCGTTGATCTCTTCCTTCGGACGCGCCCACAGCGGCTGCATCGAATTCAGGCGCGCGACCTCGAGTCCGTCCGGCGCGGTCGACTTGACCAGGTCGCCGCGTTCCTTGAAGTGCGCGGCGGCCATCTCGATCGGATACGCGACGAAATCGGAGTAGCGGCGCACGAGCGCGGCGAGCTCCGCGGGCTCCGCGAAGTCCTGGTCCTCGTCGCCTTGCGGCTTCAGGAGCAGCGACACCTTGGTGCCGCGCTCGAGGCCGTCGACTTGCTCCAGCGTGAACTCGCCGTCGCCCTTGGACGTCCAGCGCCAACCGTGCGGCTCCCCGGCGCGGCGGGTCTCGACGACGACTTCGGCGGCGACCATGAAGCTCGAGTAGAAGCCGACGCCGAACTGGCCGATCAGATTGGGCAGTCCGGACGTCTGCGTCGCGCCGCGCGCGCGCAACGACTCCAGGAACTTGCGCGTCCCCGAGCTCGCGATCGTGCCCAGGTTGTGCACCAGGTCGTCGTGCCCCATGCCGATCCCGTTGTCGCGGATCGACACAGTGCGCGTCGAGGCATCGACCTCGAGTCGGATCGCGAGGCGTTCGTCGCCGGCCTGCAGCTCGGGCTTCGTCAGCGCTTCGAAGCGCAGCTTGTCGAGCGCGTCGCTCGCGTTCGAGACGAGCTCGCGCAAGAAGATCTCGCGGTGGCTGTACAGCGAGTGGATCATCAGACCGAGCAGTTCCTTGACCTCGGCCTGGAAACGAAGGGTCTCGGTTTGGGGGGTCATGTCAGCGCTCCGGTGGCTCGTCGGCGGGCGGAAAAGGCTTCGCACCGCACGCGAGGGCGGAACAAGTTAGCCGAGCGCGCCATCCCATTGAAGGCCGCGGCGGACGCGGGCGAGCGATCGCCGGGCCCGCGCGCCTGGGCGGCGAGCGCGCCGAACGCCGTCCGACGCGCGACCGACAGGGTAGGATCTCGGATGGGGAAACCGATGAACGTGCGCACGCTCGCTTCCGCGACGGTCGCAGGGGTCGCCGTCGGCGGCGCCCTGCTGCTCGTCCGACCGCCGGCCGCCGGCGCCTTCGCGCTGACCGGCGATTCGCTCGACGTGTTCACGCGCACGGTCCGGGTGTTCGACAACTTCACCGACCCCGAGGCGAACGCGAACACCCAGCCGGATCCGGCGTTCCCCGGATACACCGGCGCGGAGCTCGCGATCTGGAAGGCCGCGATCGAGTGGTCGAGCGAGCCCCATGGCAGCGGCGGCGGTGACCCCCACCAGCCGTACGGCCTCGGCTCCGGCGGCGCGAACTTCGACTTCGTGTGGCTCGGCAACGCGACCGGCGTCGGTTCGGCGGACGACAACACGTGCTCCGAGCTCGCGGGCTCGGGCGGCGGCGTGATCGCGTTCTGCGAAGCGCCGAGCAGCGACGGCTGGCGCATCCGCTTCTACGGCGGCGAGCTCTGGTGGGGCGATCCGAACAAGATCCAGATCCCGCTCGGCAAGGACCTCCAGGGCGTCGCGACCCACGAGCTCGGTCACGCGCTCGGGCTCAACCACTCCGCGGATTCGAACGCGACGATGTACGCGATCGTCACCGCGGGCGCGCTCCACTGGCGCTCGATCGAGAGCGACGACGCCGCCGGCGTGCAAGCGATCTACGGCGCGCACTCCGCGGCGAAGCCGAGCATCGACACGTACGACTTCCCGGCTCCCGGCGTGGTGCGCGTGCGGGGCAGCGGCTTCGCGCCGGCGCAGAACGAGCTCTGGTTCACTCCGACGACGCCTGGAGCGAGCGCGCCGGTGGTCGTCGGCGGCCTCGCGTCGAGCGCGGGCGGCACCGAGCTGATCACGAGCCTTCCCGCGGGCGTCGGCGGCGGCGACGTGCTCGTCAAGCTGCCGGGCAGCGCGCACGACTCGCTCTCGGCGCCGTGCCCGTTCGACCTCGCGGGTCCGCCGTGCGAGGCGCCGCGCGTGTACGGCGTCGCGAAGCTGACGTCGACCGGCGCGACCGCGGACATCGGCTGGACCGGCGAGCCGAGCGCGCAGCTCGCGAACCTCGAGCTCTCGCTGCTCGGGCCTCCCGGCGGCGAGCAAGCGGTGCTGTTCCAGGGCGCGGCGAAACGTCAGACCCCGTTCTGCGGCGGCGAGCTCTCGATCGGCGGCGCGCTGAAGCGTGTCGCGACGACGCAGCTCGACTTCTTCGGCTTCGTGACCGTCAAGGTCCCCGCGTCGCCCGCGTGGGTCGGGACCACGCGCTACTTCCAGTGGTGGTACAGCGACCCGGCCGATCCGTTCGGCTGCGGGACCTCGAACGCGCTCGAGATCTTCTTCTGCCCGTAGGCGCCTTCGGCGCGCAGCTCGTCGGCTCACCGGCGAGCCGACGAACGAGCGCGCGCTACGGCTTCTTCTCGCCCGCGGCCGGCTTCGAGCCCGGCACCGCGTCCTTCGGCGGCGCGACAGGGTCGGGCTCGGCGTTGACGAGCTGCAGCTGGAAGCTGCCTTCGAGCGTCGACGTCTGCTTGAGCACCGACGCCTCGTCGGCGTCGTTGACGGTGCGCTTCGCGAGCGCCATCGCCATGCTCTCGGTGCCCTTGAGCTCGAAGCGATGGAAGCGCTTCGCCTCGAGGTCCCAGAGCACCTCGCCGCTCGCCTTGAAGTGCGATTCGACGACGCAGGAGCTCAGGCGGCGCGGATCGCGCGCTTCCTCCGGCGGCACGATCGATTCGAACGCCTCCGCGCGGTCGGATGTCGCGGTGACGTCGAGCTCGATCGCTATCACGCCGCACGCGCGGTCGTCGACGGTGCGCCTGCCCTTGTACGTCGCGGTGATCTTCCCCTGCGGCGTGTCGAGCATCGCTGCGAGCTCGCCGCCCGCACCCACCTTGTGCGTGCGCGCGAACTGCGTCGCCTGGCGCGGCTCGAAGAAGCGGTAGCCGCCCGGCGCGAGGAACGCGACCGCGCGCTCGGGCGCGATCGACCAGCTGTCGCCTTCGTTGACGTCCTTGCCCGGCAACGCCGAAGCGAGATCGACGTCGTGGTCGATGTGTTGGAGGAAGTCCTCCGGCCCTTCGAGGCGCTCCCAGAGCCGGCCGTAACCCTGCTCGGCGGGCACCCACGTGAAGCGCACTTCGCGCTGCGCCATCGTCGACGCGCACGTGTCGCTCTGCTTGACCGTGCGCGGCTTGCCCGCGGGGCCGGGCATCACCAGGTCGGCGGTGCCGCCGGACGCGAGCTCGTGGTACTTGCGCACGAAACGGTCGACGCGCGAGCCCTCGACGGCATCGACGCGATCGATCCAGATCAGGCGCTCCCACGTCGCGATCTGGCCGCTGACCGGATCGTCGATCGGCGCCATGTCGCCGAGCGCCTTCTGCACCTTGGTGATGTCGAGGTAGTGATGCACCTCGAGCGTCTTCTTGCGCTCGCTCTTCGCCGGCGGAGCCCAGACGAGTTCGTCCGCGGAGGCGACCGGCGCGAGCTGCAGCGCCGCGACGAGGGAGAGCAGTCGGAGTTCTAGCTTCATGCTGGGGAGGAGGGTTCGGCGGCCTCGGGCTCGCGTGCTCATTGCTTCTTCTGTCCGTTCGAGTACTCGCCGGTGCTCGCCTCGTCGGGCGTGCCGTCGTCGTTCCAGAAGGACCAGTGGCCCTCGCGCTTGCCGAGCACGAATTGACCTTCGGCGGCGAGCTGTCCGTTCGGATGCCACGCGCGGTAAGGTCCGTTGTCCTTGCCGATCGCGAGCGTGCGCTCGTTGCGCTTCTGGCCGTTGTCGTAGTACTCGACCCAGAAGCCGTCCATCTTGCCGCCGATGTAGGCGCCGCGAGCCATCAGCTCGCCGTTGCGGTGCCAACGCGTCCAGGGTCCGGTCTCGGCGCCGTAGAGCCACTCGCCTTCGAACTCCTTCTCGCCGTTGTCGTACCACTTGGTCCAGACGCCGGTCTGTCCGCCGAGCGAGTAGCGCCCCTCGGACATCTTCTTGCCGTTCGCGTGCCAGGCGGTCCAAAGGCCGACGCGCGTGCCGAGCACGAACTTGCCCTCTTGGGTCTTGCGCCCGTTCGGGTAGTAGTCGAGCCAGACGCCGTCCTCGAGATCGGCGACGAATCGACCTTCGCGCGCCTTCACGCCGGAGTCGTGGAACAGCGCCCAATCACCGACCCGCAGGCCGTTCTCGTACGCGCCTTCCGCGGACTTCGCGCCGTTCGAGCGCCAGAACGTCCACGTGCCGGTCTCCTTGTCCGCGGCGAAATCGCCCTCGGACGCCTTGACCTTGCCGGGGTGGTAGTTGACCCAGTGCCCCTCGCGCTTGCCCGCTTTGAACGCGCCCTCGTTCTTCGGCGAGCCGTCCTCGTAGAACTCGCGCCACACGCCCTCGCGCCGGTAGTTCTCGAACACGCCTTCGCCGCGCTTCGTGTCGCTGGTCGAGTAGTACATCGTCCACGGACCGTGGCGACGGCCGTCGACCACCGGGCCTTGGCCGGCGCGCCGGCCGTTCGGGTGATAGGTCGTGTGCAGGGTCGCGCCCTCGGGGAGCGCGGGCGGCTGCGCGGGCGCCGGCTCTTGCGCGGGGGCCTGCACGAACGCGATCAGGGAGAGCACGACGACGGAGAAGGGAGCGACGCTCATGGGGGCACGATAGCAGGGTGAGGAGCCTGGGCCAAAGCCGCCGGACGGAGCGGAGCGAGCCGCACGCGGCTACGTACGGAGTCTGGTCGGCGTGAGCACGGCGATCGGTAGATCGACATCGGCTGGTCGCGCGCGAAGCTCGCTCGGCGGTGTCGCGCGCGTCCCAACCGCCGGATCGCGCGGTCAGCGACCGAGCACGAAGTCGAGCTCGAAGAACTCGTAGCGCGCGCGGTCCATGCCGAGGCGCTGGTAGACCGCCTGGGCGGAACGGTTTTCCCGGTCCACGTAGAGCCGCACGCCGCAGACTTCGCGTTGCTCGCGCGCCGCGCGCACGACGTGCTCGTGGAGCGCTCGGTACACCCCGGTGCGGCGACCTTCCGGGACCACGTAGACGCTCTGCAGCCACCAGAACCAGCCGTCGCGCCAGTCGCTCCACTCCGTCGTCACCAGCAGCGCCCCCACGGTGCTGCCGGCTCGCTCCGCGACGAAGTACCGGCCGCGCGCCGGATCGGCGAGCACGCGCGCGACGCCGTGCTCGAGCCGTGCGGGGTCGAGCTGCTTGCCCTCGGTTTCGCGCGCCATCGCGACGTTGAAGCGGACGAGGTCGGCGAGGTCCTCGGCGCGCGCGGGACGGACGGTGACGGCTGCGTGCATGCTCGACGCATTCCTTGAATGGCGTGGGAGTGGGAACGTGCGGTGCCCCGCGGGCCGGAGCATACTATGCGCCGCACTCCGGGAGGGCTCGCTACCGATGGCCGACGACATCACGCAATCCGTGGACCTCGTGCACCGCGCGCAGGCTGGTGATCGCGAGGCGCTCAATCGTCTCTTCGCTCGCTACTACGAGCGCGTGCGCCGGATCGTGCGCGTCAGGCTCGGTCCCGAGCTGCGCGCGCTGCTCGACTCGGGCGACATACTCCAAGAGACGTTCGCCGCCGCGGTCTCGGCGTTCGACCGCTTCGAGATGCGCGAGGAAGCGAGCCTGATCCGTTGGCTCGCGACGCTCGCCGAGCGTCAGATCACCGCCGCCGCCGATCGGTACGGCGCGCTCAAGCGCGACCGCAAGCGCGAGGTGCCGCTGTCACCGGTCAACCCCGCGAGCTCGTCGTCTCCGCACGGCCGCGATCTCTCCGCGAGCGGTCCGCTGCCGATCGACGAGGTCGCCGGCGAGGAGGAAGCGACCTTGGTCGACGACGCGATCCGCGAGCTCCCCGAGGAGTACCGCGAGCTGATCCTGTGGCGCGATTACGCCGGCGCGGAGTGGGACGTCGTCGCGCGCGAGACCGGTCGGCCGACCGCCGCCGCGGCGCGGATGATGCACTCACGCGCGATGGTCGAGTTGACGAAGCTCGTGCGCCGGCGCGGGCTCGGCTGACCGAGGCGTGCGCCGGCGGATTGCCGCTTGACGCCTCGGGGAGATCGCGGAGCATGGAGCGCGTCGGCTCGCGCGACGGAGCGCGAGATCCGCATCGGTCCCAGCTCCCCTCCCACCACGGGCCCACCCGTCCACGGGGTCACCATGCACCTTCGAATCGGCCTCCTGTTGCTCGCTTGCACCCTCCCGCCGGCCACGTCGCACGCGCAGGAGGCGCCGCCCGCGAGCGAATGGGTCGGCTTCCACGCCGACACCGGCCGCGTGGAGAACCTCTCCGCCGAACGCGCGGTGGTCGCGTCGTTCCCGGTCGAAGTCGAGGGCGCGCCGTGGGTGCGCCTGCACTTCTCGGAGATCGGTTTGTCGGGCTCCGAGGCGAACGGCGACGCGTCGATCGTCCGCATCACGTCCTACTACGACGGCGCGACGCAAGAGCTCGACGCCCGCACCGCCGCGCAGTGGCGCAACACCAGCGCGTACTTCAACGGCGACACGCTGCAGGTCGAGATCCTCGCGTACCCGAGCACCGGCGCGAGCCGCGTGGTGCTCGAGCGCGTCGAAGCGGGCGCCGCGGCAGGCTCCGCGAAGTCGCAGTGCGGTCCGACCGACGACCGCGTGCTCTCGAGCGATCCGCGCTCCGCGCGCGCGATGCCGATCGGCTGCACCGCGTGGCTGATCAACGACTGCAACCACTGCTTCCTGACCGCCGGGCACTGCTGCTGCTCGTCGCTCCAGGTGATGGAGTTCAACGTCCCGCTCTCGACCGCCGGCGGCTCGATCGTGCACCCGCCGCCCCAGGACCAGTACGCGGTCGACTCGACGTCGATCCAGACGCAGTACACCGGCATCGGCAACGACTGGACGTACTTCGGCTGCTTCAACAACTCGGGCACCGGGATGTCCGCGTACCAGAAGCAGGGTGACGCGTACACGCTCGCGAATCCGCCCGCGTTCAACCCGTCGCACGTGATCCGCATCACCGGCTACGGCGTCGACTCGAGCCCGAACCAGAACAACCAAGTGCAGCAAACGCACTCCGGCCCGCTGTTCGCGATCAGCGGCACGGCGCTCTACTACCAAGTCGACACCGAGGGCGGGAACTCCGGCTCCGCCGTGCAGCTCCAGACCGCGAATGGCGTCGCGATCGGCATCCACACCAACGGCGGTTGCGGGACGAGCAGCGGGAACTCGGGCACCGGCGTCAACAACTCCGGGCTGCAAGCCGCGCTCGCGAATCCGAAGGGCATCTGCAAGCCGACCGCGAAGGCGAGCACGTACTGCACCGCGAAGGTGACTTCGAACGGCTGCACGCCGGGGATCGGCTTCACCGGTTTGCCGAGCGGCTCGGGCGCGACCGCCTTCCACGTCACCGCCGCGAGCGTGATCAACCAGAAGACCGGCGTGCTCTTCTACGGCTACATGAAGGGCAACCTCTCGGTGTTCGGCGGCACGCTCTGCATCGGCGGCGCGTTGAAGCGCACGACGATCCAGAACTCGGGCGGCAGCGCGAGCGGACTCGACTGCTCGGGCACGTTCGACTTCGACATGGGCGCGCACATCACCAGCGGCGCCGATCCCGCGCTCGGCAGCGGCAAGTCCTACTTCGCGCAGTACTGGTTCCGCGACTCCGGCTTCACGCCGCCGAACAACGTCGGCTTGACCAACGCGCTCGAGTTCAACGTCGGACTCTGAGCGAGCCCTCAGGCCAGGACTCCGGCCGAACGACGGTCGGAGTCCGCCGCGAACGGACCGGTGCGCGAAGCCCCGGTCCGTTTCGCTTTCCAGGAGCCGGGGTCGAGCGCCGCGCGGGGGTCGCGAGGCGCCTCGGTCGCGCGTCCTGAGCCGGCGAGCCGATCAGCGCGGAGTCGGCGCTTCGCCGCTCGACAGGGCCTCCCAGGCCTCGCGCGGCGACGGCGCGCCGATCAGCGCGTTGCGGATCGCTTCGTTCGACAGCACGCGCGCGACGTCGGCGAGCGTGCGGATGTGCAGCAGCTTCTGCGCCTTCGGGATCACGAGCAACACGACCAACCGCGCGGGTTGGCCGTCGATGCTCTGGAACGTCAGGCCGCCCGGCCGCGAGACGATCCCCATGCACGCGGTCACCTTCTGGACGTCGTCGACCGCCGCGTGCGGGATCGCGATGCCGCGCTCCATGCCCGTCGACATCGAGCGCTCGCGCGCCAGCACCTGCTCGAGCACGCGCTCGGCGGACGCTTCGGCGATCGCCTGTCGTCCGACCAAGTGGCGCACGAGCTGACCGATCGCGTCCCACTTGTCCTTGGGATCGAAGCCGACGATCAGATCCTCGGCGGCGAAGAGACGATGCAACTCCATGGAGAGGGCGAAGGATAGCGAGCGCTCGGCGGAAGCGGGCTCGGGATTCCGAAGCTCCGATCCCGCGCGGCGGCGGGAAGAAGCGCGTGCGACGAGCGTCCTCCCGTTCCGCCGTGGATACCGTTTGGAACCCGAGAGAGCGCCGGGACCCGTTTGACTCGCCCGTGGGGCACCTCTACAGTGCCGATCGCGCGTAGTCCTCGCGCTAAGCCTCGTCCTTTCAACGGGATAGATCACCCTACCCGGACCACCCGTCGCCCATGACCTTCGCCCTAGCGCTGCTCGCCCTGCTCCAAAGAGGCGCCAATCCGCAGAACCCGCCCGAGAACCCCACGGCGACCCCGCCGACAGCGCAGGCGGGAGTCCAGCCCGGCCAGGCGAATTCCGGCGGCGGGCGACAGCCGGTGGTGCAGGACACCGGCGACTCGCTGTTGATCGTGGTCGACGAGCAGTCGGACCCGATCGACCTGCTCTGGCTGACGAAGATGTGTCAGCAGAACACCGCCTACAACTTCGTCTACACGAACGAGGTCGCGACGGCGCTCGAGCAAGTCAAGGTGCGCATGCTCGGGCCCAAGCGCGTGCCGAAGAGCGAGTTCTTCAACTTCTATCAGAACTTGATGTTCATCCACAAGTTCACCTGCACGCGCGTCGGACGCGACGCGACCGCGGTGTACTTGATCCAGTCGCAGGGCGGCACGGGCGGCCGTCCGGGCGGCGCGGCGAACGAGCTGCGCTCCGAGCCGATCTACGTCGACTCGGACGACGTCGAGAAGTACGCGGGCCAGGTCGCGACGCAAGTGATCACGGTTCTGCACTTGCCGCACACGCAGGTGCGTTCGCTGCAGAACTCGCTGCGCGCGCTCGGCGGCGAGACCGCGCAGAACGTCGTGTCGGTCGGTGAGTCGAACAGCGTGATCCTGACCGGCTCGGGCTCGCAGGTCGCGATGTACGCGCGCGTGTTGAAGCTCGTCGACGACGAGACCGCGAAGGAAGCGAAGGTCGCGCCCGCGTTCGAGATCATCCCGATCGAGTTCGCGTCGGGCACCGACATGGCGGAGATGCTCGACGAGCTGCTCGAAGCGCAGAAGCGCGCCGCGCAGGCGCAGCGCGCGCAAGGCGGCGCACAAGGCGCGACCGCTCAACTCGCCGGCACCGGCCAGGAGAGCAAGATCATCGTCGACAAGCGCACGAACTCGCTGATCGTGATGGCGATGCCCGACGACCTGCGCTCGATCAAGGAGCTCGTCGCGCGCCTCGACGTCGACGTCGTCGAGCCCGAGCGCACGTACCACATCTACGCCCTCGAGAACGTGAAGGCCGAGGACCTCGCGAAGGTCTTGAAGGACTTCATCCAGGACAGCTCGCGCGTGCAGCCCGGCGGCGCGGCCGGCCGCGGCGGCGCGGACGGCGGCGGAGGCGCACTCGGGCGCACGAGCAGCGACAACGAAGTCGTCGTCGTGCCCGATCCGGCGACCAACAGCCTGCTGATCGCCTCCGGCAAGACGCGCTACGAGGAAGTGCGCGACATGATCCAGAAGCTCGACCGGCGCCAGGACCAGGTGCTGATCGAGACCGCGCTGGTCGAGTTGACCGGCAACAACTTCCGCGACCTCGGCGTCGAGCTCGGTCTCGCCGACATCCCGGGCATCGGGCAGACCGGCGGCTTCGGGCTGAGCTCGTTCGGCCTGTCGACGCTGTCGGACACCGACGGCGACGGCGTGCCGGACGTGCGCGTGCCGACGGTCGGCGGCGGTATCACCGCGGGCATCCTCGACGGCGACGACTTCGCGCTGCCGATGCTCTTGCGCGCGGTCGAGGAGCTCAACGACTCGAACGTGCTCAACGTGCCGAGCGTGCTCGTGAACAACAACGGCAGCGCCAAGGTCGAGTCGAAGGACGAAGTGCCGACGACGACGATCACCGCGACCGGCGGCCTGAACGGCCAGACGCAACAGAACTTCAAGGACTTCCAGGAGGCGGGCATCACGATGCAGATCTCGCCCTCGATCAGCGCGTCGGGCTACCTGCGCCTGAAGATCTTCCTCGAAGTGTCGAGCTTCAGCGGCTCGTTCAAGGCCGGCGACTCGATCCCCCCGCCGCGCGTCACGCGCACGATCGACACCAACGTCAACGTCCCGAACGGCGACACGATGGTGATCGGGGGCATCATCACCGACACCAAGAACACGTCGCGCTCGCAGATCCCGTGGCTCGGCGACATCCCGATCCTCGGCACGCTGTTCAGCGCGAGCTCGTCGACCACGCGCCGCACGACGCTCTACTTCTTCGTGACCCCGCACATCCTGCGCGACAAGGACTTCGCGGACCTCGCGGAGATCTCCTACAAGCGCAAGCTCGAAGCCGCCGAGCGCATCGGCGCCGAGCGCCTCCAGGTGATCGACCCGGGCTTCCGCAGCGAATCCGGCGGACTCGACCTCGAGGGCTTCGACGTGCCGATCTACCGCAGCCCGGGCCGCGGCGAGGTCGCGCCGGAGTCCGTCGGGCTCGATCCGCAAAAGCGCGCGGAGCTCCTGAAGTCCGCCGACACGAACGCAGCCGGCGACGAGAAGCAGCCCTGATCCCTCCGAACCTCCCTACCGCGACGAACCAAGACCCGTGAGCAGTCTCGCCGACATGCTGGTGGACGCGGGGCTCACCCGCGATCGTCTGGAAGAGTGCCGCAAGATCGCGGCGCAGTCCGGGGACTCCCTAGACCGCGTGATCCTGCAGCGGGAGTACCTCCCCGAGGCGGCGCTGCTGCGCGTCTACGCGCAGCACCTCGGCTTCGAGTACCGCGAGAAGCTCGAGGACATCGACGTCCCCGGCGGCTTCGTCAACCGGATCCCGGTGCAGTTCTCGCGCAACTACAACCTGATCGCGGTCGAGGAAGTCGACGGCGTGATCAAGGTCGCGACGTGCGCGCCGCTCGACCCCCACCCGATGGACGACCTGTCCGCGCTATGGGGCGGCGACATCGAGCCGGTGCTCGCGCCGAGGAACGAGATCACCAACCTGATCGCGCGCGCCTACCGCCACAAGGCGGACGGCGTCGACGAAGCGTTGGCGGGCGTCGCGGAGGACGGCGACATCGCCGGGCTCGCGAACGAGATCGAGGAGGGCGAGGACGTCCTCGACGTCGCCAACAAGGCGCCGATCATCAAGCTCGTCAACACGATCTTGTTCCAGGCGTTGAAGCTGCGCGCGTCCGACGTGCACTTCCATCCGTACGCCGAGCGCCTGCAGGTGCGCTTCCGGATCGACGGCATCCTCTACGACATGGATTCCATCCCGCGCAAGGCGCAGGAAGCCATCGTCAGCCGCGTGAAGGTCATGGGGAAGATGGACATCGCCGAACGGCGCTTGCCCCAGGACGGCCGCGCGACGATCAAGATCGGCGACGGCGAGGTCGACGTCCGTATCAGTTCCGTCCCGACGACGATCGGCGAGCGCATCGTCATGCGCTTGCTCGACAAGAGCGCGAAGCTCTACACGATCGGCGAGATCGGGCTGTCGGAAGCCAACCAGCGGATGCTGCGCGATTACATCGGTTGGAGCCACGGCATCATCCTGGTCACCGGCCCGACCGGTTCCGGCAAGACGACGACGCTGTACGCGGCGCTGACCGAGGTCGACACGCGCGAGAAGAACGTGCTTACGATCGAGGACCCGGTCGAGTACTCGCTGCCCGGCATCAGCCAGGTGCAGGTCAACGTCAAGAAGGGCCTGACCTTCGCGAACGGTCTGCGCGCGTTCCTGCGCCAGGACCCGGACGTCATGATGGTCGGCGAGATCCGCGACCTGGAGACCGCGGAGGTCGCGATCCGCGCGGCGCTCACCGGTCACTTGGTCTTCTCGACCGTCCACACCAACGACGCGCCGTCGACCGTGACGCGCTTGATCGACCAGGGCGTCGAAGCCTACCTCGTCGCGAGCTCGATCATCCTCGTCGTCGCCCAGCGTCTGGTGCGCACGATCTGCAAGCACTGCCGCGTCACCGAGCCGATCAACCCGGAGTGGGCCGCGAAGCTGAAGAAGCTCGGCCTGACGCCGGAAGAGCTCTCGGGCCAGATCGCCTACGGCAAGGGCTGCGACCAGTGCTTCAACTCGGGCTACGCGGGCCGGACCGCGATCTACGAGTTCCTCCCGATCGACGAGATCACGCGCACGCAGGTGATGGAAGGCGCGACGGCGTCGCAGATGAAGCGCAGCTCGATCGACCGCGGCCTGATCACGCTGCGCGCCGACGGCGTCGACAAGATCCGCCAGCGTCTGACCACCCCGGACGAGGTGCTGCGCGTCACCCAGCTCGACCTCGGATAGAGTCGCTAGAGCGCCATGCCGATCTTCGAGTACAAGGCATACGTCACCGGCGGAGGCACGACCACCGGCGTGATCGACGCGGACACCGCGCGCGAGGCGCGCACGCGCCTGCGCCGCGACAACGTGCTCGTCAGCGAGATCCGCGAGGTCAAGGGCGGACGACGCTCGAAAGCGGACATCAAGGCGGCGAGCGGCCAGTTCCTCGGCCGACTGAAGTCGCTGCGCAGCGTCGACACCACGCCGACCGCCGCGAACCTCGAGATCGTGTCCGCGGCGACGCGGCAGATGGGCACGATGCTCGGCGCGGGCATCCCGTTGACCGAGTGCCTGCGCGCGCTGATCGAGCAGTCGGAGAACCGCCGCTCCGAGACCGTCTTCCGCGAGCTGCGTGAGCGCGTGAGCCAGGGCCTGTCGCTCGCCGACGCACTCGCCGAGCATCCGGGCTGGTTCAGCGAGCTCTACGTCAACATGGTCCGCGCCGGCCAAGCGACCGGCAACCTCGACGTCGTGTTCACGCGCCTCGCCGATTACATGAACGCGCAGCGCAAGCTGCGCCGGAAGGTGGTCGCCGCGCTCACCTACCCGGCGATCATGCTGGGCATCGGCACGATCGTCGTGTCGATCCTGATGGCGTTCGTCGTGCCGAAGATCACCAGCATGCTGATCGACCAAGGCAAGACGTTGCCCGGACCGACGCGCGTGCTGATGGCGGTCAGCGACATCTTCAAGAACTACTGGTGGCTCGGCCTGCTCGCGATCGCGGCGGTGTCGTTCGTGATCGAACGCATCTACCACCGCTCGCCGAACGGCCGGCTCTTCTTCGACAAGTTCCTGCTCAAGGTGCCGGTGATCGGAGACCTGCTGCGCAAGCAAGCGATCGCGCGCTTCACCCACACGCTGTCGACGCTGCTCGCGAGCGGCGTGCCGGTGGTCAACTCGCTCGAGATCACCCGGAACGTCGTCGGCAACCGCGTGATCGCCGACGCGACCGAGTTCGTGCGCTCGAAGATCGTCGAGGGCACCGACATCGCGACCCCGCTCAAGGCGACCAACGTCTTCCCGCCGACCGTCGGCTACATGATCGCCGTCGGCGAGCAGTCGGGCGAGGTCGAGCAGATGCTCCAGCGCATCGGCACGGCCTACGACGAGGAGATCCAGGTCACGACCGAGCGTCTGACCAGCGTCCTCGAGCCGATCATGATCGTCGTGCTCGCCTGCGTCGTCGGCTACATCGTCATCTCGATCGTGCTGCCGATCCTCAAGGTCGGCCAGATCTGAGCCCATCCCGCGCGGAAGAACCCCGCCAACCGTTCGTCCAAGACTCCGAGGCAACCGCATGAAGACCCTGCAATCCCACCGCCGCGCGCCGCGCGCCGGCTTTTCGCTCGCCGAGTTGATGGTCGTGATCGTGATCCTCGGCCTGCTCGCCACGCTCGTGGTGCCCAACGTCGTCGGCTACCTGTTCAAGGCGAACACCGAGATCGTCAAGGTCGACATCTCCTCGCTCGTCGACGCGATCAAGCAGTTCCAGATCAACAACGGCGGCAAGCTGCCGGACTCGCTCGATCAACTGATCGAGCCCGACCCGAACGGCCACCGCTACCTCGACACCAAGTCGCTGCCGCGCGATCCGTGGAAGAACGAGTATCAGTACGAGACCAACGGCAGCGAGTACCGCATCTACAGCTACGGCAAGGACGGCATGCCGGGCGGCGAAGGCGAGGATGCGGACATCGACAGCGACACGATCAAGGAACGCAAGTAGCGGAGTCCCGATGCCCGTGCCGGAGCGCATTCGTCGAGCGGGAGCACGCGCGCGCCGCGGCTTCACGCTGATCGAATTGCTCGGCGTGATGGTGATCCTCGGCCTGATGGCTTCGGTCGCCTTCGTCTCGTACGAAGCGCTGGTTCCGGCGTCGGTCCTCAACTCGGCGGTGCGCGAGCTCGCGGCGACGTTGCAGGAGACTCGATCGGAAGCGATCGCGCGCAGCCAGCCGTTCTGGATCGAGTACTACTTCGAGGACGCCGACAGCCACCCGCGCGGCTACCGCGTCGTCACGCCCTTCGTCGCGTCGGCGACCGGCGGCATCGCGGTCCGCCCGGAGGACCGCGTCGCGCAACCGTTCGTGCCGCTGCCCGAAGGCGTCGAGTTCCGCGAGATCACGGTCAACGGCGAGCCGGTGACCCGCGGACTGGTGTCGGTGCGCTTCGATCCGCTCGGCGCGGCGACCGACCACATGATCGTGCTCGAGCACAAGCCGTACGACCGCGTCTACACGATCGAAGTCCAGGCGCTGACCGGCCTGATCTCGTTCCACGACGGAGTGTTCCGACGCGAGCCGGCCAAGGACGCCGACTTCGGGAGCTGACGATGGCGCTCCCCCGTCGTCGTCGCGCCCCCCGCGGGGGCTTCACGCTCGCCGAAGTCGCGGTGACGATCGCGATCGTCGGCCTGATCCTCGTGTTCGTGCTGCAAGGCATCAACGAGGCCAAGCTGCTCGCCGCGCACACGCGCAACCAGCGCATCGCGCGCGAGCTCGCGCTCGGCACGCTCGCCGGCATGGAGAGCGGACTCTTCGTCGACGACATGAACGACGAGCGCCTCGAAGGCACGTACGCCGACGACGGCTATCCCGACTTCACGTTCGAAGCGGTGCTCGGCGAGCGCAACTTCCGCCAGGACACGCGCGCGGGCGGCGGCTTCGACAACTGGAACACCGACGAAGAGCTCGACAAGCGCGAGCAAGAGGAAGAGGAAGGCACCGAGCAGCCCTACGAGCGCGTGCAGATCAAGGTGGTCTTCCCGCGGATCGGCGAGGACGAGGACAAGAACCAGCTGATCCTCGAGAAGTGGATCCCGTGGAAGCAGGTGCACCCCGACGAGGAAGGCTCGACGTCGAGCGACTCGTCGAACAATCCCTCGCCGACCGGAGGCGGCTCGCAATGACGCCCCGCCTCGCTCGCCGCGCCGGCTTCACGCTGGTGGAAGTGCTCGTCGTGCTGCTGATCATGGCGGGCATGATGATGGCGATGCTGCAGATCCTGAACGCCGCGCGCACCAGCCGCGACACGGTGCACAACATCCAGGAGACGCAGCTCGCCGGCCCGGCGATCCTCGACCTCGTCGAACGCGACCTGCGAGCGATCTACTGCTACGGGCGGCCGAAGGACACGCTGCTGCGGGTGAAGAACCGCGTGGTGTACGGCCTCGACGCGGACTCGCTCGACTTCGTGTGTTCGACGCAGTCGCTGACGCCGGTGCTGATCAATGCCCAGGACCGCTACGTGCGCGCCGACTACAACGAGGTCGGCTACGTGCTGCGTCCGAGCCCCGCGGACGACAACTTCCTCGAGCTCTACCGCCGTGAATCGCTCGGCGTCGACGAGGAACCGTTCGACGAAGGCTCGTACACGTTCCTCCACGAGCGCGTGAAGCACTTCGACGTCAAGCTCTTCGACGAGGACGGGCCGGACGCCGAGCCGATCGAGAACTGGAACACGGTCCAAGGCGACGAGCACACCGGGCTGCCGAAGCGCATCGAGATCGAGCTGACGCTGGAGCTCGCGCCGCGGATCATGCGCGAGCAACTCGAGATCGCGCCGGTCGACAAGCGCACGATGACGTACAAGCGGACGATCCGTTTCCCCGACTACCTGCTCGACGCGGTCGCGGCGGAAGTGCGCCCGAAGATCCCGGTGATCAACCCGCCGACCGGCGATACCGACGGCGCGGCTCCCCCGCCCGCGACCGACGGTCCTACTGGCTCCGCCAGCAACGGCACCAGCGAGCTCAGCGCCGAGAGGTAGTCGCGTCCCGACGGCTCGCCTCGAAGCCCGTCGCGCGCGCCGTGCGCGTCCGATCCGCCGCGACGCGCGCCACGCCGTCCGGTCGACTGGTGTCTAGAGCTTGCGCCCGAGCGTCTCGCGCCCGCCGAGGTACGACCGCAACGGCGGCGGCACCCAGACGGTCCCGTCGGCGCGTTGGTGGTTCTCCACGAGCGCGATCAACATCCTCGCGCTCGCCGCGACGGTGTTGTTGAGCGTGTGGCAGTGGCGCACCTTGCCCTCGGCGTCGCGGTAACGCAGATCGAGTCGCCGCGCTTGGTACTCGTGGAAGCGCGACGCCGAGTGCGTTTCGCCGTACCCGCCGCGCGACGGCATCCAGGTCTCGATGTCGAATTTCTGGATCTGCGGCGCGCCGAGGTCGCCGCCGCAGACGTTGACGATCCGGTACGGCAGCTCGAGCGACTGCAGCAGCGCCTCCGCGTTCGCGACGATCATCCGATGGTGCTCGAGCGAGCGCTCCGGGTCGGCGATGTCGACGATCACCTGCTCGACCTTCTGGAACTGGTGGACGCGGTACAGCCCGCGGGTGTCCTTGCCCGCCGCGCCGGCTTCGCGGCGATAGCACGACGACAGCGCGACGTACTTCTTCGGCAGGTCCTCGAGCTTCAGGATCTCTCCCATGTGCAGCGCGGTCACCGGCACCTCGGCGGTGCCGACGAGGCAGAGGTCGTCGCGCTCGTCGCAGCGATACGCTTGCTCCTCGCCGCCCGGGAAGTAACCGGTGCCGACCATCACCTCGCTGCGCACCAACGTCGGCACGGAAAGCGGCACGAAGCCGCGCGCGACCATCAGATCGAGCGCGTAACGCATCACCGCGGTCTCGAGCTGCGAGAGGTCGCCGAACAGGAAGTAGTTGCGCGAGCCCGAGATCCGGCCCGCGCGCTCGACGTCGAGCCAACCTTGGGCTTCGCAGAGCGACACGTGGTCACGCGGCGTCGAGCCCGCGGCCTTCGGCTCGCCCCAGCGCTTGACCTCGACGTTCTCCGAGTCGTCCTTGCCCTCGGGCACTTCGTCGGCGGGCACGTTCGGGATGCGCAGCAGCCGCGCGGCGAGCTCGGCTTGCTGCTTCGCGAGCTGCTCCTCCTGCTCCTTCATCCCCTGCTTCAGCGCCGAGAGCTCGGCGACCAACTTCGCGCGCTGGTCCGCGGGCGCCTTGGCGACGTCCTTGCCGAGCGCGTTCTGCTTGGCGCGCAAGCCGTCGACCTCGGCGGTCAACGCGCGAACCGTCGCGTCGAGCGCGAGCAGCCCGTCGACGTCGCACGGGATGCGCTTCTTCGCGGCGCCGGCCTTCACGGCCTCGGGATTCTGTCGGATGAACTTCAGATCGAGCACGGCAATCCTCGTGTGCGTGGGGTCCGAACGGCGCGCGGCGCGGGGCTCGTCACTCGCCCTTCCAAGGCGAGTCGATCGCGCCGAGGAACTTGTGCTTCTTCTCGAAGAGGTGCACTTCGACCTTCTCGACCTTCTCCTTCGTCAGCATCTCGAGGTCGAGCGGCTTCCAGACCAAGGTGAACACGTCGTTCGCGAGCGGGTCGATGATGTGCAGCATCTTCTCGGGCTTGCTGCCCTTCTTGGTGCCGACCTTGCGCCACTCGCACTCGGGGGTCACGACGCAGTTCCACAAGCGCTCGTAGCGCTCGCCTTCCTTGCCGACCACCGCGACGCTCGAGCCGATCACCTTCACGCTTTCACCGAGGTTGTCGAACTTGAAGTCGAAGCGGAACGGCTCGCCGAGCTTGACGACCGCTTCCTTGCCCGCGACGACGGTCCACGAGAGCGGAGTCGCCGGCGGCAGGATCACGCACTTCATCGCTTGCTGCTTCGAGCCCTTGCGTAGCTCGCCGAAGAACAGCGACCACTCGCCCGCCGGCACCGCGACGCCCTTCTTGCCTTCGGCGGCGATGTCGATGTAGGTGTTCTCGTACGTGCCCGAGCCCTTGAGCACGAGCCAGCTCGGCCAGACCGGTCCCTTGAAGTCGAGCTTGACCGTGCCGGTGGCGACTTCCGCCGGCGCGACCTTGAGCACGGTGCCGAACTTCTCGATCGCGAGCTGGTGCCACTTGCCGCCGAGGTTGACGTACTCGCTCCACGGCCGCGCACGCTTCTCGGTGCCGACGACGATCGAGTCCATCTCCGGTTGCGTCGCGCCGTCGGTCATGCCCCAGTACGGCCAGAGCTGCGGCGCGTCGCCGTAGACCGCGTTGAAGTTGTCGTCGAGCACCCGCAACTGCGTCTCGCCGAACTTGCCGACGACGCTCGCGGCGGAGCAGGTGTAGGTCGCGAGCTGCTTGTCGACCGGCCCGAGGTGCACCTGCAGGCCTTGGTAGATGTCCTTCTCGAGGCCGATCGTGAAGAGGAAGCCCCACGGACGCGCGGTCTCGCCGGAGCCGACGGTGAACGTCACCGGTTGACGGTTGCCGGTGATCGAAACCTGCTGCTCGAAAGTCCCGTCGAGGTCCGCGTCGATCTCGTACTGGGCGGCGGTCACGCGCCGGAACTTCGGGCTCGGCGTGACCGTCGAGATGTCCTTCAGCGTCTGGACGCTGCCGTTCTCGCCGAACTGGATCGGCCGCCAGATCTGGTAGATGTCGTCGATCAGGAAGTGCGGACGCTCGAACGTCTCGAGCTTCTCCACCATCTGGAACGTCATCGGCACCGACACCGCGCCGGCGACCGGCGCAGCCGCTTCGCCGCCGCTCTCGCCGCCGCCCTGGCCGCCGCCTCCGTCGCCGCCCTTGCCGGAGTCCCCGCCCTTCTCGTCGCCGCCCTTGCCGGCCTCGCCGCCACCGGCTTTCGGCTTCGGATCCGTCTCCTTCGGCGCGAGCGCCGCGGCGCGAGCCTTCACTTGGTCGTAGCGCGGGCCGTTGAACTCGACGTACAGATAGTGGCGCCGCGCTTCGTCGTACGCCTTCGCCGCGCGCGCGTAGTCGATCGCGCCCTTCGTCTTGTCGCGGTACACGTCGTCGAGCACCAGCGCCGCGAGGCTCCAAGCGCGCGCGGAGTAGTAGTGGTCACCGAGCGTGTCGAAGTCCTTGGCGAGCGCCTCGCCGCGCGTCGCGAGGTCGTCCCACACGACGGGATCGCGCGTGCCCTTCAGGTTCTCGTCGAAGAGCGCCAGCGCCTCGTCGAGCTTCGTCTTCGCGGGCGTCCACTCCTTCCAGGAGTTGGTGCCGAGCTGCGAGTAGAAGCCGTACATCTTGTTCACGAAGTTCGACTTCGCGAACGTGGTCTGCCACGCGGTGTCGAGCGCGGCGATCTGCTTCTTCTGGTCGCCGCTCAGCGGCCGAGTCCCCCAGCAGAGCATCGCGACGTGCTGCTCGGCCTCGTCTTGGTTCGACTTGACGAGCTTGGCGATCGCCTCCTTGTCGTCGACCTTGATCAGCTCGACGAGCTTGGCGCGGAACTCGTCGAGCTTCGATTGGGCCTCGGCGCGCGCGGCGACGAAGACGAAGGCGAGGCAAGCGAGGAACAGGACGAACGGACGCACGAACCGCGTGGGCTTCATGGCTGGCGAAGAGCGAGGGGTTCGGGGAGAGCGCCGGCTCGGGCGCAGCCTTCCTACGCCGCGAGAGGAGCCCGGGTGAAGTGGCGCAGTGTACCGGGCTTCTACCCCCCTGGACAATCGACGGGGACGGCGCCGCGCGCTCGAAACCGGCCCTCGGAGGCCGGACGGCGCGGGCGGCGGACCGAGCGCGTCAGCGCCGGCTGGACATGCGCTTCAGGAACTCGCGATCGCTCGAGCTGAGCGACGGCATGCCCTTGTCGTGGATCTGCTGGAGCAGCTTGTCCAAACGTTCCTCGTCGGTCTGGCGCTGCTCGACGACCTTGCGCTCCTGGCGCTCTTGCCAACGCGCCGCCGGATCCGCCCAGATCCATCCGAACTTCAGCGCAGCGAACCCCCAAGCCGCGCCGGCGAGGTGCACGATCGACGCGACGCCGCCGGACTGCTGCGTCAGCACCCGGAAGAGGTCGAGACCGACGAAGATCAGCGCGAGCACCTTCAGCGGCATCGGGAACACGAAGAAGATCACGCGCATGTTCGGATAGAGCACCGCGGCGGCGACGACGACCGCCATGACGCCGCCGGACGCTCCGACCACGGTCACGTTCCAGTCGCCGGCGCACGCGATCGCGAGGTGCAGCGTCGCGCCGATCGCCAACGCGAGCCCGTACAGCGTCGCGAAGCGCTTCGAGCCGAGCTGGTTCTCGAGCAGCGTGCCGAAGAAGTACACGCCGAGCAGGTTCATCAGGATGTGCATCGGGTCCCGCATCGAGTGCAGGAACCCGTACGTGATCACCTGCCACCACGGAGCGAGCGGGAAGTCGCTCGACCACGCCGCGGGATCGAGCCGCAGAGCTCCGTACACCGCGGCCTCGAGCTTCGGCGCGGCGAAGCCGGCGATCAGCAGCGCGACGAAGACGCCGACGTTGAGCCAGATCACCCAACGCACGACCGGCGTCAAGCGCGGGTAACCGAACGACGGGCCGGCGGACTCGCGGAACTCCGGCGGATCCTCGTAGGTCCTCGTCATGCACCCTTGCCCGCGGCGACGACAGGCGGGCTCGACTCCACTCCCGCCGCGCGCGCGGCGGCGATCACGGTGTTGTCGAGCAGCATGGCGATCGTCATCGGCCCGACGCCGCCCGGCACTGGAGTGATCGCGCCGGCGCGCTCCAGGGCCTCGCCGAAGGCCACGTCGCCGACCAGACGGCCGTCGCCGAGGCGGTTGATCCCGACGTCGATCACCGTCGCTCCGGGGCGGATCCAATCGCCGCGAACCAGCTCGGGGCGGCCGACCGCCGCGAACACGAGGTCCGCCTCGCGGGTGACCGCCGGCAGATCGGTCGTGCGCGAGTGGCACATCGTCACCGTCGCGTCGCGAGCGAGCAGCATCAACGCGAGCGGCTTGCCGACCAGCATCGAGCGTCCGACGACCGCGGCGCGCTTGCCGGCGAGCGGGATGCCCGACCGATCGCAGATCTCGATGCAACCGCGCGGCGTGCACGGGAAGAGCCCGCGATCTCCGAGCGCGAGCCGCGCGACGTTGTCGGGGTGCAATCCGTCGACGTCCTTCGCGGGATCGATCGCGCGCACCACCGCACTCGCGTCGAGGCCCTTCGGCAGGGGCAACTGCACGAGGATCCCGTGCACGCTCGTGTCGGCGTTGAGCTCGCGCACGAGCGCGAGCAGCTCCGCCTGCGAGATCGCGGCCGACTTGCGCACGGTGCGCACCGAGAAGCCGGCCTCGAGCGCGGCCTTGTCCTTGTTCTTCACGTAGACCTGGCTCGCGGGGTCCTCGCCGACCAACACGACGACCAACCCGGGCCGCGTGCCTCGGGCCGTCAGTTCCGCCGCTCGCCGCGCCACGTCCTCGCGCACGCTCTTCGCGATCGCCTTGCCGTCCAGAATCCTCGCGCTCATCGTCTTCGATCTCCTTCGGGGTGCCTTGTCGCTCGCCGCCGCGAGAAATGCAACGCGCAGAAGATCGGAGCGGCGCGGCCGGCGCCGGTTCTGAGCTCAGAAGCGGCGCGAGAGCACGAAGGTGCCCAGGCGCTCGAGCGCCTCGCGCGCAGGACCTTCGTCGAGCGTGCGGACCCGCGCCATCGCGCGGGCGACCAGCCCCTCGGCGCGCTGCGTCGCGTAGGCGACGCCCTCGCCGATCGAGCACTCCTCGCGCAGCGCCTTGGCTCGGTCCTCGAGGCCCGGCAACGTGTAGACGTCGCGGATCTTGGCGCGCAGCCGGTCGTCGCCGCGCCGGTACGTGTAGAGCACGGGCAACGTGATCTTGCCGTCCTCCGCGTCGGTGCCGGCGCTCTTGCCGAGCTCGTCGTCGGTCGACGTCAGGTCGAGGCAATCGTCGACGATCTGGAACGCGAGCCCGACCTCCCAGCCGAACGCGTGCATCAGGGTGCCGAGCTCGTCGTTGCCGCCGGGATAGCGTGCGCCGAGCTCGCAGGCCGCGGCGTAGAGGTTCGCGGTCTTGGCGCCGGCGATCCACTCGTAGCGATCCTCGCTCATCTCGAAGTCGTAGCGGCTCGCCGCCTGCTCGATCTCGCCGACGCAGATCTTGCGCGTGGTCTCGGCGAGCAGACGCGAGCAGAGCCGCGACGACAACACCGTCGAGAGCGCGAACGCCCGCGCGTACAGGAAGTCGCCGAGCAGCACCGCGGTCTGGTTGTCCCAGCGCTGGTTGACGCACGCGACCCGCCGGCGCACCTCCGCGCCGTCGAGGATGTCGTCGTGGACCAGCGTCGCGAGGTGGATCATCTCGACGATCGCGGCGACCGTCGGGTGTTCGTCGGTCGAATTCTTGGTCGCCTCGCCGGCGAGCAGCACCAACGCGGCGCGCAGCTGCTTGCCCTGGAAGCGCCCGACGTGATCGGTCATGTCGCGCACCGCGGGCGACGTCTCGGTCATCTGGCTCGAGAGCACCTCGCGCATGCGGGCCATGCTGCTCTCGATCGGAGCCAGGAGGCGCGCGAGTTCCGTGTGCTTGCCGCTCATGCGCTCTGCAGTCCGTGCTGGGCGTTCTCGATCGATCGCGCGGCGCGAGCCGGAGCTCGAGCACGCGAGAGGCGTTCCGCGTCGACCCGAGCGCGTTCGCGCGCGAGGTCCGTGGGCGTGTTCAAGTTGACGGCTTGCCGTTCGACGTCGAGGGCGAGCCCGAGTTCGGCGGCATCGAACGCGAGCACCTGGAGGCGGCGCAGACCGTCGTTGCCGCCCCAGAACGAGTTCATGCGCCGCTCCCCGCGCTCGAGCGCGTCGCGCGCCGCGCCGACGCACGCGGTCGAGTACACCGCGCAGAGCGGCTCCGCACCTGCGCTCGTGCGCAGCACCGCGCCGTCCAACCCGTCGCGTCGCGCGCGGTCGAGCAGCGCTGCGAGCAGCTCGGGGGCCGCGTGCGGCATGTCGCAGGCGAGCACCGCGACCCAGCGCGTGCGCGCGGCGGCGAGCCCCGCCGCGAGCCCCGCCAACGGTCCGAGGTCGGGGCGCGCATCGAGCACGCACTCCCAGCCGAGCTCGGGGAACCGCGGGCGCTCACCGCTGGCGAGGAGCACCTTCGACGCGACCCGCTCCAGGGTCGCGACGGCGCGATCGATCAATCGCCGGCCGTCGAGCACGAGCTCGGTCTTGTCGACACCCATCCGACGGCTCTTGCCGCCGCACAGCAACACACCGGTGACCTCCGCGCGCGGCGGCACGGATCGCGACCCGGCGGATTGACGACGGACGGGCGACACGGCCGCTCGGCTCAGTGAACGGTGCCGTTCTTCTTCTGGGAGTCGCCGGTCGGCGGAGGGGTCGCGGACGCGTTGGACGGACCTTCGTCCTTGAGCCCGCGCTTGAACTCGTTGACGCTGGAACCGAGCGAACGAGCGAGCTGCGGCAGCTTGGTCGCGCCGAAGAACAGCAGGACGACCAGGGCGATCAGGAGCCACTCGGTCCATCCCATGACGGCTAGGAATTGCATGCAGGATCTCGAACCAGCAGTCCGTCGACGCGCTCGGACTCGTCTGCCGAGCTCGCATCGGACGGTGCGCCACGAGGTTCGCACGCGGCGCAAGCTCGCCGCATTCTAGGAAAAAGGCCCGGCGGACTCCGCCCCCGGCGCTGGATTCGGGCCTGGAAACGCCTTCCGAGCCAGCCGCCGAGCCGTGCGCGGGTCGAAGCCCGGCAGCTCGAACCCGCGGCCGGCGAGCGTTCCGGACGACTTCGCGCCGACGCGCGGTCCCAACCCGACCGAAAGGCCGACGGCGAGCAGCGCGGCTCGCACGCGGACCGCCGACGAGTACGTCGACAGCACGCTCCGGCTCCCCATCCGCGCCGCGACGAGCGCGAGGAAGTCGCTCTGCCAGAGCTCGGGCGCGACCTTCGGCGAGAACGGGTCGAGGAAGACCGCGTCGAAGAGCGCGGGCTCGCGTTCGGCCGCGAGCGTCCGGCGCGCGTCGCCGAAGACCAGCCGCACGCGCCCGGCACCGAGCGCGAACTCGCCGCCTCCGGTCGCGAGCGCCGCCGCGAGCCCGGATCGCACCGGCGTCAGCACGCGCGCGAGTCCGCCCTCGCCCAGCGGCAACGCGAGCGCCGCGCGCACGACGTCGGGCTCGAGTTCGAGCGACAGCACGTCGAGCGCGGCGTCGGTGCCCTCGAGCTCCGCGAATGCCGCCGCGAGGTTCAGCCCGAGCCCGGTGCCGACGTCGAGCAACGCGAGGCGCCGCTCACCGGCCAGCGCGCGCTCGCGCAACCGACAAGGTCGAGCGTAGCGCTCGCGCGCCTGCGTCCACGCGCCGGCGAGCGAGTGGCAAGCCTCGCCGTGCTCGGGCGAGACCAAAGTGAACGAGCCGTCGGCGGTGCGCTCGGCACGCCAACGGCTCGTCGAATCCATGCGGCGGGAGGCCCGACTACTTCGCGAGCGCGTCCTTCAGTCCGCGTTCGCGCAGGCACTTCTCCATCAGCTCGCCGAGGCGCGCCGGGCTCTTCGAGATCACGCAACCGGCCTTCTCGAGCGCGGCGAACTTCTCCGCCGCCGTGCCCTTGCCGCCGGAGATGATCGCTCCCGCGTGGCCCATCCGACGGCCCGGAGGCGCCGTCGCGCCGGCGATGAACGCGACCACCGGCTTCTTGACGTGCTTCTCGATGTACGCGGCCGCCTGCTCCTCCGCGTTGCCGCCGATCTCGCCGATCAGGATGATCGCGTCGGTGTTCGGGTCCGCGTTGAAGAGCTTCAGCGCGTCGACGTGGTTGGTGCCGTTGACCGGGTCGCCGCCGATGCCGATGCAGGTCGACTGACCGATCCCGCGCGACGTCAACTGCCAGACCGCTTCGTACGTCAACGTCCCCGAGCGCGAGACGACGCCGACGCGACCGGGCTTGTGGATGTAGCCCGGCATGATGCCCATCTTGCATTGCCCGGGCGTGATCACGCCGGGGCAGTTCGGGCCGATCAAGCGGGTCTTCGTGCCGCGCAGCTTCTCCATCACCTTGACCATGTCGAGCACCGGGATCCCCTCGGTGATGGTGACGATCAGCTCGATCCCGGCGTCGTGCGCTTCGAGGATCGCCGCCGCCGCGAACGGCGGCGGGACGTAGATCATCGTCGCGTTCGCGCCGGTCGCTTCGCGCGCGTCGCGCACGGAGTCGAAGACCGGACGATCGAGGTGCTTGGTGCCGCCCTTCTTGGGCGTGACGCCTCCGACCAGGTTGGTGCCGTAGGCGATCGCCTGCTCGGAGTGGAACGTGCCGTGCTTCCCGGTGAAGCCCTGGCAGATGACGCGCGTGTTCTTGTCGACGAGGACGCTCATGGGTCGCGCTCCTTACTTCTTCAGCTTCGCGGCCTTCGCCGCGGCGACCGCCTTCTGGGCGGCGTCGTCCAGATCGGACGCGGTGATGATCGGCAGACCGGACTGGACGAGCTTCTGCTTGCCGAGCTCGACGTTCGTGCCTTCGAGGCGCACGACCAACGGCACGGTCAGGTGGACCTGGCGCGCCGCGGTGACGATGCCCTCGGCGATGATGTCGCACTTCATGATGCCGCCGAAGATGTTGACGAGCACCGCTTCGGTGTTCGGGTCGGCGAGCAGGATCTTGAACGCCGCGGTCACTTGCTCGGCGGTCGCGCCGCCGCCGACGTCGAGGAAGTTCGCCGGCATGCCGCCGTAGAGCTGGATCACGTCCATGGTCGACATCGCGAGGCCCGCGCCGTTGACCATGCAACCGATGTTGCCGTCGAGCTTGATGTAGTTGAGGCCGAACTTCGACGCCTCGACTTCGAGCGGCGCCTCCTCGTCGAGGTCGCGCAGCGCTTCGAGGTCCTTGTGACGGAACAGCGCGTTGTCGTCGAGGTTGATCTTCGCGTCGAGCGCGAGGACCTTGCCGTCCTTGGTGGTCACCAGCGGATTGATCTCCGCGAGCGAGCAGTCGAGGTCGCAGTACGCCTTCGCGAGCGCGTTCATGAACTCGATCGCCTTCGGCTGCAGCGCCGCCGGGATGCCGATGCCCTTGACCAGGCGCTCGGCGTCGGGCTTCGCGAGCCCGGTGGTCGGCGAGAACGGCGCCTTCAGGATCTTCTCGGGGTGCTTGGCGGCGACTTCCTCGATCTCCATCCCGCCTTCCGAGCTCGCCATCATCACCGGCAGCTGCGACTCGCGGTCGACGGCGATGCCGATGTAGTACTCCTTCTCGATCGCGGAGCCCGCTTCGACCCACAGGCGGCGGACCAACTGTCCTTCCGGCCCGGTCTGGTGCGTGAAGAGCTTCTTGCCGACGATCGCCGCGGCCGCGGTCGCCGCCTCGTCGGCGGACTTGACGACTTTGACGCCGCCCGCCTTGCCGCGCCCGCCGGCGTGGATCTGGGCCTTGACGACGGTCACCGGCGTGCCGAGCTTCGAGTGGGCCGCGCGGGCTTCCTCCGGGGTCCGACACTCGATCCCGTTCGGCACCGCGACGCCGAAGCGCGCGAGCACCTGTTTGGCTTGGAATTCGTGGAGCTTCATGCGTGGCCTCGGCCGTTTCGGGCCGGTTTCGCCGCGGCCCGTGGGGGGCCGGAATCACCTCGGCCCGCGCGGGCCGGAGGAAAGGCGCGGGAGTGTACTCGGGCGTCACGGCGAGAGGAACGGGCCGCCCGCACTTGTCGCGCTGCGCGCATGGGGCATCCTGGTAGGGAGATGAACGAGCTCGCCCGCGCCACACCTCCCCACCCGAACGCTCGGCGCCCGGCGCCCGGCCACCTGCTGGTCGACCGCGAGATCGAGCGGCTGATCGGCACCGCCGTGCGACCGGTCGAAGGCTCGAGCGCGATCGCCCGCGCGCAGTTGCAGGCGTCGAGCCTCGACCTGCGCCTGGGTCCGGTTGCGTATCGCATTCGCGCGGGCTTCCTGCCCGGCCGCACGCCGATCGCGGAGCGCCTCGCCGAGCTCGAGACCAGCCGGCTCTCGCTGGAGCACGGCGGCGCGGTGCTCGAGAAGGGCCTGGTGTACCTCGTGCCGCTCGAGGAGGAGCTCGCGCTCCCCGCCGACCTCTCGGCGACGTTCAACCCGCGCAGCTCGACCGGGCGCTGCGACGTCTTCACGCGCATCCTGGTCGAGGACCATCCGCGCTTCCACGCGGCGCCCGCGGGCTACCGCGGCAAGCTCTGGCTCGAAGTCGCGCCGCTTTCGTTCCCGGTTCGCCTGGTCCGCGGCGATCGACTCGCCCAAGCGCGCTTCTTCCGCGGCGAGCCCGCGCTCGGCGCCGACGAGCTGCGCGCGATCTACGCGCGCACCCCGCTCTGCTACGTCGACGACCGACCGGTGCCGATCGAGGAGGTGCGCTTCGACGGCGAAGGCGGTCTCGAGCTCCACCTCGGCCTGCGCGGTCGCGATCCCAGCGGCTGGCGCGCGCAGTCGCACACCGGCGTGCTCGATTTCGGCCGCGAGGGCGCGCACGCGATCGAGGACTTTTGGGAAGCGGTGCACTCCCCCGCCGGCCATTCGATCCTCGCGCCGGGCAGCTTCTATCTCTTCGCGAGCCGCGAACGCGTCGTCGTGCCGCCGGACCTCGCCGCCGAGATGCTGCCGGTCGACGTCGACATCGGCGAGCTGCGCAACAACT
>JADLBP010000132.1 GCA_020847695.1 Planctomycetota bacterium
AGCGCGATCGCGCCGGTGCGCTCGTGCGACTCGCCGGTCATGTCGGACGAGAGCCCGGCGATCGGCACCAACGTCGTCTGGTCGAGCCAAGCGGTCGTCTGGCGGAACTCGTCGCCCCACAGGAAGACCAGGGTGCGCGACGGCCGAGGGAGCTCGCCCGCTTCGATCGCGGCGGCGAGCGCGAGCGCGGACTCGACCAGTCCCGCGACGCCGCTCGCGTTGTCGCACGCGCCGGGTTCCTGCACGTGGCTCGCGACGACGACCGCTTCGTTCGGACGATCGGAGCCGACGACGCGCGCGACCAACGTGCGCAGCTTGCGCGGATCGAAGCGCACGTCGGCGCGGAACGCGAGACGCGTGTCCGGCGCGATGCCGCACGCGCTCTGGATCGCGAGGAACGACGCCGGCGAGATGCGTGCGACCGGGATCGGCGTGCCGAACGGCACCGTCGAGAACTGGATCGCGGAGAGCTCGCGCCGCTCGCCGCGCGGATCGGCGTTGTAGGGCTCGAGGTAGCTCGACACGACCGCGAGCGCGCCGAGCTCGTGCGCGCGCTTCAGCACGCTCGCGATCGGCGCCGACGAGGTCACCAAGAGCTCGCCGGGATCGAGCGCTTCGAGCCCGAGCGCGATCGGCCCGACGACGTCGCACGACGGCGCGTGCACCGGCAGCATCACGCGATCGACGTCGGTCGCGTTCTCGAACGCGTGCAGCACGTGCTCGGCGCCGCCTGTCCCGCCCGTGCCCTCGGGCCCGACCAGCGCGAGCCGCGCGGCGAGCGGCGTCCACGCCTGGGCCGCGGTGCGACCGTCCTCCATCCAGCCGCGGGCCTCGAGGTCGCTCTCGAGCGTGTCGAGCTCGAAGCCGGGCTTCGAGCCGAACCCGCCGGCGCGCAGCCGCGCCTCGACGTGCGCGAGCACCGCCTCGTAACCGTCGTTCGCCGGCGCGCGGTAGAAGCCGTCGATGAAGCGCACGTCCTCGAACGCGCGCGCCGGATCGAAGCGCGCGTGGAGCGGCGCGACGAAACGCGCGGGCCCGGAGTCGCCGGTGGTCACCGGCGGGCCCTGGTGGTCGCCCGCCATCAGCTTCGGACCGGGCGGGACCGAGCGGAGGAACTCCTCCGGGATCCGCGGCGTCGAATCGCAACCGGCGAGCACCGCGCAGAGCAACGCGAGCCCGAGCCGGCTCGTGCGTCGCGCGCGTCCGTGGCGTGAGCTCTCCATCCGCTCCTCCTGCCGCCGCTCGGCGGCCGGCCTCAGACCAGGTACTTCTCGATCAACAAGCCGAGGCGCGTGCGCGCCTCCGGCGGGATGCGATCCTTGGCCGTCATGATGGCGAACTTGAGGGCGCTCGAGCAACCGCACGTGCGTTGCGCAGCGAACAGCGGCACCGCCGCCTTGATCACGCTGCGCGCGTTGCCGATGTTCTTGTGCATCACCGCGAGGATCGCTTCGACGGTGACGTCGTCGTGGCTCTCGTGCCAGCAGTCGTAGTCGGTCGCCATCGCGAGCGTCGCGTAGCAGATCTCCGCTTCGCGAGCGAGCTTCGCTTCCTGCAGGTTGGTCATCCCGATCACGTCGACGCCCCACGAGCGGTAGAGCTTCGATTCGGCGCGCGTCGAGAATTGCGGGCCTTCCATGTTCACGTACGTGCCGCCGTCGTGCGCCTTGACGCCGACCTTCGCCGCCGCGCCGAGGAACACCTTGCGCACGTCGTGGCACACCGGGTCCGCGAACATCACGTGCGCGACGACGCCGTCGGTGAAGAACGTGTCCGGGCGGTGGCGCGTGCGATCGATGAACTGGTCGATCACGACGAAGTCGCCCGGGTGCACGTCCTCGCGCATCGAACCGACCGCGGAGATCGACAGGATGCGCGTGACGCCGAGCTTCTTGAGCCCCCAGATGTTCGCGCGGAAGTTGATCTCGGACGGCGAGATGCGGTGGCCGCGGCCGTGGCGCGGCAGGAACACCATCTTCACGCCGTGCAGCGTGCCGCAGATGTACGCGTCGCTCGGGCTGCCGAACGGCGTCGAAAGTTGCACCTCGCGCACGTCGGTCAGTCCGTCGATCTCGTACAGACCGGAACCGCCGATCACGCCTACGACCAGTTCTTCGCTCATCGCCTTCCTTGGGGGTTCGCCGCGCCGGGCGGGCGGCTCATCTTAGCGGGCGATCGCCGCCCGAACGCTCGTCGCGACCGTGTCCGAAGCCGCGCGGCTTGTGACCGCCGCCGCGGAACGGACGGTTGGATCCGCCGCGGTCGTCGCCGCCCGACGGACGCGGACGATCGTCGCCGCGGCCGCGCTCGTCGCGCTGGAACGGACGATCGCCTTGGTACGGGCGCCGGTACGGACGATCGCCGCCGCGCTCGGAGGACGACGAGCGGTACGGACGGTCGCCGCCTTGATAGCCGCCGGAGAAGCCGCGTCCGCGCGAGTCGTCGCGCTGCGGCCGGTCGCCTTGGTACGGACGGCGGTACGGACGATCGCCGCCGCGGTCGCCGCCGCGATCGCTCGGGCGGTCGTCGGGACGCGGGCGGTACGGACGCGCACCGCCGCGGTCGTCGGAGCTCGAGCGGTACGGGCGCGAGCCGCCTTGGAAGCCGCCGTGCCCTCGCTCGTCGCCGCTGCGTTGCGGGCGATCGCCTTGGTAGGGCCGGCGGTACGGACGGTCGCCGCCGCGGTCGCCGCCGCGATCGTTGGGTCGCTCGCCGCCGCGCTCGAAGCTGCGGTCGTCGAGCCGCGGTCGGTACGGACGCGCGCCGCCGCGGTCGTCGGAGCCCGAGCGATACGGACGCCCGCCGCCTTGGTAGCCACCGCGACCGCGCTCGTCGCCGCCGCGCTGAGGACGGTCGCCCGCGTACGGCCGGCGCTCGTAGCGCTCGCCGCCG
>JADLBP010000133.1 GCA_020847695.1 Planctomycetota bacterium
AGTTCCGCGAGCCGGTGCGGCGCACGTTGCGCTGGTTGCTCTCGCTGCGCGACGCGCGAGGCCGCATCGTCTGCCCGGAGCACAAGCTCGAGCACACCGGCAAGAGCGCCGGCGCCGCGGTGATGGCGGCGATCCTCGGCGAGCTCGACGACGACGACACGTTGCGCGCCGCCGCGCTGCAGCAGGGCGAGCGCATGGTCGCCAACCTGGTGCGCGAGGGAACCAGCCCGTGCCACACGTTCCGGCCCGGTCGCCACGATCCGTTCAACTGCTCGAACAGCGTGATCGACGGCGGCGCGTGCAGCGATGCGCTCGCCGAGCTCGTGCATCGGCTCGGTTCGCGGATGGACGGCGAGCAGCGGCAGCGCTTCCGCGACGCGAGCTTGCTGCACGCGCGGACGTACCTGCGCTACGCGGTGCTCGACAAGGGGATCCCGGCGCAGCGCGCGTGGGGCTTGAGCGGGCTCGCGAATGCGTGGACGCTCGAGCGCGACGAGACGCTCGAACGCGCGGCGCTCGAAGCGGTCGGCGTGCTCGAAGGCATCCAGAACGCCGACGGCAGCTACCCGTACCATCCGCTCGAGTGGGGCGGCGCGCACGCGGGCTCCGGCGACGTGTCGGCGTTCTATCAATCGCGCGTCACGGGGTTCCTGCTGTTCGCGCTCGAACGGCTCGGGCGCGATCCGCGCGATGGGCTGTTCGCCGGGCCGCTCGAGCGCGGGCTCGACTTCCTGCTCGCGCTGCAAGGGCCCGACGGGATCAAGGCCGGTCTCGTCGAGGCGAAGCCCTGGTACTGGGGCGCGACCTACGAGGTCGCGTCGAACGTCTTCGACGTCTACGCGTTCGCCGCCGGTTGGCGCGCGTTCCGGCGCCGGCCGCTCGCCGACGCGGCGCTGCGCGCGTTCCGCGCGTGGAGCGAGCACCTCGAGCCCGATGGCCGGCCGAGGAGCCACCTCGCCGGGCACGGGCGCACGAAGAGCTACCAGTGTCCGGTGTTCTGGGCGGCGCACGCGGAGTGGATCGCGCGCTCGTTCGAGTTGCTCGAGCAAGCCGCCGCGTCCGCGCCGGGCCTCGCGCGCACCGTCGGACAAGGCATCGACCTGCGCGTCGGTTGGTTCCCGAACGCCGAGCTCGGCCGCCTCGAGGACGATGCGGTGGTCGCGTGGGTGCGCGGCTCGCGGCCGGGCTTCAACGTGCACCACGGCAGCCCGCACGGCGCGGGGTTGATCCGTGTGCTGCGCAAGTCGGACGGGGCCGAGCTGGTGACGCGCTGTCGGCTCGGCGGCTCGCAGGAGGCCGAGTGGAACGGCAAGGTCGGCTCGCCCGCGCCGCTGCGAGGCTGGCGCGCGAACAAGGACGAGCTGCGTTTCTCGCTCTGGCTCGCACGCAACCACTGGCGCGGCGAGCGGTACGGCGCCGCGCTGCGCGCTCCGTTCGCGGTCGCCGCTCGCGGGCTCGCCGCCTACGCCGCGCCCCGGGTGTCGAGCGCGTTCTTCCTCGCGCCGACCGCGCGCGCGTTCGGCGACTCGATCGTGCTGAAGAGCGGCATCGCGTGGCGCGACGGTCGCCCGGTGCCCGGCGTGGAGCTCGAACGCACCTTCCAGCTCGACGGAAACGGCCTGTCGGTCCGAGAGCGCCGGCTGCGCGCGCCCGCCGGGCTCGACCTCGCGTATGCGGTTCCGCGCGCCGCCCGCGACGTCGAGCGCGAGTCCGACGAAGTGCGCTACCGGCTGGCCTGAGCGGGCGCGTGGGGTAGGCTCTAGGATTCCCATGCCCCCGTCGAACGAACGCTCCCCCGGCAGGCTCGCGAGCTTGCGCGCGGGCTGGAACGCAGGTCTGTTGGTCGGCTTCTGGAACGGACTGGTCGACGGCATCGTCGCGGCGTACCGGACCGGCACCCGTGGGTTCGTCGATGTGCTCGGCTGCCTCGCGGGCTCGGTGCTCTGCTACGCGTTGCTCTGGGTGGTCGTCCTGTCGGTCGCGAGCGCGCTGTTGCACTTCCGACTGCGCGCCAAGGACTTGCGCGGACGGATCGCGACGTTGGTGACGCTCGGGCTCGCGCTCGCCTTCGCCGGCGAGCTCTATTGGTGGAGCCGCGAGTGGCTGTTCTACGGCGTGTCGTCGCTCGATCCTCGGCGGCTCGCGGTCGCGGCGGGCTCGCTGGTGGTCGGCGCCGGGCTCGCGATCGTCGTCACCAAGCTCGCCGCGCGCGCGCCGCGCGGTGCGAAGTGGGCGATCGCGCTCGCGGTGCCGATCGCGTGCCTCGCAGGCGTCGCGTATCTCGCGGTGCAATCGGCACGCAGCGCCGAGCGCGGCGCTCTGAACGACCGCAATCGCGACCTGCCGAACGTCGTGCTGATCGTCGTCGACGCGCTGCGCGCCGACGTGCTCTCGTGCTACGGCCATCCGCGCGTCCAGACGCCGCACATCGATCGGCTGGCGCGCGAAGGCGTGCTGTTCGAGCGCGCGATGGTGCAAGCGCCGTTCACGTGGTCGTCGTTCGGCTCGATCCTGACCGGCAAGTACCCGCGCCGGCACGGTTTGGTCAAGATGGTTCCCGGCGTCACGATGCCGCCGAACGTGACGCTGCCGTGGCACCTGAAGAGCGCCAAGCGGCTCGACGGCCGGCAACTCGAAGCGGACGACTACGTCACCGCGGCCTTCCTGACCGGAACGGTGTCGCACGGCTCCGGGCTCGCGCGCGGCTTCGACAGCTACTTCGAGGCGCTCGTCGGGCACGCGTTGGTCGAGGTGGAGAACCCGTGGAGCGTGTTCCGCTCCGAGCTCTTGATCTCGATCTTCCAGAACAAGCTCGCGCAGCGGCTCGACGCCGCGCAGGTCGCCGGCGTCGCGAGCGATTGGCTCGCCGACCACGCGGATCGACGTTTCGCGACCAAACTCCACTTCTATTCGACCCACACGCCGTACGACCCGCCCGCGGAGTTCCGCGACGGCCTCTGCGATCCGAAGTACGACGGCCCGATCCGCTCGTTCTGGGCCGAGCACAGGCTCGCGATCGAGCAGGGCAAGTACGTGCTGACGCCGGCCGACGTCGCGCAGATCCAGAACCTCTACTACGCCGGCGTCGAGCAGGCGGACGCGATGATCGGTCAGGTGCTCGACACGCTCGAGCGCGCGGGCGTGCTCGACCAGACGTTGGTGATCGTCACCGCCGACCACGGCGAGGAGCTCGGCGATCACGGGCTCTGGGAGCACAACTGGATGTTCCAGACCAACCTGCAGGTGCCGCTCGTGATGCGCTTGCCCGGCAAGCTGCCGGCCGGCAAGCGCGTCGACGCCCTGGTGCAGTCGATCGACATCGTGCCGACGGTCTGCGAGCTCGCCGGGATCGAAGCGCCGGGGCTCGGCGCGACCGATCCGCGCGAGTTCGTCGACGGCAAGAGCTTGGTCGCGATCTCGCACGGAACCGGCGAGCCGCCGCACCGCTATTCGTTCGCCGAGAACGGCGTGTACCTGTCGATCCAAGACGCGACCACCAAGCTGTTCGTCACCACCGAAGCGTTGACTCCGGAGGGCTGGGCCGCGGCTCTCGACGGCAGCGCCGAGCAGCCGCACTTCTACGACCTCGCCGCCGACCCGAACGAGAAGCGCAACGCGATCCGCGAGCGGCGCGAGGACGCCGAGCGCTTGATCTCGGCGCTGCGCGAGTGGAGCGCCTCGATGCCGATCCGGCGCGACGAGCTCGTGCAGTCCGATCGCGATGCGGAGGACCTGCGCATCTTCCGCGAGCTCGGCTACGTCGAGGGCATCGGCGAGGACACGCATTCCAGCGGTCACCTCCCGGGCTCGCAGCTTCCCGGCGAGCCGACGCCGAGCGAGCCGCAGAAGAAGTGATCCGTCGATGAAGCTCGTGCTGGTCGCGAACGCGCGCATCCCGTCGCAAAGGGCGCAGTCGGTCCAACTGATGCACACCGCGTCCGCGTTCCACCGCGCGGGCGCCGCCGTGACGCTGTTGACCGCCGACCGGCGCAAGAAAGTCGCGCTGCCCGACGGCCAGGACGTCTTCACGTACTACGGCATCCCGGCGGACGCGCGGCCGAAGCTCGAGACCGCGCCGTGCACCGACTGGGTCGACGGCGTGCCGGTGCTCCTGCAGTACTTCCCCGCGCGCATCCAGGAGCTGACGTTCGCGCGCAACGCGGCGAAACAGGTGCTCGAGCGTCACACGCATTCGCTGGTCTACTCGCGCGAGATCGAGAGCGCGCGCCACCTGGTCAAACGCGGCCTCGAACGCGTGTTCCTCGAGCTGCACCGCGTGCCCGGCAGCGATACGCGCCGCCGCTGGCTCCGGGAAGCCGCGCGCGGCGTCCGCGGCGTCGTCGCGATCTCCGGCGGCGTGCGCGAGGACCTGATCGCGCTCGGCGTCGAGCCGGCGAAGATCCGCGTCGAGCACGACGCGCTCGATCCGCAGCGCTTCCGACGGCCGCCCGATCGCGACGTCGCGCGCGACGAGCTCTCGCTCCCGAAGCGAGGTCCGGTCGTCGTCTACACCGGCGGATTGCTCGCGTGGAAGGGCGCCGATCTCTTGATCGACGCCGCGCGCAAGCTGCCGGCGGTCCAGTTCGTGATCGCCGGCGGCATGGACAAGGACGTCGAGCGACTGAAGCTGCTCGCGCACGACCTCGCGAACTTCCGCGTCGACGGGTTCCAGGCGCCGACGCGCGTGCCGCTCTATCTCGCCGCCGCGGACGTCACCGTCGTTCCTAATCGCTCGGAGCCGTTGATCAGCGCGAAATACACGTCGCCGTTGAAGATCTTCGAGGCGATGGCGCTCGGCGTGCCGATCGTCGCGAGCGATCTGCCGTCGATCCGCGAGATCCTCGAGCACGAGCGCGACGCCGTGCTGGTGCCGCCCGATTCCGCCGACACGCTCGCCGCCGGCATCGAGCGGTTGCTCGGTGACGCCGCGCTGCGCGCGCGGTTGCGCGCCAGATTGCTCGAGCGCGCGCCCGACAACACGTGGGAAGCGCGCGCGCGGCGCCTGCTCGCCTGGATGGAGGCCGCGGCGTGAAGGTGCTCTACCTGACCGACTCGCTCTCGGACCTCGACGGCGTCGGCCGTTACGCGATCCGACTGATCAGCGCGCTCGAGGAACGCAAGAGCGGGCTCGAGGTCGAGATCCTGCTCGCGCGCAAGCACCGGCCGAACTCCGCGCAGATCCCGAAGCACTGGAAGGTCAGCGTCGCGCTGCCGCCGGACTACTTCTTCTACATGGCGCCGAGCCGCTTCTGGCCGAGCCTCGCGCTCGGCGTCGCGCGCGCGTGGGCGCCGGCGCGCCGCGCGGACCTGGTACACGCGATCAAGGACTACCCGCACAACCTGCTCGCGCTGCTCGCCGCGAAAGCGGCCGGCAGGCCGTGCGTCGCGACCGCCCACGGCACGTACAGCGTGCAGCCCTTGCTCGATCCTCGGCACGCGAAACTGTCGCGCTGGACGTATCGGCGGCTCGCGTCGGTGATCTCGGTCAGTCGTTACACCGCACGCAGGCTCGACGAGGAGCTGCGCGCCGGCGAGCTCGCCGGCGACCGCCTGCACGTGATCCCGAACTCGGTCGACGCCGCGCACTACCTCGGCGCGCGCTCGGTCGGCACGCAGCCGTGGCACGGCAAGCGCTACACGCTCGCGATGGGGGAGCTCAAGGAACGCAAGGGCCACCACGTGTCGATCGAGGCGTTCGCGCGGGTCGCGCAGCGTCATCCCGAGCTGCATCACTTTCTGATCGGCAAGCACTCCGACGCCGACTACAAGCGCGAGCTCGATGCGTTGATCGCCCGCTATGGGATGACCGAGCGCGTCCACCTCGTCGGAAACGTCACCGAGGACGAGAAGATCGACATGCTCCAGCGCGCGGCGGCCTTCGTGCACACGCCGGTGACCTCGAAGGACGGCGGATTCGAGGGCTTCGGCATCGTCTACCTCGAGGCGGCGGCGTGCGGCGTGCCGTGCATCGGCACGCGCGAATCCGGCGCGGAGGACGCCGTCGCCGACGGTGAGAACGGGTTGCTCGCCGAGCCGAACGTCGACGCGGTCGAGCGCGCGCTCGAGCGGCTGATCTCGGAGCCCGAGCTCGCGGCGCGCATGGGCTCCGCGGGCCGCGCGCACGCCGAGCGTTCGAGCTGGCGCGACAACGCCGAGCGGGTGCTCGCGATCTACGAGAAGGCGCTGCGTTGACCGCCATGCGCATCCTGCACCTCAACGACCTCCACGATCCGCGGATCGGTTCGTCGATCCGGCAGATGTACCAGCTCGCGGAGCTCCAGCGCGCGGCCGGGCACGCGTCGGCCGTGTTGACTGCGACGCCGGAGCCCGCCGACGCGACCCCGACGGAGATCCTCGGGTCGCAGGTGTTCCGCGTGCACTCGCGCTACGACCCGCGCTGGCGCGCGTGGGTCGGGCTGCGCAACCGCCGCGCGCTGCCGGCGATCGAGCGCGTGCTCGACGAGTATCGCCCCGACGTCGTGCACACGCACCTGATCCACTCGCACTTGTCGTACGCGTCGCTGACGGCGGCGCGCGCGCGCGGCGCGGCGGTGGTGTTCACCGCGCACGACGTGATGACGTTCTGCTACCAGAAGCTGACGTGCTTCCACGGCGGGGAAGAGCACGGCGGCAAGCTGCGCGACTACCAAGCCGCGTGGCAGAAGTGCCTGCCCTGCCAGCGCCTGCGCTGGCGGCCCGATCGCAACGCGCGGATCCGCGCGATCCTCGCGCGTGACGTCCAACGCTTCACGACGGTGTCGGAGGAGCTCGCTCGCGCGATCCGCGCCAACGGCATCCGCGTCGACCGCGTCGTGCACAACGCGATCCCGGGGACGCTGGTGCTGCCGAGCGCGCGGGCGGTCGCCGACTTCCGCGAGAAGCAGGGGCTCGTCGGCAAGCACGTGATCACGATCGCAGGCCGGCTGCACGAGCAGAAAGGCGTCCTGCAGCTCTTCCGCATGCTCGCGGAGCTCGGGCGCGAGCTCCCCGACGTCCGCCTGATGGTGATGGGGCACCGCAAGGTCTACGACGCCGAGTTCGCGCACCACGCGCGCGACCTCGGGGTCGATCGCTTCGTCGTGCCGACCGGGTGGCTCGACGGCGAGGAGCTCGCCGCCGCGTACTCGGCGACCGACGTGTTCGTCACCCCGTCGATCTGCTTCGACACGTTCGGCCTGGTCAACCTCGAGGCGATGGAGCACGAGAAGCCGGTCGTCGCGACCGCGTTCGGCGGCAGCCCCGAGGTCGTCGAGCACGGCGTCACCGGCTTCGTCGAGAACCCGTTCGACGTCGCCGCCTTCGCGGGCCGCGTACGCGAGCTCCTGCTGGACCCGGCGCTCGCGCGTCGGATGGGCCAGGCCGGACGCCGCCGCATGCTGGAGCGCTTCACGACGACGCGGCTCGCCGCGGAGTTCGCCGAGGAGTACGAGCTCGCGCTCGGCGCCGCCCGAGCGTCCGCGCGGTAGACTTCCGCTCGGTCCACCGCGCTCGAATCAAGGCCCGGAAAAGTCTGCAATCCTTTCCCAGAGCACGGGTTGCCGAATCCTGACGCGAAGGGTAGATTTCGACCCGGCACTGCCGATCTTGGTTGAGCTCCAGCGCCCCCTCGCCACCCCAGACTTTCCAACCTGACCCACACCGCGATGCGCAAGACCCTGCTGGCCTACGTCAAGCCGCACGTCCAAGAGGACCCGCTGTCGATGATCCTCGGGATCACCTACCTCGGGGCGTGCATGGAGAAGGCGAAGCTCCCGATCGCCCTGATCGACGAGCGCGTCGTCACCGACCAGGAGATGAAGCGCGCGATCGAGGAGAACGACGTGATCGGCTTCGGCGCGCTGACGCCGAACATCCGTCGCGCGATCGCGTGGGCGAAGTACGCGAAGGAGAAGGGCAAGATCACCGTGATGGGCGGCCCGCACGCGTCGGTCGACCAGGGGATCTTCTTCGACAGCGGTCACTTCGACTACGTCCTGAAGGGCGAGGCCGAGGAGACGCTCCCGCGCTTCATCCAAGCGCTCGAAGGCAACGACCAGGCCGAGCTCTCGAAGGTCGCCGGCCTCGCGGGGTGGAAGGACGGCCAGGTGATCTTCGACAACGCCGCGCCGCCGCTGATCAAGAAGCTCGACGACCTGCCGCTGCCGGCGCGTCACCTCTTGCCGATGCAGACGTACTTCAAGCTCAACCCCGAGCGCCTGACGTACATCTTCACGACGCGCGGTTGCCCGTTCAAATGCATCTTCTGCCAGAAGGAGCTGACGGGCCGCGGCTTCCGCGTGCGTTCGACGCAGCTGATCGTCGACGAGCTCGAGCACATCCTGAAGACGTACAACCCGGGCGTCGTGCTCTTCGTCGACGAGATCCTGACGTTGCGGCGCAAGCGCATCCACGAGATGTGCGACGAGATCCTGCGTCGCGGTCTGAAGTTCGAGTGGATCGCGAACACGCGCGCCGACTGTGTCGACTATCCGCTGCTGAAGCACATGCACCGCGCGGGTTGCCGCCGGATCTACTACGGCTGGGAGTCGGGCAGCCAGCGCATGCTCGACGTGCTCAAGAAGGACCTGACGCCCGAAGTGATCGTCGAGGCCGCGAAGATGACGCGCCGCGCCGGCATCTGGGCGAAGGTCTACTTGATCGTCGGCAGCCCGGGCGAGACCCGGCGCGACATCGAGGAGACCGAGAAGGTGCTCAAGCTCGCCGGCCCCGACCTGGTGCGCGTCAGCGTGTTCAACCCGCTGATCGGCACGGAGTCGTGGGACAACTACCAGGCCTCGATCGACGTCAGCGACCTGCGCGAGAACTACGTCTCGTCCAACCGCTCGGCGTACATGCACGAGAACTTCAGCCAGGTCGAGCTGGAAGAGCTGCGCAAGAACATGGTGCGCAACTACGAGCGTTGGTACTACGGCTACAGCCAGCGCGCCAAGCGCTTCATGGAGCGCACGATGTACTACATCGAGAACCCGAAGTACGGCAAGAAGCGCCTGTTCCGCGCGATCGGCCTCGTGCCGCCGCCGCAGAGCGAGAACGTCGCGACGCGCGTGATGGACGAGTCGCGCGCCAAGGCCCGCGCCTGACGCGACGCGCACGCAACGAGCCTCGCGCTCGCTCCGGTTCCGCCGGGCGGCCGCGAGGCTCGCGCGTTTCCCGACCGCGCGTCGAGGCGTAGAATCGAGCGCCTCGTGAGCCCCGAACCCGCCGCCCAGACGCCTCCGGTGACCTTCGCGGTGCACGCGTGCTCCCGCGACGATCGCGAGGAGCAGGCGCGGCTCTTCAACCAGTGCTTCAAGAAGGCGGTGACCGCCGCGAACCTGCACTGGCGCTACGACGAGAACCCGCACGGAGCGAGCGTCTCGTTCGTGACCCGGCCGGCCGGTGGTGAGGGCGTCTCGGGCTACGCGTGCTCGCCGCGGCGCGCGCTGTCGTTCGGCGACGAGCGCACGCTCGCGCCGGTCGGTGAGACCGGCGACGTGATGACGCATCCGGAGTGGCGCAAGCGCGGGCTCTTCAGCGACCTCGACCGCGCCGCGATGGCCGCGACCAAGCACCTCGGCTGGCCGTGCGTGTTCGGGCTGCCCAATCGCCGATCCGCGCACATCTTCGTCGAGCTCGGTTGGGAAGTGATCGGGTCGGTGCGGCCGTGGACGTTCGTGCTGCGCACCGATGCCGCCGCGCGGCGCGAGCTCGCCGTCGACGGCCGCGCGCGCGCGTGGCTCGCGCCCTTCACCGCGCGAACCTGCCGCGGGGCGCGCAGGCGCCGCGCGGTGCTCGGCGACGGCTTGCGTACGCTGCCGCTCGCTCGTTTCCCGCGCGATGTCGAGGCGCTCGCGCGCACGGTCGAGAAGCGCTTCGCGTTCATGATCCGGCGGGACGCGGAGTACCTGAACTGGCGTTTCGCGAACTCGCCGTCGAAGCTGCACCGCATCGTCGGCGTGTACGACGGCGCCGAGCGCTTCGCGGGCTACGTCGTCGTGCAGGTTCCGCGGCCGGGCGAGCCGGTCGGGTACCTGGTCGACGTGCTCGCGCACGACGAGCGCGCGCTCGCCGCCGCGCTCGAGACCGGCATCGCGACGCTGGAAAGCGCCGGCGCGTCTTTGGTGCGCGCGACCGCGATCGACGGCTCGTGGTGGCAGCGCGTGCTCGTCGACGTCGGCTTCCGCGCGCCGAAGCCCGAGAACCACCTGACCGTGATCCTGCATCCGCACCAGACGGACCACCCGTTGGTGAAAGCGGCCCGCGACGTGCGCGGCTGGTACTTCACCGACGGCGACCGCGACGACGAAACGATGGGCTGAGCCCCCCGAGAGCCCGAGAAGATCCCACCGTGAAGCACAAGCTCAAGTTGGCCGCGCGCGAGTTCTACGCGCGAGTCCTGTTCCACACCGGCTTGCACGCCGTCGTCAACGCGGTGATGCCGCGCCGACTGACGATCCTCGCCGGCCACTGCGTCAGCCCGAGCCCGTCGTCGGAGCACCTGCCGAGCGAGATGAAGATCGACGTGCACGCGCTCGAGTCGATCCTCGCGTGGTTCAAGGCGCGCTACGACGTCTGCACCATCGGCACGGGAGTCGAGAAGCTCCGCCAAGGCGGCGGCAAGAGCCTGGTCGCGCTCTCGATGGACGACGGCTACCGCGACAACCACCGCGTGATGCAGCCGATGCTGCAGAAGCTCGGTGTCGGTGCGACCGTGTTCCTCGAGTCGCGCGCACTCGACGAGCGGCGCGTGAACTGGTCGCACAAGTTCTTCTGGATCCTGACCAAGCTCTCGATCGCCGAGTTCATCCATCGCTACGGCGAGCTCTGCGAGGACGAGCGCTCGTACCACGTCGCGAACCAGTACGTCACCGAGGGCCGCGAGGATCCCGTCTACCAGTTCAAGCGGCTCCTGAAGTACGAGACCGATCCGCACGATCGTGATCGCGTGATCGACCTGATCTTCGCGGAGCAGGGCGGGGACGAGACGCGCCTCGCCGACCTGCTGTACGTCACCTGGGAGGAAGCGCGCGCGATGCAGGCGGCGGGGATCGAACTGGGCGGCCACACGGTCAGCCACGCGATCCTCTCCAAGCTCGAGCCCGCGGAGGCCGAGCGCGAGATCCGCGAAGGCCGCGAATCGCTCAAGAACAACCTCGGGAGCGAGATCCCGACGTTCGCGTATCCGTGGGGGCGGCGCTGGGACTTCAACGAGGCCGCCGAGGCCGCGGTGACGCGCGCGGGCTTCCGGACGGCGGTGACGATGCACGCGGGCACCAATCGACCGGACACGCCGCCGACGCGCTTGCATCGCTTGGCGATCGACGAGAACGCGAAGCTGCACCTGTTGGTCGCCGAAGCGTGCGGCGGCTTCGCGCTCGCGGCGAAGTTCGGGCTCAAGCTCTCGGAGTGAGGTCGGCCGCGCCGGTCGCTACCGCGGTCCGTAGACGAACGGCGACGGGGCGTCGCTCGAGCGCATCCAGAGGACGAATACGAGCGCGAGCAGCACGAGCGCCGCGACGATGTAGAACCCGTTCTCGCGCCAGAAGCTCCGCATGCTCGCCTCCGCCGCGCGGTCAGCGCAGCGCGTGGTACACAACGCCGCCGCCGCGGCTCTCTTGTGTCCTCCGCGACGCCACGAGCTCCAGGATCGCGATCCCGAGCACGGCGACGAGCAACGGCGGAAGCACGATCCACGCCCAAGAGTCGGCGAGGACGCGCTTCGCGTCAGAACGAGCCATAGCGGATCCCGGCGATCAGCGCATCGTCGTGGGACGTCGCCGCGAGCAGCGCGAGCACGATCAGGAGGCACGCGACCGTCAGCATGCAACCCCAGTGCTCGCGCACGAACCGAGCCAGCGACGGGGCCATCGGCGCGCGCTCAGAAGATCGTGTAGACGTCCTTCGCCGCCGGGTCGCCGCCGAGCAGCCAGACCAGCGCCAAGAGCGCCGTCACCACCGCCAACGGCAGCACGATCCAGACCCAGTTGTCGCGCAGGAACTTCATCGCGCCCGGGTCGGAGCTCGGCTCAGAAGATGTTGTAGACGAACGGCGAGGACTCGTCGCCCGAGAAGAAGAACACCAGCACGGCGAGCACCACGAGCACGATCACGATCGGCCCGGCGATCCACGCCCAGTTCTCACGGAAGAATTTGCCCATGGGTGTGTGCCTCGAAGGGGGTTGGTCTCAGATGTTGTAGATGAACGGTGCGGACTCGTCGCCCGAGAAGAAGATCACGAGCACGGCGAGCACCACGAGCACGATCACGACCGGCCCGACGATCCACGCCCAGTTTTCGCGAATGAACTTGCCCATTGGAGGCGCCTCGGAAGGCGTCGATCGCTTCAAGATACCCCGAAACGTCCGGCGCGCCACGCGAGGGCGGGAATCCGGCGACCGAGCCGCGAGCTAGTACCCGCATCCGCAACCGGGCGCGCGCTCCATCAGCCAGCCGTACCCGTACCAACTCGCGAGCGCGAGCCCGACGAGCACCAACGGGCAGAGCGCGAGGAAGGCGAGCGAACGGGCCCGGGGTAGCACGCGAGACCTCACCAGCCGTAGGTGCTGCAGAGGTTCACCGGTTCGGTCCACTGGCGATAGACGATCCAGCCCGCGACTCCCAGGCCCGCCGCGACCAGCGGGCCCAGGATCCGGGCAGCATCCTCTCGCCAGAGGCGGCGCACCCGAGCTGCGACGCTCAGAAGAGCGTGTAGATGAACGGCGCGACGAACGGCGAGCTCGCGGCGACGACCAGCAGACTGCCGATCGAGAGCAGCACGACGATCAGCGGCATCAGGTACCAGTGTCCGCGCAGCGTGAACGACTTCATCAGCTCCGCGACGGTGCCGACGCGCCGGCCGAGCTTGTAGACGATGAAGCCGATCACGACGAGCACGAAGAGGATGAAGAATATCCGCGAGTACTGCGGAGGCAGCATGCCGAGTAGCTTGCTGCCGCCGATCGCGATCGTGAAGATCGCGGCGAGGAACGCGCCGATCTTGAGCGGAGCGAGCGCCTTGTTCTCGTCGGGGTAGGTCGTGATGAACAGGATCGAGAGGAAGACCCACAGGCCGGCGAACAGGTAGGCCCACGTCGGGATGCCGCCCTCCTCGACGTGATCGGGCGGCGCGGGCACGGTCGTCGTCGCGACGACGGTCGCCGGGAAGAAGCCTTGACGATCGAGCTCGTCGTGCAGGAAGTGCGCGAACACCCGGTTGCCGTCGGGGTTCAGGTGCCAGTCGATGTCGTAGTAGAGCTTCTGGCCGCCGGAGGCGACCTGACGCAGGTAGGCGCGCGGGTCGAGCGCGGGGATGCCGAGCTCCTTCGCGATGCCGAGGAACGTGTCGACCGGCTTGTCCGCCGACCACGCGCCGTTGCCGAGCCCACCGAGGCGCATCTGCGCGAACTTCTCGGCGTACGCGGCGTCGATCGCGGCGTGGCTCGGGATCGTCACCAGGACGAGTTTCGCGCCGAGCTCGTCGCACTTCTTCTTGAGCGCGATCAACGCGCCCTTGGTGCGGGCGACGCTGTCGGCGAGGAAGTCGGGCGGCGTCGCGAGCAGCGGGGCGAACTCCTTGCTGATCGGACGGGTCGCGCCGTCGGGCGTGAAGTAGTACTTCTGCGCCGCGGTGCGATCGGCGACGAACGGCTTCAGCAACAGGCCGATCCCGGAGTTGTCGTACCACGCGCGCGGTCCGACGTCGGCGAGCGTGCCGTTCTCCTGGGTGCCGTCGGCGCGGAAGACGGGCTTCTGCGTGTCGCGCGCCTCGTAGGTCGACGAGCCGCACCAGAAGATGTCGTTCTCGTACGCGAAGATCGCGACGGCATCGGGCTGGAAGTGCGCGCCGTGCTCGAGCAGCCACGCGACCTCTTGGTCGGTCGAGTACGCCTCGCAGCCGGCGTTGACGATCTCGACCTTGCGGCCCTCGTTCTGCCACCAGCGCTCGAGCACGTCGACGAAGAGGTCCTTGCGATCGACGGTGAAGCCCTGGGTGAACGAGTCGCCGAGCGCGATCACGCGGTACGTGCCGGCGGCCTTGCCCGGGCTCGACATCGGATCGTCGGCGAGCCCGTATTGGTTGGTCACGAGCCGGACCGAGTACTCGGGGCCGGAGCGCTTGAGATCGAGCTCGGCCCGCTTCTTCCAGCCGAGCTGTTGATCGAACTCGAGCACCAGGGGAGCGGGACCCTTGCCGATCAGTCGCAGGCCGGCCTCGAACACGCCGAGGCCGATGAGCACACTGATGAGGATCGCGAGGAGGACGTTGATTGCGCGCATGGGGAGTCTCGAACTCGCTCAGCTGACCATCTGAGTGACGCTGTCGCCCTCGTGGCGCAGGACGAAGCGCGTCTCGGCGATCTTCTTCTTGGCTTCCTTGCCGACGACGTAGTTGTTCATGAACAGGTAGTCCATGCCCGAGAGGCTGAACGTGTTGAACGCGTGGCTCGGGTCCTCGACGATCGGCTCGCCCTTCAGGTTGAAGGACGTGTTCATCACCACCGGCACGCCGGTGAGCTCGCCGAAGCGCTTGATCATCGCGTGGTACGCCGGCGAGACGTCCGGGAACACCGTCTGGAGACGGCCGGAGCCGTCTTCGTGGGTGATGCCGGGCAGCACGCTGCGCTTCTCGGGGCGCACCGGCGCGACGTAGAGCATGAAGCGCGCGGGGTAATGGCGCGCGGCGTCCGGGATGTCGAAGAAGTCGCTCGCGGCTTCGACCGTGACGCTCGGAGCGAACGGACGGAAGGGCTCGCGGAACTTGATCGTCGCGTTGAGCTTGTCCTTCATCTCCGCCTTGCGCGGGTCGGCGATGATCGAACGCGCACCGAGCGCGCGCGGACCCCACTCGAAGCGGCCGCGGAACCAGCCGCAGACCGCGCCGTCGACGAGCTTCTTCGCGACGTAATCGTAGAACTCCTCGTTCTTCTCGATCTTGGTGAACGGGATGTCGTACTTGCGCAGGAACGCTTCGATCTCGGCGTCGGTGTACTCGCTGCCGAGGTACGGCGTGGTGAGCGCAGGACCGCGCGGTTGGTCGAGCACGTGGTTGTACGCCCAGTACGCCGCGCCGACGCAACCGCCGTCGTCGCCCGGCGCCGGGTGCACGTAGATGTCGTCGAAGATGTGCTCTTGGTGCCAGATCTTGTAGTTGGCGACCGAGTTCAGCGCGACGCCGCCGGCGAGGCAGAGGTTCTTCATGCCCGTCTCCTTGCGGAGGTAACGGGCCATCTTGAAGAGGATCTGCTCGGTGACGACCTGGATCGACGCCGCCATGTCGCAGTAGTACGGATCGAGCGACTTGTCGCCGAGCTTCGGATCGCGCGCGGGCTTGCCGAAGTGCTTGCCGAACTCCTGCTCGAGCGTGTTGTCGCGCGAGTAGTGGTAGGCGAAGTACTTCATGTCGTGCCAGAGCGACCCGTCTTCCGCGACGTCGATGATCTCGTAGATCTTGTCGACGTAGCGCGGCTTGCCGTACGGGTGCATGCCCATCAGCTTGTACTCGCCTTCGTTGATCTCGAAGCCGCAGTACGCGGTGAACGCGGAGTACAGGAGACCGAGCGAGTGCGGGAAGCGCAGCTCCTTGATGATCTCGATCTTGTTGCCCTTGCCGACGCCCATCGTCGCCGTCGACCACTCGCCGGCGCCGTCGACCGTCAGGATCGCCGACTCCTTGAAGTGCGACGTGTAGTAGCTCGACGCCGCGTGCGACATGTGGTGGTCGCAGAAGAGCAGCTTCGAGTTGGGGACGCCGATGCGCTTCTGCATCATCGACTTGATCCACAGCTTGTCGCTGATCCAGCGCTGCATCGATTCGCGGAACACCGCCGACGAGCGCGGGAACGTGCTCATCGCGCTGATCAGCATCCGCTCGAACTTCACGAACGGCTTCTCGTAGAACACGACGTAGTCGACGTCGTCGATCGTGATCCCGCCCATCTTCAGGCAGAAGTCGATCGCGAGCCCGGGGAAGCCCGAGTCGTGCTTCACGCGGCTGAAGCGCTCTTCCTCCGCGGCGGCGACGAGCACGCCGTCCTTGACGAGGGCGGCCGAGGAGTCGTGGTAATAGAAGGAGAGTCCGAGGATGTTCATCTAGCCCTGCTTGCGCGCAGCTTGCACGGTTTCGTTCTTGGCTTCCCAGGCGGTCCAGTTGCCGTCCTTCCGACGCGCGATGTGCAGCGGGTCGGCGACCAGGCGGTACAGGATCGCGAACGGCCCGAGCAGGCCGAAGTACAGCACGAAGAGGAGCACGCGAGAGAGCATGCTCCCGAAGCGCTCGGTGAACTGGATGAAGGCTTTCATGCTGGGGGGGAGGTGGGCTGCTTGGAGCCGCCTGGCGAGGCCTTGGGACCGAGCCTCCTCGATGTCCGGCCCGTCCGCTGTGGGAGCGGTGGGCAGGAACCGTGCGCCGCCGGAGGTCGCGATTCGACCCCAGGCGGCAGCTCGGAGGGCAAAGAAGTATACAGGTCGACGGGCGAGCGGGAAGCGCGAGCGAACTTCCGGTCCCGCGGGAACGGATTTCCCGCGCGGCGTCAGCGCAGGGTCAAGACGCCCTTGTAGAGCTCTTCGCTCTGCGAGTACTTCCGGTCGTGGTTGTCGTCGCGGAGCACGTCGATCTCGACCGCGGTCCCCGCCGGGAACTGACTGAGCCAGGCCGCGAGGGCGACCGCGCTCGAGACGAACACCGGCCGGGCCTCGCCGACCCGCAGCGCTTCGATCAGATCCTCGGGCTCCAGACCCAAGGCGGCGGCTGGGCCGTCGGGGCAGACGTTGCGCACGCAGAGGAGCGGGAAGTTGCCCACGACGACGCGATCGGTGGTCAGCCCCGCGCGCTCGTAGAGGATGCCGTCGATCTTGTTCCAAGCCTTCAGCGAGACGTCGAACGTGCGGGCCTTGCGCTCGATCGAGAGCTGGATCGGCGTCGGCGCGCGCAGCGGCAAGCGCTTCAGGTGGAACTCCTTGGCCGACTCGACGCGCTCGCCGTTCAGGCCGACGACCTTGTCGCCGACTTGCAACCCGGCTTGGTCGGCGGGCCCCTTCGGCGTGATGCGGCCGATCTCCAGCGTGTCCGCGGCGAGCTCGATGCCGAGGTAGGCGCGCGCGCTCGACGGCGCGAGCAGTTCGTCCTGCAGCACTTCCTTGATCCGGTCGATCGGGATCGCGAAGCCCATGTTCTCGGCGCGCTGGTTGACGACGGTCGCCATCCCGATCATCTCGCCGAGCACGTTGAGCACCGGACCTCCGCTGTTGCCGGGATTGATCGATGCGTCGGTCTGCAGGAGGTCGGGGAAGCGCAGATCCTGGTCGATCGCGAGGTCGCGGTGGAGCCCCGAGATGATGCCCGAGCTGACGGAGAAGTTCTGACCGAGCGGATTGCCGATCACGATCACGCGCTCGCCGATCATCAAGTCGGAGCTCGTGCCCATCGTGACCACCGGGAAGTCCTTCGGTCCGCGGATCTTCAGCAGCGCGAGGTCCTCGCTCGGCACTTCGCTGACGACTTCCGCTTCGTAGAGCGTCTCGTCGTACTGCGGCGCGAACTGCACGTGCACCTTCGAGGCGCCGGCGATCACGTGACTGTTGGTGACGATGTACCCGCTCTTGTCGATCACGACGCCGGAGCCGCCGGTCACCAAGGTGCGCGTCGATAGCCCGCGCGTGCTCGCGGGATCGATGTACCAGCCGCCGGGCTTCGCTGCCTCGATGTAGACCACCGAGGGTGACGCCGATTGCACGACGCGCACCTCGGGCGTGATCCGTGGGTTGTTCGGATCGGTTTGCAGCGGAACGGGGAGTTGGATCGCCGCGAGAAGCAGGAGCTCGAGCATGGACTGGGTACGCGCGGAGGCGCCGGACGTGAGCTGAGCCTTTGCCCGCGGGGTTTGCCAGCCCGGAATCCGAGCGCGCGCGAGGGCTCGAACGCTACGCCCAGTCGAGCAACCGGCGAGCGATCTGCGGCGCACGCCGACGGGCGCGAAGGGCGAGTTCCCTGGGGCTTTCGGGCCTCCGCGGGACCGGACCGGCGGCGTAGGAGGGCCTAGGCGGGAACGCCGAGCGCAGATCGCCGCGTCGCGCGAAAGACGCCGGGGACGGCGGGGACGGCGGGGCGGCGAAGCGAGTGGGCGAGATGGTGGGCCATGTAGGACTTGAACCTGCGACCTCTGCTATGTCAAAGCAGCGCTCTAGCCAGCTGAGCTAATGGCCCACTCGCCGTAGGCGATCGCGGAACCAGCGGTGTCACCTCGATCGGCTTCACCGTCAGCTCCGGGCCGGAGAGCTTACCGCTCGCTACGACGATGCCAAGGGTTTTCTAGCGAGCGAGCGACGCTAGACTCTTCGCCCTTCGCATCCGCGCCACGTGCGCAAGGGCCCCCAGCCGAGGAAACGTCGTGAAAGTCGGTGTCGTTCGAGAGATCAAGGTCCACGAGAACCGGATCGCCCTGACCCCCGCGGGGGCAGACCGCCTGGTGGCGGCCGGGCACGAAGTGTTCGTCGAAGCCGGAGGCGGCCTCGGCAGCGGCTTGCCCGACAGCGCCTACGTCACCGCGGGCGCGCGGCTCCTGCCGACCGCGGCCGACGTGTGGGCGAAGTGCGACATGATCCTGAAGGTGAAGGAGCCGCTCCCGACCGAGTGGCCGCACATCCGCAAGGGCCAGACGATCTTCACGTACTTCCACCTCGCGGCCGATCGCGCGCTGACCGAAGCGATGGTGAAGAGCGGCGCGCACTGCTTCGCGTACGAAACGCTCGAAGTCGGCCATTCGCTGCCGCTGTTGACGCCGATGAGCGAAGTCGCGGGTCGCATGGCGATCCAAGTCGGCGCGCAATGGCTCGAGAAGTCGCGCGGCGGCTCGGGCATCCTGCTCGGCGGCATCCCGGGCGTCGATCGCGCCAACGTGCTCGTGATCGGCGGCGGCGTGGTCGGCACCCAAGCCGCGCGCATGGCGGTCGGGCTCGGCGCCGACGTCACGCTGATGGACGTCAACCTCGATCGTCTGCGCTACCTCGACGACGTGATGCCGAAGAACTGCAAGACGATGTTCTCGACGCCGTTCGCGATCCGCGAGGCGTTGCCGCGCGCGGACCTGGTCGTCGGCGCGATCCTGATCCCGGGCGCTGCCGCGCAGAAGCTGATCCGGCGCGAGGACCTCAAGCTGATGAAGACCGGCAGCGTGATCGTCGACGTCGCGGTCGACCAAGGCGGCTGCGTCGAGACCGCGCGTCCGACGACGCACGCGGATCCGACCTTCGTCATCGACGGCGTGATCCACTACTGCGTCGCCAACATGCCGGGCGCGGTGCCGCGCACGAGCACGTTCGGGCTGACCAACGCGACGCTGCCGTACGCGCTCAAGCTCGCGACGCTCGGTCCGATCGACGCGATCAAGCGCAACCACGAGCTGAAGACCGCCGCGAACTGCGTCGCCGGGCATCTGACCTACAAGGCCGTCGGCGAAGCCTTCGGCATGAAGTCGATCACGCCCGAGGAAGCTCTGGCGACGGTCTCCTGAGCCGGTCCGGCCGGGCGCCCGCGCGCCCGGCGGCACCTGGCTCACGGGACTTGGCCCGATGGAACTCTGGAAGGCGGCGATCCTCGGCCTGGTCGAGGGGCTGACCGAGTATCTGCCGGTCAGCTCGACCGGACACCTGATCTTGACCGAGCGTTTGCTCGGCATGCAGCAGGGCACCAGCGAGAGCGCCTTCGCGATCTGCATCCAGGCGGGGGCGATCCTCGCGGTGCTCGGGCTCTACCGGCGCCGCGCGACCGACTGCGTCCGCGGCGTGTTCGGCAAGAGCCCGTCGGGCTTCGCGCTCGCGGTCAAGCTCGCGCTCGCGTTCTGCCCTGCGGCGGTGATCGGGTTCCTCGCCGACGATTGGATCGAGGCGCGGCTCTTCGGCCTCTGGCCGGTCGCGTGCGCGTGGCTGCTCGGCGGCATCGTGATCCTGTTCTGGCCGTTGAAACCGATGCGCGCCGGGCGCGGGCTCGAGGAGCTCGGCTTCGGCGCCGCGGTCGTGATCGGGTTCGCGCAGTGCCTCGCGCTCTGGCCCGGCACGAGCCGCAGTCTCGCGACGATCCTCGGCGGGCTCGGCGTCGGACTCTCGCTCGCGGCGGCGGTCGAGTTCAGCTTCCTGCTCGGCGTGCTGACGTTGACCGCGGCAACCGCGTACAAGGCGCTGAAGAGCGGTTCGACGATGCTCGACGAGCTCGGCATCGCCGCGGTGCTCGTCGGCGCGCTGACCGCGTGGGTCGCCGCGGTGATCTCGGTCCGCTGGATGGTCGCGTGGCTCGAACGGCGCGGGATGCAGGTCTTCGGCTGGTGGCGGATCGCGCTCGGACTGGTCGTGCTCGCGCTGCTCTGGTCGGGTTCGCTGTCCTCGACGTAGCCTCTGGACATGGCGGACGAACCGCACTCGCGGGAACGGCGCGGCGCTCGCTCGAGCGCGGCGCTGCGCTTCAACTGGAATCGGATGGCCGAACTCGACGCGCCGGGCTACATCGCGCGCCGCCCGGGCTCGGCGATGCCGCCGTGGGACAAGGCCGAGTTCCTCGCCGGCGGCCGCGCGATCGTCGAGGCGTGCGCGGCGCGAGTGCGCGAGCTCGGCGGCGAGCTCCGCGGCGCGTCGGCGCTCGACTTCGGCTGCGGCGTCGGCCGGATGAGCGGCGCGCTGCTCGAACGCTACGACCAGTACGTCGGCGTCGACGTCGCCGAAGCGATGCTCGCGCGCACCGGCGAGTTCGCGAGCTCGCCTCGAGCGACGTTCGTGCACTCGCCGCGCGGCGATCTCGCGCCGCTCGGCGGACGGCGTTTCGACCTGGTGTGGAGCTACGTCACGCTGCAGCACGTCCCTCCGGACGACGCCGAGCGGCTGCTCGGCGAGCTCGCGGCGAGCGTCGCGGAAGGCGGATGGCTCTGCGTGCAGGTCCCGGTGCGCAGCGCGAGCGATCTCGAGCGCATCTTCGGCCGCGCGACGTGGAAGGGCCGGCTGCGTTCCGCGGTTCCGCTCGCTTGGCTCGAGCGTTGGCGCGCGTGGCGCAACGACGGACCGCGCTGCGACATGTTCGGGCTCGCGCCGGACGTCGTGACCGCGAGCGTGCGCGCGGCCGGGCTCGAGCTCCGCGGCTCGGACGTCGTCGACGACACGCTCGGGCTGGTGGAGAGCCGCCGCTACTTCGCGACGCGTCCCGCGGCGAGCGCCGTGCGATAGACCGCGAGCGTCGCTTCGGCGGCGCGGCGCCACGTGAAGCGCTCGGCGTGCGCGCGGCCGCGCTCGGCGCGAGCGTCGGCGAGGTCGCGATCGGTGAGCACGTCGACCAGCGCGCGCGCCGCGCCTTCGAAGTCGTCCGGCGCGACGCACGTCGCCGCGTCCCCGCAGACCTCGGGCAAGCTGCCCGCGTCGGCGACGACCGTCGGCACCCCGGACGCGAGCGCTTCGAGCGGCGGGATCCCGAAGCCCTCGGCGCGGCTCAGGAAGAGGAACGCGGACGCGCCGGCGTAGAGCTCGCCGAGCTCGCTCTCGTCGACCTCGCCGCGCACCTCGACGCGCGCGCGCACCGGAGAATCGGCGAGCGCGCGCTCGAACGTCTCCGCTCCGAGGCCGCGCGCGCCCGCGACGATCCAGCGGCCCTCGAACCCGGCGCCGACCGCGAGCTCGAACGCTCGCAGCATCGCGAGGTGGTTCTTGCGCAGCTCGACGCGCGCGACGGTCAGCACGTAGCGTTCGGCGCGCGCGCGCGGTTGCGCCGCGGTCGGCCGCAGCAAGTGGTCGATGCCGAGCGGCACGACGTGGATGCGCTCGGGCTCGACGGGGAAGCAACGCAGCACCTGCGCGCGGGTGAACTCCGAAGGCACGATCACGGCGCTCGCGCGCAGCGTCGCGCGCCGTGCGGACTCGGTCATCCGCCGGGAGTTGGCGGGGGTGACCAGCTCGGGCGACTCGACGTAGATGCAGTCGTGCAGCGTCGCGACCTCGCACGCGTCGCGCACCGGCATCACGTGGGCCTGCGTGTGGTGGAACACGTCGACGCCGCCGAGCCAGCGGTCCGCGCCGCCGGCGCTGAGGTGCATCCACGACGCCGCGAGCCGCGAGGGGACGCGGCGACGCCGAAGACGTGCCGGCGCGACCGCGGCGTCGAGCGCCGCGCGCTCGCCGGCCGGCTCGCGCCACGTGCTGGCGAACAGTAGGATCTCGTCCTCGACCGCGAGCGCGCCGAGCGCGCGCACGAGTTCCCTCGTGTACCGCGCGATGCCGTCCGACGCGTGCAGCGCGGCCCGATAGTCGATCCCGATGCGCATCCTCGTCAGCATACGCTCGCGCTTCGGCGGTCGGACTCGCCGCGCACTCGCCGCACGAATCCGTCGGCGAGCGCGGCGCACGGCTGCGGTCGCGTGCGGCGCGCGTTCGCTCGGGACCGACGCGCGAGCGCGCCTTTTCTGCCCGGGAACCTGACGCTGAGCGCGCGACGATGGACTCGCAAGCGACGCCGGCCGCGGCCCACGAGCTCCTGCTCGCGCTGGACGTTCCGTTGGAGGCGGTGCGGTTCGAGACGGCGGTCGAGCGCGGCGTCGAGTGGACCGACGAGCGCCGGCAGAGCCTGCTCGCGGTGCTCGAACGCGACCGCGTCGGCGCTCGCAAGCTCGAACGTCGGCCGGACGGGAGCCTGCCAAGCCTCTATCGGCTGCACGGGGTCCGTCGAGAGGGCGAACGCGTCGCGCTCGAGGTCGGAACGACCGACTACGCGGAGTACCTCGCGACCAACGTCGCGCATCCCGAGTGGCGCGCGATGTTTGGCTCGCGCGCGCTCGCCGATCCGCTCGGTCTGAGCGGCGTTCTACTCGAGGGTCGGGGCCGGATCGTGCTCGGTCGCCGTTCGCGCGACCTGCCGGTCGACGCCGGGCGCTGGCACATCGTCCCCGCGGGGCATCCGTTCGCGCCGCAGACTCCGCTGGAGGCGCTGCGCGACGAAGCACGCGGCGAGCTCGGGCTCGACGCCGACGAGTTGCTCGACGCGCGCTGCACGGGGATCTTCCGCGTAGCGCACAGCGGCAAGCCCGAGCTCGCGTGCTTCGCGCGCACGAACCGCACGCTCGAGGAGCTCGCGTCGCGAGCGCGCAGCGAAGCGTGGGAGCACGACGAGCTCCTCGGGCTCGCGTGGGAGCCCCGGACGATCGCCGCATGGCTCGCGAACGAGCGCGCGCGCACCGCGCCCGCCGGCCACGGCGCGGTCCTGTGCGCCGGCCGAGCGAGCTTCGGCGACGCGTGGTGGAGTGAAACGCTCGCGCGCCTCGCGCTCGACGCTCCGCGTTAGTCGAGGCCGCGAGCTCTCGCGGCGCGTCGGCCGTCGCTCGACGGCGCGCTCGGAGCTCACGCGCGACCGACGGCCGAGCCGGGGCGGCACCCGCAGACGTCCGGCTGCGCTCGCCGCGGCGGCGCGCCGTCGCGTCGGTCAGCGGTGCTTCTTCACCCAGTCGAACAGGAACGGGCCCGGGCACTCGCTCCCGGTGAACTCCGTGTGCGCGAACAGCCGGTTCGCGGCGATCGGGAAGCGCGCTCGCAGGTCGGCGACCAGGAGCTCCAGCGACTTCAGCGCCGCCGGCGTCGGCGGCCGGCGCTGGAAGTCGCCGAGCATGCAGATCCCGATGTTCTGCGTGTTGTTCGAGCCGTCCTTGCCGCCGGCGTGCGCACCCTGCCACTTGAGCTCGCGCCCCTCGAAGATGCGGCCGCCCGAGTCGATCAAGAAGTGGTAGCCGATGTCACCCCAGGTGTGACCGGTCTCCATGTGGAACTTCTGGATCAGGCGCAGCGTGTGCGCCGAGTCCTCGACCGAGCCGCCCTTGCCGTCGCTCGACTCCTCCGCGGAGTGGTGGAGCGTGATCCGGCTCCATTGCCCCTTCAGCGGCGTCAGGCGGCTCGGCACCGGGCTCAGCGCGCCCCAGCGCGAGCGATCGATCACCACCAACGCGGGCTTCGCCGCGGACGGCTTGGTCAAGGTCGCGAGCAAGCTCTCCGACGCGCGCAGACCGATCTGTGCGCGCGCGGTCTGCCCCGGCATCAGCGTGTTGCGCGAGAGCAGCGAGCGGAAGCCGTCGCGCGCCGCCTCCAAACGGACCCGCAGCGCGTCGTGCGGCACGTTGGCGCGTTCGGCGTCGCGTTGCGCGAACGTGACGCGTCCTTCGTGGAGCTGGAGCTCGAGCTCGATCCGGAACTCCGGCGTGCGCTGCGACTGCGGCGTGTCGAGCCAGCTCTCGATGTTCTCGAGCTTCTGCCACGACAACGGGCCGGTGAGATCGGGACCCGGTTCCTCGACGGCGACCGGGGGCGGTTGCTGCGGCAACTTCGACGACGACGTGCAGGCGGCGACGAAGCACAACAGAATCGAGACCAGCGAGAGGCTATGGGCAGCGCGAGACCTGCGTACTTGCATGGTCCTCGGAGATACATTAGCGCCATGCTTCGAGCAACCTTCTGCCGTGGGTTCTGGCCCCTCGCCCTCTGCGCGTTCGGCGCCACCAGCTCCGCCGCGACGGCGAACGTGACCCGCGCACCGATCGAGCCATCGCTCGCGTCGAGTTCGCCCTGCGAATCGGGCGCCGTCGGCGCGCCGAACGCGCTCGACGCGCAGGACGCGCAGGACGAAGCGGCGTCGGAGGAGGAGCTCGCCGCCGCGCGCTCCGAAGCGGACCGCAAACGTCGACGCGGCGATCGGTCGGGCGCGCGGCGCGACCTCGAGGAGTTGCTCGACCTCGACGAAGCCGATGCGGAATCCCGCGCGCTGCTCGCGCGCGTCCGACTCGACGAAGGCGAGTGGGAGAAGGCGGCGAAGGCAGCCGAACGCGCGGTCGCCGACGCGGCCAAGCGCTCCGTCCCCGAGCGCTCGACGGAGGTCCGCCGGCTCGCCGCGCGCGTGCTCGCCGAGCTCCGACTCGAGCGCGGCGACGCGCCCGCCGCGCTGGCGGCCCTCGAAGGCGTCGCCGACCCGGCCGATCCGCGCGACGCGTGGCTGCTCGGCCGGGCGCGCGCCGATGCCGGCCGCCGCGACGAGGCACGCGCGGCGTTCGAAGCCGGCGCGCAGTCGCCCGCGGCGGGGACGTGGGAGGCGCTGCTCGCGAAAGCGCGCTGCCAGCGCCGGCTCGGCTTCCTCGAACGCGCGTCGCAGACGCTGGTCGCCGCGCTGGAGACCGCCGAGGCGGTCGAGCGCTCCGAGGAGCCCGAGCTCCTGGTCGAGCTCGCCGAGCTCTACTTCGAGGCCGACGGAGAGGTCGACCACGCGCAGACCAAGCGCCGCTCGCCGGTGCCGCTGCTCGAGCGCGCGCTGGCTCTCGACGCCGGCAACGAACGCGCGCGGCTCGCGATGTTCGAGATCTATCGGTTCAACTGGGTCCGGCAGCGCCGCAACGCCGGGGAGATCCTGAACGAGCTGCTGCTCGCCAACCCGCGTTCGATCGCGGGCCTGATCGCGGCGACTTCGTCGGACCTCGACGACGGTCAGTTGCTCAACGCGCGCAATCGCTTGCGCCAGCTCGACGAGCTCGCGCCCGGACGCCGCGAGGTGAAGACGCTGCACGCCGCGCTCGCGTGGGTCGAGCACGAGCGCGAGCGCGCGGAGACGCTGCTCGGCGAGCTCGCGGCGATCGACCCGCGCGACTCCGAGCCCGAGCGCGAGGTCGGGTCGCACCTGAACGAGCTGTATCGCTTCGCCGAGGCGGTGCCGTTCCTGAAGCGCGCGGTCGAGCGCGATCCGACCGACCATCGTGCGTGGACGCAGTACGGCCGCGCGCTCGCGAACACCGGCGACGAGAATGGCGGGCTCGCCGCGCTGGTGCAGGCCGAGGAAGCCGCCGCCGGCCGCGCGGACGCGTGGCGCAACAACACGCGGATCGTGCTGCAGAAGCTCGCGCGCGACTACCTGAACGAACCGCGCGGCGAGCTCTCTTTCGCGTGGACTCCCGCGCCCGCGCCGGTCTTCCGCACGTACTGGATCCCGTTCTACGCCTCGGAGCGCGCCGAGCTCGCGCAGCGCTACGGCTTCACGCCGTCGCCGACGCACATCGAGGTGTTCGACACCTGGGCGGACTTCTCGGTGCGCTCGACCGGCTTCGAGGGCTTCCCCGCGCTCGGCGTGTGCTTCGGTCCGGTGGTCACCGCCGTTTCGCCGACCTCGGAGATGCGCGGCAACTTCTCGTGGGCGCGCACCGCGTTCCACGAGTTCACGCACGTGATCCACCTCGGGCTCTCGCACAACCGTTGCCCGCGTTGGATCACCGAGGGGCTCGCGACGTGGGAAGAGGAGAACAAGAACCTCTACTGGTCGCGCAACATGCGCCGCGACCTCGTCGACGCGCTCGCCAACGACGACCTGATCCGGGTGCGCGACATGAACCGCGCGTTCCGCAGCTCGCGGATCCTGTTCGGCTACTACCAGAGCGGGCTGGTCTGCCGGATGTGGATCGAGCGCCACGGATTCCCGGCGCTCGTGCGCGTGCTCGAAGCCTTCGATCGCGGCGCCGACCTCGACCGCGCGCTCACCGAAGTCTTCTCCACGACCCCCGAGGCGGTCGATCGCGAGTTCGAAGCCTACGCGCGCGAGCACGTGAAGGACCTCGCGATCGAGCCGCGCTGGAGCGACGCGACGATCGCGAAGCTGCGGATCCGCCGCAGCGGCGCGGCGCCGGAGAAGGCCGCCGACAAGCGCGCGTGGGGCGAGGACCTGTGCTCGCTCGCGTGGGGCGAATGGCAACGCGGCCGGCGCCTCGACGCCGAGCAGACGCTGCGCAGGCTCGACGCTGCAGGCAGCGCGCTCGCGCTTCCTCGGGCGTACTTCCTGCGCGGCGAGATCGCGTTGTCGCGCGACCTCGACGCGGAAGCGCACAAGGCCTACCTGCGCGGACTGGAACTCGGCGGCGAGGACTTCCGCGTCCGCATGGCGCTCGGCAAGACGCTGCTGCAGCAAGGCGAGAAGGCGAAGGCCGAGGAGCACTTCCTCGCCGCGGAGAAGGCCTTCCCCGGGTACGCCGAGCGCGAGCTGGCGGCCGAGATCGCGCTCTCCGAGCTCTACGCGCAATCCGATCGCACCGACGACGCCCAACGCGCGGTCGCGCGCTGGCTCGAGCGCAACGACGACTACGGCTTCGCGCTGTCGGTCGCGCGGTGGCACGCGAAGCAGGGCCGCGCCGCGGAAGCCTGCGTGTACTTCCAGCGCGCCGCCGAGGTCGACCCGTTCCGGCGCGAGCTCCACGTCGCGTGGGCGGAGGCGCTGGAGGCGGTCGGCGACTTCGCGGCGGCCGCGCGCGAGTGGACTGTCGCGGGCGAGGTGCTCGCCGACGTGGACGCCGACGCGCCGGAGCCGCTCGCGCCGACCGAGCACGCCCGCTTCCTCGGCCGCGCAGCCGAGAACCTGGTCAAGGCCGGCCGCATGGAGGAAGCCGCGGCCGCGGCGAAGCGCGCGCTGACGCTCGACCCCGATTGCGCGGCCGCGCTGTCGATCCTCGGGAACTGAGCGGGCCGCCGCGCTAGCATGCGGGGCGGAGCGACGTGTTGAAGCCGATGTTCGTGGTCTTGGACGGGGTCGACGGGTGCGGGAAGTCGACGCAAGCGAAGCGACTCGTCGCCCGCTTCGAGCGCGAGTTCGGCGTCCGGCCGCTGCACGTGCGCGAGCCCGGCACCACCGAGGTCGGCGAGCGCCTCCGCGCGATCCTGCTCGATCGCGAGCTCGTGCTCGCCCCGCGGACCGAAGCGCTGCTCTTCTGCGCCGCGCGCTCGCAGATGCTCGACGAGCTCGTCGCGCCGGCGCTGCGAGAAGGGCAAAGCGTCGTCTGCGAGCGCTTCCACGCCGCGACGTTCGCGTACCAGGCGGTCGCCGGCGGTCTCGACGAGACGCAGGTCCTCGAGCTGCTCTCGACGTGGGCCGGCGAGCCGCGCCCCGACCTCGAGCTGATCCTCGACCTGTCGCCGGAGCGCGCCGCAGAGCGCCGCCAGGGCGCGGGCGACCGGATCGAAGCCAAGGGCCTCGAATTCCAGCGCCGGGTCGCGGCGGGCATGCTGCGTTACGCGTCGTTGGTCGAGCGCGCGCGGAGGATCGACGCCGACGGCGACGAGGCGAGCGTCGAGGAGCGGATCTTCGCGGAGGTGCGCCGTGGCGTCGCCGGTTGAACGTGCGGAGCGGGCGGAGGAGCGCCTGGTCGAGCCGCTCGGCCACGCGCGACGCATGCGCGAGCTCGTCCGCTCGGCCGCGCGCGAGCGTTTGCCGCACGCGCTGCTCTTCACCGGAGCGAGCGGCATCGGCAAGTACCTCTCGGCGCGCTGGCTCGCGTGCGCGCTGCTGTGCACCGCCGACGACGTCGAAGCCCGACCGTGCGGGGCGTGTCCGGGGTGTCGCCAGTTCGTCACCGCGAACCACCTCGACGTCTACGCGATCGACGAGGAAGGCGAGCGCATCCCGCTGAAGAAGATCGCGTACCGCCCCGGCCACGACGAGGCCGAGACGATCGAAGCCGAGCGCTTCCTCGGCACGCGCGCGTCCGCAGGCGGCTGGCGCGTGGTGCTCGTCCGCGATGCCGAGCGGATGACCGACGAAGCGCAGAACGCGATGCTCAAGATGCTGGAGGAGCCCGGCCGCAAGGCGCTGTGGCTGCTCACGACCTCGCGGCCACAGGCGCTGCTCTCGACCGTGCGCAGCCGTTGCATCGCGGTGCCGTTCGACGCGTTGTCGGCGGAGGATTGCGCGACCGTGCTCGCGCGCCACGGCTACGCTCCGGCGGACGCCAAGGCGCTCGCGGTGTGGGGGCACGGTTCGCCCGGGCGTTCGCTCGCGCTCGCCGAGCGCTCGGCGGGGGACCTGCGCGCGCTGCTCGGCGGCGTGTTCACCGGCGCCGCGGCACCGCTCGACGCCTCGCGGGCGCTGATGCAGGTCGAAGGCGAGTTCTCGGGTTCGACTCCGCTCCAGCAGGCGCGTGATCGCGCGCGCACCGTGCTCGAGCTCGCGCTCGAGATCGCCGGCGACGCGCTGCGGCTCTCGTCCGGCGTGCCGCTCGAGCGCTTGGTGCACGTCGACCTGCTCGCCGGCTTGCCCGGCGGCTTCCTGGCGGCCCAAGCGCCTCGGCTCGCGCGGAAGCTCGAGGGGTTGCTTGAGACGCGCGCGGACATCGACAAGAATCTCGATCCTCAGAGCGTGCTCGATCGCGCGTGCCTGACGCTCGCGCCGTGATCCCCGAACGATGAACGATCCCCAGCGGAAGCTCGCGTTGCGCGACGGACGCTACTCCCCGGAGGCGTTCCGCTTCTTGGCGGAAGCGCTCGAGCACGCCGTACGCCTCGCCGGAAAGGAAGGCGCCGAAGGCGCCTCCAAGCACGTCACCGGCCGCGAGGTGCTCGCCGGACTGCGCGCGTACGCACTCGAGGTCTTCGGACCGCTCGCCGCGCAGGTTTGGCGCTCGTGGGGCGTGCGCGACACGATGGACTGGGGCCGGATCGTCTTCCTGATGGTCGACGCCGGCCTGTTGAAGCGCCAGGAGACCGACACGATCGACGACTTCGCCGACGGGTTCGACTTCGACGACGCGTTCGTCGCGAACTACGCGCCGACGCTGCCGCCGACGATCGACGCGGGGCTCGGCGGAGCGGGGGGCTAGCGATGCTCGAACGCCTCTCGCCGGCGCGACGCAACCTGGCGCTGCTCGTCGTCGGGTTGCTCGTCGTCTGGTTCTCGTGGACCGTCCGCACGGTGCTGAACCCGGTGATCCTCGGGTACCTGCTCGCCTACGTGCTGCATCCGTTGGTCGAGACGCTCGAGCGCCGCGGCTGGTCGCGACGCACCGCGGTCAACCTGATCTTCGCGACGTTCGCGCTGTTGATGGCGCTGACCGCGCTCAGCCTCTTCTGGCAGGGCAAGGCGCTCTTCGAGCAGATCTCGAGCATGTTCGCGAGCAGCGACGACGCCAAAGTGCCGGCGCTTCAGGCGCGGCTCGACACCGCGCTCGCGGATCTCCAGCAACTGCTCCTGAAGTGGGGCGTGCTCCAGGCGGGCACCGAGGCGAAACCGCTCGAGCCCTGGAGCCTGCACGCGGTCTTCGATGCGCTGCGCAACTGGTGGCGCTCCGAGATGGGCACCGAGGCGAGCGCGCGCGCGGGCGCGGCGGCTGCGGAGGGCCTGTTCGGCGCGGTCAAGCGCGTCTCCGGCTCGGTGATGTCGGTGGTGTCGCTGGTCTTCCTGCTGCCGATCTACACGTACTTCCTGCTCTTCGAGCTCGAGCGCATCCACACGTTCGTGCGCCGCTATCTGCCGCGTCGCGAGCGCGAGCGCATCGCCCGCATCGGCGAGCAGATCGGCGAGGTGCTCGCGAGCTTCTTCCGCGGCCGGCTCTTCGTCTGCCTGCTGAAGGGGCTGTTCCTGACGGTCGCGCTCTTCCTGTGCGGCGTGCCGTACGCGGTGTTGCTCGGATTCCTCGGCGGGATCCTCGCGCTGGTGCCGGTGGTCGGGCCGGTGGTCGCGTTCCTGCTGGCGTTCCTGGTCGCGATGCTCGAGTTCGACTCGGTGATGCAAGCGCTGATGTGGGTCGGCGGCATCTACGGCATCGCGGAGGTGATCGAGGGCTACGTGCTGATCCCGAAGATCCTCGGCGACAGCCTCGGGCTCCATCCGGTGGTCGTCATCCTCGCGTTGACGATCGGTGGCGCGGCGCTCGGGCTGTTCGGGTTGCTGGTCGCGCTGCCGCTGACCGCGACGGTGATCATCCTCGTGCGCGAGCTGATCCTGCCGGCGCTGCGCGTGCTCGCCGACGAGAACTCGACCGCGCCGCCGAAGACCGGGTGATGCAAAACGCGAGCGACGCGCACGGTGCGCGTCGCCCGTAGCGACCGACGGCCTCGCCCGGCGGCGCTGCGCGGCTTAGCCCGGTGGGCGACCGCCGCGCGGCCGAGGGCCGGCGCTCAGTTGCCGCCGAGGTTGTCCTCGATCAGCTTCGAGAGGCTCTCGAGCGCCGCGGCGGAGAGCTTGCCGTCGCCCTTCTTCGCCTCGGAGAGCTCCTTCAGAGCATCGCGCAGCGCGACCTTCTCGTCGCCGCGCAGCTGCACGCGGGCGACGCTCTCGACCGGGATGTTCGCTTGGTACTCCGCGAATTCCGAGGGCTTCTTGCCCTGGGCCTTCAGCGCGACGCGGATCGCCTCCTGGAGCTGCTCGTCCTCGACGAAGTCGCCCTGCGGGAACTCCTTGCCGCGTTGATCCTGGACACGGCGACGGATCTCGGCGCGCACCAGCGCACGCACGTCGTCGGCGGGCAGCGGAGTGTTGAGGCCCTGCACGAAGGCCTCGAAGTTCGGGTACTTGGTGACGTCGCGGTGATCGTTGTCGGCGAGCTCCTGCATCAACTGCTTCTTCGACAGCTCGCCCGAGGCGGGGAAGTTCGCGTCGACGTAGTCGCGCACGGCGTTGGTGCGGCGGATCTTGAGCATCTCCTCGATGCGCCAGGTGTCGACGCGCCGCAGATCGACGTCGAGCTCGGGGCGCACGCCGCCGTCGCTCAAGATGTTGCCTTCCTTGTCGAGCTCGCGGTGGATCGAGCGACCGGACGGCAGCAGGTAGCGCGCGATCGTCAGCTTGACGCGCGGCGCGAAATCGAACTCGCCGTTGCCGTTCGCGTCCTTGGTCAGCTTCTCCCAGTTGTCGTGACGGTTGTTGCCGTTCTCGTCCTCGTACTCGTCGTCTTCCAGCCCCGGCACGCGGATCAGGTTCTGCACCGAGCCCTTGCCGAAGCTGCGCTTCCCGATGATCACGCCGCGCTTGTGGTCTTGCAGCGCGCCCGAGACGATCTCCGCGGCCGAGGCCGTGAAGCGGTTGACCAGCACGCTGACTGGCATGTCGATCGGCACCACCGGCTCGCCGGTGCTCGTGAACTGCTCCTTGCCCTCGATGCGGTTCTCCGTCGAGACGATCAGCGTGTCCTTCGGCAGGAAGAGCCCCGCGACGCCGACCGCTTCGTCGAGCAGACCGCCGCTGTTGTTGCGCAGGTCGAGCACGATCGACTTCGCGCCCTGGGCGAGCAGGTCCTTCAGCGCCTTGCGCACCTCGGTGGTCGCGACGCGGCTGAAATCGTTGAGCACGACCATGCCGATCGCACCGGGCAGCATCTGCGACTGCACCGCCGGGATCGTGATCGATTCGCGCGTGATCTCGACCGCCATGTCCTCGCTCGGACGGTCGATCAGCGCGCGATCCATGCCGCGGCGCCAGATGTAGAGCTTGACCTTCGTGCCCGGGCGGCCCTTCAGGCGTTTGATCACCTCGTCGACCGGCTCGCGCAGCGTCGGCCAGTCCTCGATGCGCACGATCTTGTCGTCGCTCGACAGGCCGGCGCGGTACGCGGGACCGGAGTAGATCGGGTGCGTGATCGTGAAGAGGCCGTCGTCCGGATCGTCGCCGACGTACGCGCCGATGCCGCCGTAGCCCGCCTCGAGGTCCTGCTCGAAGCGCGCGTACTCCTTGCCGCTGAAGTACGTCGAGTGCTCGTCCATCGCCTGGAGCATCCCGTTCAGCGCGGCGGAGAGCAGGTCCTCGCGCTTCGCGTGGTCGCCCTCGATGTGCCAGCTCTGGATCATGCTCATCACGGTGCGGAACTGAGCCTGCTCCGGCGTCTCCTTGCCGCGCTTCGAGGCGTCGTCGCTGGTGCCGCGCTGGCGCAGCAGCCGTTCGGTCTGCTCGCGCACGCGCTCGGTCTCGAGGTACGCCTCGGCGAGCCGGCCGCGTTCGCCGGGCAGGCCCGCGAGCTTCTTCAGCTCGTCGTAGAGCACGCCGGTGATCTCCGCGTTCGAGCGCGCGAGCGCGAGCGCTCCGAGAGCGCGCAGGTTCGCGTCGTTCGACGTCAGGAACTCGGTCATGCGCGCGCGCGCCTGCCGGCGGGCGTCGCCGCCGCCGAGCTGGTACCACGCGTGCGCGGCCGCCAGGTTGACCTCGGGATCGAGCTCGCCCTTCTCGGCGGCGAGCTGCAGGCGGTCGACCAGCTCACCGCGCTCCTCGCCGGAGAGCGTGCGGAACTCGGCGTCGGAGAGCAGGTTCGCCGCGGCGATCGCGACGTCCTTGCTCGGATCCGACAGCAACGGCACCAGCGAGCCGACGAGCTTCGACGCGTCGGGGTTCTCGCAGGCGAGCCGCAGCGCGACCAGGAAGAGCGCCGCGTTGGGCTCGAGCCCCTCCGCGCGCAGGAACCCGTCGACCGCCGCGCCGAGGTCCTTCGAGGGCACGACCGACGTCACGGTCTCGACGCGCAGCCAGATGTCCTCGACCTTCCAGTCCTTGGAGGCGCGCAGGTCCTGCTCGAGCACGGCGCGCGCGTCGATGTTGGACCCGTCGTTGGAGCCGTGCTGGGCGAAGGCGACCGGCGCGGAGAGGACGAGAGCCAGAGTGAGGCTGCAGAGTTGGATCATGGGTGTACGCAAGGAGGAATCGGCGTCACGAGCGCCCTGTATCGGCGGCCGACGGCGTCGCGTGGGAGGGTGCGAAGGCGTAATCTAGGCTCCTCACCCGCGCGCGCTCCCCAAGGAACGAAAAACTTGCTTCGGCGCGCCGCACCATGACTCGAACCCCCGATCGGAAGCGCGCGCTCTCGCACGTCGAGCGCTCGGAGCGCGGCGACGGCGCGAACACGCGTTCGCGGATGGTCGATGTCGGCGGCAAGCCCCCGACCGAGCGCAAGGCGACGGCGCGGGCGAGCGTACGGTTCCCGTCGCCGATGGTGAGCGCCCTGTTCGCCGGACGCGGCCCGAAGGGCGCGATCACCGAGATCGCCCGCGCCGCGGGGTTGCTCGCGGCGAAGCGCACCGCGGAGTTGATCCCGATGTGCCACCCGCTCGCGCTCTCGCACCTCGAGATCCTCTTTCGCGCTCGAGGCGCGCGGCGCATCGAGGTGACTTGCACGGCCACCTGCGTCGGCCCGACCGGCGTCGAGATGGAGGCGATGGTGGGGGCGTCGGTCGCGGCGTTGACGATCTACGACATGACCAAGGCGCTGGACCACGGCATCGCGATCGAGGCGGTCGAGCTCGTCGAGAAGCGCGGCGGCAAGTCCGGCGTCTGGCGACGCGGCGCTCGACGGCGAGCTCGCTGAGCCCCGTCGGCCGCGGCGTACGACGCCCCGGACGCGGCAAGGGGGGCGAAAGGGTCCCGGTCGGTCGCTATGCTGCCGCGACGCGGCGACGCCAAGGTCGCCTGCGATTCCGGCACCTGCCCCCCCGAGGATAGACGTCCGCATGGACATCAAACAGCTCCAGCGCCTGGTCGCCCTGATGCAGCGCGGTGAGATCACCGAACTCGAGGTCGACGACAACAAGAACGGCCTGCGCGTGCGCCTGAAGCGCGGCACCGAACAACCGGCGTCGAATGCCCCGGTCGTGCACGTGACCCAGGGCGCCGCCGCGCCGGTCGCGCTCCCGCTCGCGGCCGCGATCGCGCCGCTCGCCGAAGCCGCCGCGCCCGCCGCCGCGAAGGAACCGGCGGGCAAGCCGTTCCCGAGCCCGATGGTCGGCACGTACTACCGTGCGCCCTCCCCGGAAGCCGAGCCGTTCGTGCGCGTCGGCACGCGTGTCGATCCGGAAACCGTCGTCTGCATCATCGAGGCGATGAAGGTGATGAACGAGATCCGCGCGGAGACGTCCGGAGAGATCGTCGAGCTCTTGGTCGAGAACGGTGAGCCGGTCGAGTTCGGCCAGCCGCTGTTCCTGATCAAGCCCGACTGAACGCCCTCCCTCCAGCTCCACTGATGTTCCGCCGAATCCTGGTCGCCAACCGCGGAGAGATCGCCCAGCGCATCATCCGCACCTGCCGCGAGATGGGCATCGAGACCGTCGCGGTCTACTCGCAGGCCGACGCCGACGCGCTCTATCTGCGCCAGGCCGACGAAACGATCTGCATCGGCGCCGCGCCGGGCTCGAAGTCGTACCTCAACATCCCGGCGATCATCTCGGCGGCGGAGATCGCCGACGTCGACGCGATCCACCCGGGGTACGGCTTCCTGTCGGAGAACTCGCACTTCGCCGAGGTCTGCAACTCCTGCAACATCCACTTCATCGGCCCGGATCCGAAGAGCATCGAGGCGGTCGGCAACAAGGCCAACGCGCGCGCGATGGCGATCTCGGCCGACGTGCCGGTGGTGCCGGGCTCCGACGGCCCGGTCGAGGACGAGCAGACCGCGCTGAAGGTCGCGCAGCGCCTCGGCTATCCGGTGATCATCAAGGCGGCGGCGGGCGGCGGCGGCCGCGGGATGCGCATCGCGCGCAACGACCCGAGCCTGGTCAGCGGCTTCCACGCGGCGCGCAGCGAAGCGGAGGCGGCGTTCGGAGACTCGACGGTGTACGTCGAGAAGTTCGTCGAGAATCCGCGGCACGTCGAAGTGCAGATCCTCGGCGATCGCCACGGCACGCTGCTGCACCTCGGCGAGCGCGATTGCACGATCCAGCGCCGCCACCAGAAGCTGGTCGAGGAATCGCCGAGCTCGAGCATCACGCCGGAGACCCGCGCCGCGATGGGCGCCGCCGCGGTGCGCGTCGCGAAGGCCGCGGGCTACCACAACGCGGGCACCGTCGAGTTCCTGGTCGACCAGAAGAACAACTTCTACTTCATCGAGGTCAACGCACGGATCCAGGTCGAGCACTCGGTGACCGAGCTCGTCACCGGCATCGACTTGATCCGACAACAGATCCTGGTCGCGTCCGGCGAGAAGCTGCCGTGGCGCCAGGACCAGATCGAGACCCGCGGCCACGCGATCGAATGCCGGATCAACGCGGAAGACCCCGACAAGGACTTCCAGCCCTGCCCGGGCGTGATCGACGTCTTCGTCCCTCCGGGGGGGCCGGGGGTGCGCGTCGACAGCCACGGCTACAGCGGGTACCGGATTCCGCCGAACTACGACTCCATGATCGGCAAGCTGATGGCGCACCGCGCGACCCGCGAGGCGGCGATCCGCACGATGCTCCGCGCGCTCGACGAGTTCGTGATCGTCGGGCCGAAGACCACCATCCCGCTGCTGCGCAAGATCCTGAACCACCCGGACTTCAGGAACGGCGACCACGACACCGGTTTCGTCGAGCGTTACTTCGGCGCGCGCCCGCCGACGACCATCGCGCGCGACTCGCAATGAAGCTCGCTCTCCGACTTCGACTGCCCGCGCTCGCGTTCGGCCTCGCCGCGCTCGCGCCGAGCTGCTTCTGGCTCAACACGCAGCGCTGGCCGAAGCCGATGGAGGGGCCGACCGGCGCCGAGCTGCCGCCCGATCCGCACCCGCACCTCCCGGGGCCCGAGGAAGCGACCGTCTTCCGCCACGCGGACCCGGTGCAGTTCCGGCCCGCCGGCGCGCTGTCGGGCTATCCGCTGGTCTTCTTCGACAAGAAGGCGCGCGCCACCGCCGGAGCGTGCGTGATCGTCTCCGCGGGCGGACGCGCCGAGGTGCTCTGGCCCTCGGGCTCGTCGGTGGTGATGTTCGGCCAGGCGGTCGGTTGGATCGGCAGCCCGGGCCGCGGCGAGCCGCTCTTCGAATTCCAAGACGTCGATCGCGCGTCGATCGAGATGAAGGCGGGCGACAACGTGCGCCTGCTCGGCGGCGCGCTGCTGTTCGGCGATTCCGGTCCGTACCTGATCGAGCGCTCGCGGGCCGACATCGTCGTGCTGAAGAACCAATCGAAGTCGCCGGTGACGCTCGCGTTCCGCGACGAGGTGTACGAGCTCGCGCCCGGCCAGGAAGTCGACCTTCCGGTGGTCTCGACCGGCACCGCGCCGGAGGAACCGCCCGCCGACGCGCGGCTGCTCGCGGGCCGCGGCTTCCAGGTCGAGGTGTCCGGCGAGCTCGCGCGCGGCGACGACGGGCATGCGCTGCGGCTGCAAGCGAACGGCCCCGCGACGCTCGACGGCCTCGGCGTGCGCGTGCGGCTCCAGGCGGGCGAGAGCGCGACGTTCAAGAGCCTCGGCGAACCGCGCGACGAGGTCCCCGAAGCTCCGGCCGAACCGCCGACCGACGGCTCGGCGACCGAGCCCACCCCAACCGACGGCGAGCGGCGTTGACGCCGCGCCCGAGCAACCCCTCCATGTCGAAACGACGCGTACTGATCACCGGCGGCGCCGGATTCCTCGGCAGTCACCTCTGCGACCGCTTCCTCGCCGAAGGGTTCGAGGTGGTCTGCATGGACAACCTGATCACCGGGGATCTGCGCAATATCGAGCACCTGTTCGGGAACTCGTCGTTCCACTTCTACAACCAGGACGTCACCGAGTTCATCCACGTCCCGGGCGACCTCTACGCCGTGCTGCACTTCGCGTCGCCGGCGAGCCCGATCGACTACCTCGAGCTGCCGATCCAAACGCTGAAGGTCGGCTCGCTCGGCACGCACAAGGCGCTCGGGCTCGCGCGCTCGAAGGGGGCGCGCTTCCTGCTCGCGTCGACATCGGAGTGCTACGGCGATCCGCTTGTCCACCCGCAACGCGAAGACTACTGGGGCAACGTCAACCCGGTCGGTCCGCGCGGCGTGTACGACGAAGCGAAGCGTTTCGCGGAGGCCATGACGATGGCCTACCACCGCTACCACAAGCTCGAGACGCGCATCATCCGCATCTTCAACACGTACGGTCCGCGGATGCGTCTGAACGACGGACGCGCGCTGCCGGCGTTCATGAGCCAAGCGCTGCGCGGCGAGGACGTCACCGTGTTCGGCGACGGCTCGCAGACGCGCTCGTTCTGCTACGTCGACGATCTCGTCGAGGGCATCTATCGACTGCTGCATTCGAACGAGGTCTACCCGACCAACATCGGCAATCCCGCGGAGATGACGATCCGCGACTTCGCCGAAGAGGTGGTGAAGCTCTGCGGCTCGAAGTCGAAGCTCGTCTTCAAGCCGCTGCCCGAGGACGACCCGAAGGTGCGCCAGCCGGACATCACCAAGGCGCGGCGCGTGCTCGGGTGGGAGCCCAAGGTCGATCTCGCGACCGGTCTCGAGCGCACGCTCGCGTATTTCCGCTCGCGGCTCGAGCTCGTGCCTGCCGGCAAGCCGGGCCAAAAGCCGAGCGACAAGAGGGCTTGACCCGTGTGCGGCATCGTCGGAGCCGTCGCGCGCCAAGGCGCCGTCCTGCAGGACCTGGTCGACGGCCTGCGCAAGCTCGAATACCGCGGCTACGACAGCTGTGGCGTCGCGGTCGCCGACGGCGCCTCGGTCGCGATCCGGCGCAAGGTCGGGCGTCTGACGGAACTCGAAGCGGTGCTCGCCGACGGCGCGCTCGCGTCCGCGACCGCCGGCATCGGCCACACGCGCTGGGCGACCCACGGCAAGCCGTCGGACGAGAACGCGCACCCGCACTCCGACGGGTCCGGGCGCATGGCGCTCGTCCACAACGGCATCATCGAGAACTACCTCGAGCTGCGTCGCGAGCTCCAGGCCGAAGGCCGCACGTTCAGCTCGGAGACCGACACCGAGGTGCTCTCGCACCTGGTCGGTCGGGAGCTCGCGCGCGGGAGCTCGCTCGCCGACGCGGTGCGCGCGGCGCTGTCGCGCGTCCACGGTTACTACGCGATCGCGGTGATGGCGGTCGGCAAGACGTTCGAGCTGGTCGCGGCACGCCAAGGACCGCCCCTGGTCGTCGCGGCGACCGCCGACGCCGCGTGGTGCGCTTCGGACGTGCTCGCGCTGTTGCCGCACACGCGCGACGTGATCTACCTCGAGGACGGAGACGTCGCCGAGCTCGCGCCCGGAAAGGTCGTGCTCTCGCGCGTCGACGGTTCGTCGGTGTCGCGCCCGGTGCGGCATATCGACTGGGACGAAGAGGCTGCGTCGAAGCGCGGGTTCCCGCACTTCATGCTCAAGGAGATCTTCGAGCAGCCCGACGTGCTCGCGCGCACCGCGTTCGATCGCATCCTGCAGCTCGAGGGCGACGTCGCGTTCGAGGGCGACGGCTGGGACGACGCCGGCTTGAAGCGTCTCGAGCGCCTGCAAGTCGTCGCGTGCGGCACCGCGCTGCACGCGGGCTACATCACGAAGTACCTGGTCGAGAGCCTGGCGCGTCTGCCGGTCGACGTCGATTTCGCTTCCGAGTTCCGCTACCGCGGGCCGGTGCTGGTCGCGAACACCGCGGTGCTCGCGATCTCGCAATCCGGCGAGACCGCCGACACGCTCGCGGCGATGCGGCTCGCGCGCGAGCTCGGCTGTCGCCCGGTGTCGATCTGCAACGTCAAGGGCTCGACGGTCGTCCGCGAGTCGGAAGCGGTGATCCTGACCCACGCGGGCCCCGAGATCGGCGTCGCGTCGACCAAGGCCTTCGTCGCGCAGGTGATCGCGGGCTTCATGCTCGCCGTGCGGCTCGGACGCGCCCGCGGAGTGCTCTCGGTCGACGATGGACGGCGATTGCTCGACGAGCTCCGCAGGCTGCGGCCGCGTCTCGAGGGACTGTTGACCGAGAAGACCGTCTCTGCGGTGCGCCGCATCGCCGAGAAGCACGTCAAGGCGAAGGGCTTCTTCTTCCTCGGTCGCGGCGTCAACTTCCCGGTCGCGCTCGAAGGCGCGCTCAAGCTCAAGGAGATCTCCTACGTGCACGCCGAAGGCTATGCGGCGGGGGAGATGAAGCACGGTCCGATCGCGTTGATCGAGCCCGGCATGCCGATCGTCGTGATCAACAGCCCGGGCAAGGTCGCCGACAAGGTCCGCTCGAACATCGAGCAGGTGAAGGCGCGCGGCGGCCACGTGATCGCGATCGGAGCCGATCGCGAGAGCCTCGCGCTCGCCGACGACGCGCTCGAGGTGCCCGACACGATCGAGTGGCTGTCGCCGGTGCTCAACGTCGTGCCGCTGCAGCTCTTCGCCTACCACCACGCGCTGCTGCGCGGCTGCGACATCGACAAGCCGCGCAACCTCGCCAAGAGCGTCACCGTCGAGTGAGCCCCGCATGAAAGTCCTGGTCACCGGAGGCGCGGGCTTCATCGGCTCGCACGTCTGCGAGAAGTTGCTCGCGCGCGGCGACGAAGTGGTCGTGCTCGACAACTTCAACGATTTCTACGACCCGCGGATCAAGCGACGCAACGCGGCGCTGCTCGGCCGGGCGAAGGTCGTCGAAGGCGATCTGCGCGACCGGGAGCTCGTCGCGAGCCTCTTCGCGAAGGAACGGTTCGACGCGCTCGTGCACCTCGCCGCGATGGCGGGCGTGCGGCCGTCGCTGCTCGATCCGTTGCACTACGTCGACGTCAACCTGCGCGGGACGATGATCCTGCTCGAGGAGCTGCGCAAGGCGCCGCAGACGCGCTTCGTGTTCGCGTCGTCGTCGAGCGTCTACGGCGCCAACGACCGCGTGCCGTTCAAGGAGTCCGACGACATCCCGCACCCGGTCTCGCCGTACGCGTCGACCAAGCGCGCGGGCGAGCTCTTCGCCTGGACGCACCACCACCTCTACGGGATCCCGACGACGTGCCTGCGCTTCTTCACCGTCTACGGCCCGCGCCAACGGCCCGAGATGGCGATCGCGAAGTTCGTCAAGGCGATCGACGAAGGCAAGGCGATCCCGTTCTTCGGCGACGGCTCGACCCGCCGTGACTACACCTACGTCGACGACATCGTCGACGGCGTCGTGCGCTCGCTCGATCGCTGTCAGGGCTACGAGATCTACAACCTCGGCGAGAGCGCGACGACCTCGCTTGGCGAGCTCGTCGACCTGATCGGCAAGGCGGTCGGCCGCGAACCGATCCTCGACCGCCAGCCGCTGCAGCCCGGCGACGTCCTGATCACCTACGCCGACGTCACGAAAGCGAAGGAAAAGCTCGGCTATCGGCCGACGACGCCGATCGCCGACGGGCTCGTCCGCTACGTCGCGTGGTACCGCGCGACCGGCGGCGGCGTGCGCTGAACCCGAGGGCCTCGCTCGCGCGTTGCGGCCGCCCACGCGTTGCCGCCCGCGACGGGGGCGATGTAGACTGCTCTGCTTCCCAACGCTCCCCGAGCCGCCTCGCCGCGCCGATCCCCACCCCAGAGAACGCACGGAATACGTCCCATGAAAGGTGTCATCCTCGCCGGAGGCCTCGGTACTCGCCTCTACCCGCTGACCAAGATCACCAACAAGCACCTGCTGCCGGTGTACGACCGGCCGATGATCTACTACCCGATCCAGTGCCTGGTGAACGCCGGCATCAAGGACATCATGGTGGTCACCGGCGGGCGCAAGTCGGGTGATTTCCTGTCGCTGCTCGGCAACGGCAAGGACTTCGGGCTCAAGCACTTCAACTACACGTACCAAGAAGGCGAAGGCGGGATCGCGGAAGCGCTCGGCCTCGCCGCACACTGGGCGGCCGGCGAGAAGATCTGCGTCGTCCTCGGCGACAACATCATCCAGGGCAACATCAAGCAAGCCGCCGAGGACTTCCAGCGCCAACAACGCGGCGCGAAGATCATGCTCAAGGAAGTCCACGATCCCGAGCGCTTCGGCGTCGCGGAGATCAAGGACGGCAAGGTCGTCTCGATCGTCGAGAAGCCGAAGCAGCCGAAGACCAACCTCGCGGTGATCGGCATCTACATGTACGACCCGCGCGTGTTCGACATCATCAAGACGCTGCGTCCGTCCGATCGCGGCGAGCTCGAGATCACCGACGTCAACAACTGGTTCATCAAGGACGGTTCGATGACGTACGAGGTGCTCCAGGGCTGGTGGACCGACGCCGGCACGTTCGAGTCGCTGCACCGTTCGGCGTGCCTGATCGCGGACGGCGGCGCGAACCTGATGGAATTGCCGGCGGCGAAGAAGTGAAGCGCGTGCTGGTGACCGGCGCGGCGGGGATGCTCGGCAGCGAGCTCCTGCGCCGCGTGCCGTCCGGCGTGCACGCGCTCGGTACGGATCTCATCGCGCGCGACGGCCTCGACGTGCCCGGGCTCGACCTCGCGGACACCGCGGCGGTCGATGCGGCGTGGGCCGCACACGGCCCGTTCGACGGCGTGATCCACGGCGCGGCCTGGACCGCGGTCGACCTCGCCGAGGAGAAGCCCGCCGACGCCGCGCGCGCCAACACCGATGCGTGCCGCGTGCTCGCGGCGAAGTGCGCCTCGACCGGCGCGCGGCTGGTCGTCGTCAGCACCGACTTCGTCTTCGACGGGCGCAAGACGTCTCCGTACGTCGAGGGCGATCGCGAGAACCCGCTCTCCGTCTACGGCAAGACCAAGCGCGAGGGCGAGCTCGCGGCGCTCGCCGCGCATCCGCGCGCGACGATGGTCGTGCGCACACAGTGGCTCTACGGTCCGCGCGGCAAGCACTTCCCGCGCACGATCGCGGGGTTCGCGCGCAGCAAGGGTGCGCTCAAGGTGGTCGACGACCAGGTCGGCGCGCCGACCTCGACGCTCGAGCTCGCGCCCGCGCTGTGGGACGTGCTCGCGAAGGGCGAGACCGGCGTCTACCACGCGGCGTGCGAGGGCTCCTGCAGCTGGTTCGGGCTGACGCGCGAGCTCTGCGCGCGGCTCGGACTCGCGCACGTCGAGCTCACGCCGTGCACGACCGCCGACTTCCCGCGGCCGGCCGCCCGACCCGCGTACAGCGTGCTCGAGTCCTCCAAGCTCGCGCGTCTGCGCGGCCGTCCGATGGCGGACTGGCGCTCGGCGCTCGCCGATTACCTCGTGTGCGAAAAGCTATGACGCTCTCCTGCATCGTCACCGGCGGCGCCGGTTTCATCGGTTCGAACTTCCTCCACCTGCTCGCCCAGACGAGACCGGATTGGAAGGTCGTCAACCTCGACGCGCTGACCTACGCGGGCAACCTCGAGAACCTGAAGTCGATCGAAGCGCGCAAGAACTACACGTTCGTGCACGGCGACATCCGCGAGCCGGACCAGGTCGAGAAGGCGTTCGCCGCGGCGGGGGACGGCTGCGTCGTCGTCCACTTCGCGGCGGAGAGCCACGTCGATCGCTCGATCCAATCCGGCATCCCGTTCGTGACCACGAACGTCGTCGGCACGCAGGTGTTGCTCGACGCGTCGCGCAAGCACGGCGTCACGCGCTTCGTGCACGTCTCGACCGACGAGGTCTACGGCTCGCTCGGCGACACCGGCTTCTTCACGGAAAAGACGCCGATCCAACCGAACTCGCCGTACTCGGCGAGCAAAGCGGCGAGCGACTTCCTGGTGCGCGCCGCGTGCCACACGCACCACTTCCCAGGCCTGATCACGCGCTGCTCGAACAACTACGGGCCGTATCAGTTCCCCGAGAAGCTGATCCCGTTGATGATCGCGAACGCGAGCGAGTCGAAGCCGCTGCCGGTCTACGGCGATGGCATGAACGTTCGCGATTGGCTCTACGTCGTCGACCACTGCGAGGCGATCCTCGCGGTGCTCGAGAAGGGCCGTGTCGGCGAGGTCTACAACATCGGCGGCCACAACGAGTACCCGAACCTCTTCATCGTGAAGACGATCCTGAAGACGCTCGGTCGACCGGAGAGCCTGATCCAGTACGTGAAGGACCGACCCGGGCACGACCGCCGGTACGCGATCGACGCCTCCAAGATCGAGCGCGAGCTCGGGTGGCGGCCGCGCTACAAGTTCGAGGATGCCCTGCCGCTGACGATCCGCTGGTATCAAGCGCAAACCGAGTGGCTGCAACGGGTTAGAAACGGGGCGTACCGCGAGTACTACGCCCATCAGTACGGGAACTAGTCCAGCCCCCGGTCCATCCGGTGGAATGACGCTCCGGCTTTGCTCCGCAGAGCGGTGCGTCCGGTCCGATATCGCCTGCGCTGATCGCCCCACATGCCCCACGGAATCCCTCGTTTCGCCCTGCTCGCCTTCGTCGCGCTCTTCCTCGGCCTCGCGAGCTGCAGCACCGCGCCGAACAAGCGCGAGCTGCAGTACCTCAACACCGACGGCTTCGGCAACCGGTACACCGGCAACGCCGAGGATCAGAACTACGTCACGCTCGGCGACACGATCAACATCGCGGACTCGTACCACCCGGAGCTCGGCGGCGCGTACACGGTCGACATCGACGGAACGATCGTGCTGCCGGAAGTGGGCGCGGTGTACGTCGCCGGCCTGACTCGCACGGAGCTCGAAGCGTTCCTGATGCAGAAGTACTCGCCGTACTTCGCGAAGCTCGACATCAAGGTGCGGCTCGCGACGCGCGGCAAGGTGTTCTTCGTGTTCGGCGAGGTGCTCTCCGAGGGCTCGCGTCCGTTCCCCGGTGACCTGACGATCTTCGAGGCGGTCACGTCTGCGAAGCCGAACGAGCAGACGGCGAACCTCGGCCGCGTGAAGCTGATCCGCGCCGACCCGCGCGATCCGCTGGTGATCACCTGCAATCTCAGCGAGCTGATCGAGACCGGCGACTCGACGTTCAACATCCTCGTGCACGAGCGCGACATCATCTACGTCCCGCCGACGATGATGGCCGAGCTCGGCTACTTCCTCTCCGACCTCCTGTTCCCGGTGCAGAAGGTGATGCAGTCGCTGTTCTCGTTCGGTCGAGGCGGCTTCGGTGGTCGCAACCGCGGCCTCGGCGTCGGCACCGGACTGGGCTCCGGCCTCGTCTTCTGAGCCCCACACCACGTGGCAACGCAACCGCAGACAACCGGACAGCTCCAAGACTTCCTGGCGATCCTGAAGAGGCGCGCCTGGCAGATCGTGATCCCGTGCGCCATCGGCGTCGCGGTGGGCACGTTCGTCGTCTCGGTGATGCCGAAGAGCTACACGGTCCAGACGCAGCTCGAAGTCCACGAGATGACGCCGCCGATCGGCGGTCGCGGATTCGAAGCGACGGCGATCGCTCGCGAGGTCGCCAACGCCGGCGCGATGATCCGCGCGCCAGAGCGCGTCCGTTCGGTCGTCGAGAAGCAGGAGTGGGAGGATTACGCCGGGCTCTCGCGCGAGGAGCAGTTCGAGTACATCAACAAGCTGATCGCGCGGATCGCCGTGCCGCCGCCGTTGGTGTCGAAGAACCAGCAGGGCTCGCAGTTCATCCGCGTCCAGTACACCGACTCGGAGCCGCAGCGCGCCGCGCAGTTCCTGAACGACCTGCGCGAGGCGTACGTGCGCGACATGGTCTCGCGAGGCCGCGAGAACGCGAAGTCCGACCGCGACAAGCTCCAGGAGCTCCGCAAGGAGAAGGAACAGAACTTCCTGGAAGCGACGCGCCGACTGACCGAGCTCAACAAGAAGTACAAGCTGTCGGTGACGCAACCGTCGCCGGGTTCGAACCGCGAGCGTCCGGAGGACCCGCTGTTCACGCTGAGGAACACGACCGAGTCGAACCTCAACATCGCGAAGCAGAACCAGAAGGTCGAGAAGGCGAAGAACGAGCAGCTGCGCGAGCAACTCGAGCGCGAGCCCGAGGAAGTGCCGGAGCAATTGGTCTCGTCGGGCATCACCGTCGACCAGCGCGTCGCCGACATCGACACGCAGATCGCGACGATCAACAAGGAGATCAAGGACAAGGGGCTGCTGCCCGCCAACTCCGCGTACCAGCGCTCGCAGGACACGATCCGCAACCTCGAGGAACAGAAGAAACAGATCCTCGGCCTGAGCACCACGAGCTCGGTCGTCACCAACTACGTCCACAACAAGAAGCGCGACGCGCTGCGCGACAAGCTCGCCGACAGCGACCAGACGCTCGCCGGGCTCGACGCGACGGTCACGACGCTCGAGGCGAACCTGAAGGACCTCAACGCGCGCGTGATGGAGCTCGCGGACGTCTACCGCGAGGTCAACGGCCTCTCGCAGGACTGCCAGAACGCGACGATCGCGTACGCGGCCGCCGACGAGGCCTACCAACGCCAGAAGGACTTCTACGAGTACATCTCGGGACCTCCGGGCAACCCGTTCGAGGTGATCGAGCGCGCGGAGCCGCCGCGCGAGCCGACCAGCCCGATCGTGCCGCTGGTGATCACGATGTACGGCGTGATCGGGCTCGGGCTCGGGCTGGCGACCAGCGTGCTCGCCGAGTTCGGCCGCAACGCGTTCCGCTCGGTCGGCGACGTCTCGCGGTCGATGTCGGTGCCGGTGCTCGGCGCGGTCAACGAGATCGTGACGCGCACCGAGCTGCGCAACCGCACCGTTCGGCGCGCCGCGGTCGGTTTGGCGAGCATCGTGCTGATCGGCGCGGTGCTGTGGGTGACCTGGGCCTTCGCGAACCGTCAGGACTTGCTCAGCGCGGACCTGCGCGACGCGATCCACTCGCTGCAAGAGAAGCTGCGATAATCGGGTGACCCAAGGAGCGCCAGACCGCTCATGCGGGACCTGATCTTCGCCTCGATCATCCTGTTCCTGCTGCCGGTCGTGTACCGGCGGCCGTTCATCGGTCTGCTCGTGTTCTCGTGGCTCGCGTACATGCGGCCGCAGGATTTGTGCTGGGGCTTCGCGCGCCCGCAGCGCTGGTCGTTCCTGGTCGCCGTCGTGACGATGGCGGGCTACTTCTCGCGACCACGCCAGGAGTTCTATCGGCGCGACATCCGCGCGAACGCGCTGATGGCGCTGGTGGTCGTCGTCGGCTTGAGCGTGCTCGCCGGGCGGGAGCAATCCGCCGACCAGTTCAACCGCTACGTCGAGTTCGCGAAGATCGTCGGCGTCACACTGTTCACGACGACGCTGGTGAGCACTCCGGAGCGCCTGCGGGTGCTGGTGTGGGTGATCGCGATGTCGTTCGGCTTCTACGGCGTCAAGGTCGGTCTCGGCGGCGTCCTCTCAGGCGGCAACATGGAAGTGTTGCGCGGTCCGGGCGGGATGATGGAGGACAACAACGACTTCTCGCTCGCGCTGTGCATGGCGCTGCCGCTGTTGATCCACATCGGCTCGTCGGAGAAACGTCCCGCGCTGCGCCGCGGCGTGTGGATGATGGTGCCTCTGACCGCGCTGACCGTGATCATGACGCACTCGCGCGGCGGGTTCCTGTCGCTGGTCACGTGCCTCGGCGTGTTGACGTGGCGCTCGCGCAACCGCGTCGCCGGTTTCGCGCTCGCGGGGGTCGCCGCGGTGGTCACGCTGCTCGTGCTGCCGGATTCCGCGTTCGAGCGGCTGCACACGCTCCAGAACGTCGAGCAGGACGGCTCGGCGATGGGCCGCATCGCCGCCTGGAAGACCGCGATCCGGATGGCGAGCGACAACCCGGTGCTCGGCGTCGGCTTCCAGATGTTCCGACGTCACTACAGCGAGTACGCGTCGACGCCGGGCGAATACGTGCGCGTCGCGCACAACAGCTACCTTCAGGTGTGGGCGGAGACCGGCACGATCGCGCTGATGCTCTACCTGTTCCTGATCTTCTACTCGCTGTGGCGCGTGTGGTCGCTGCGGCGCGACGCGAAGCGGTACTTCAACACCAGCTGGATCATCAACTACGCGACGATGTTCGAAGCGTCGCTCTGCGCGTTCATCGTCGGCGGCACGTTCCTGAACCGCTTCGCGTTCGACCTCTTCTACCAGTACGTCGGCATCATCATCGCGCTCGAGGCGATCTCGTATCGCGAGATGGCGCGCCTCGATCTCCGGATGCCGACCGCGGGCAGCGATCCGTTGCTCGCCGACATCCCGGTGCACGAGGAGCGTCGGCGCGGTTTCCAGCGGCGACCCAAACGCGGCGGCTTCCGCAATCGACCGCTGTTGCCGGAGGGTTCCTAGCCATGTGCGGACTCTGTGGCGTCGCGTACGCGGATCCGCGGACGCGAGCGACGGTGCTCGAGCTCGAGCGCTCGGCGAACACGATCCAGCATCGCGGCCCGGACGATTTCGGCACCTGGATCCGCGGCGGCTTCGGACTCGCGTTCCGGCGCCTGTCGATCATCGACGTCGCGGGCGGGCACCAACCGTTCGAGAACGAAACCGGGCTGGTCGGGCTGGTCGGCAACGGCGAGATCTACAACTACGCCGAGCTCAAGCGCGAGCTGCTCGCGAAGGGCCACCGGTTCCACTCGAACTCGGACATCGAGACGCTGGTGCACCTCTACGAGGAGCACGGCGACGCGTTCCCCGAGCGCTTGGTCGGCATGTACGCCTTCGCGCTGGTCGACCTGCGCGACGAGCGACGGCCGAAGCTCCTGCTCGGCCGCGATCGACTCGGCATCAAGCCGCTCTACTGGGCCGAGGACGCGCGCGGCATCGCGTTCGGCAGCGAGCCGAAGACGATCCTCGAGCTCGGCTTCGGCGAGCGACGGTTGCGACGCGAGAAGCTGCTCGACTACCTGGTCTCCGGCTACGTCGGCGGCGACGACGCCGCGTGGGCGGGCGTCAAGCGCGTGCCGCCCGCGACCACGCTGTCGTGGACGCCGGGCGAAGCGCCGAAGCTGCGTCGCTACTGGGACCTGCCGACCGATCGGTTGCGCGGCCCGGCGAGCTCCGAGGAGATCCTCGAGCTGCTGGATCGCGTCGTGCAAGACCACCTGATCTCCGACGTGCCGCTCGGCGCGTTCCTGTCGGGCGGCATCGACTCGACCGCGGTCGTCGACGCGATGGCGCGCGTCTCGAAGGGGCCGGTGGTCGCGTGCTCGGTCGGGTTCCGCGAGAAGTCGCACGACGAGCTCGAGCTCGCGACGCGCACCGCGGTCCGTCTGCGCGCCGAGCACCACACCGAGATCCTCGATCCGGACCCGCGCCTCGCCGTCGAGCCGCTCGCGTGGCTCTACGACGAGCCGCTCGCCGATCCCTCGACGGTGCCGACGTTCCTGGTGTCCAAGATGGCCCGCGCCCACGTCACGGTCGCGCTCTCCGGCGACGGCGGCGACGAGGTCTTCGCCGGCTATCGCCGCTACGTCCACGACGTCGCCGAGAACCGCGTCCGCGCGAAGCTCGGCGCCGGCGGCACCAAGCTGGTCGGCTCGCTGGGCGAGCACTACCCGAAGCTCGATTGGGCGCCGCGCGTGTTGCGCGCGAAGACGTTCCTCTCCAACGTCGGTCTCGATCCGGCGCGCGCGTACTGGAACAGCGTCTCGCAGCTCTCGCGCGAGCAGGCGCTCGGCTTGCTCGCGCCCGAGCTCGCGCGCTCGCTCGCGGACCACGATCCGTTCGAAGCCTTCGAGCGCATCTACCGCCGCCCCGCGATCGACGATCCGCTGTACCGCGCGCAGTACGCCGACTTCCACACGTACCTGCCGGACCAGATCCTCGCCAAGGTCGACCGCGCGTCGATGGGGGTGTCGCTCGAGGTCCGACCGCCGATCCTCGATCACCGGTTCGTGGAGCGCTTCGCTCCGTTGCCCGCGCGTGAGAAGGTGCGCGGCTCACGCGGCAAGCACGCGTTCCGCGAGGCGCTCCGTTCGCGCGTTCCGAGCGAAGTCCTCGACGGCAAGAAGCGCGGTTTCGACACGCCGCTGAAGGCGTGGATCCGCGGTCCGCTGGCGGCGCCGGTCGCCGAAGCGCTCGAAACGCTGCCGGCGGAGTGGTTCGCGCGCGACAAGCTGCGCGGGCTCTTCGCGGAGCACGCGAGCGGCGCGCGCGATCACGGGCGCACGCTGTGGAGCCTCTTCGTCCTCGAGCTGTGGCGCCGGCGCCACGCGGTGGTCGGCCTCGGATCATGAGGATCGCGGTCCTCACCTCGCTCTATCCGTCGGCGACGCGTCCGCACGAAGGCATCTTCGCCGAGCGACGCTGGCAGGGGATGCTCGCACGCGGTCACTCGGTCCGCGTCGCGCATCCGCTGCCGTACGCGCCGTTCCCGTTGTCGCTCGCCGCGCGCTACGGCGAGCTCGCGAAGAGCCCCGCGCGCGAGGAACGCGCCGGCATCGTGGTCGTGCGGCCGCGCTACCTGCACTGGCCGCGCGCGGCGCGCGCCAACGCCCGACGCTTCGCCGACAAGGGGCTCGCGGCGCTGCTCTCGACCGAGCGCCCGGACGTCGTGGTGTGCGATTACGCGTGGCCCGCAGGCGTCGCGGCGCACGCGTGCGCTCGCGAGCGAGTGCCGTGCGTGATCTCGGGTCGCGGCAGCGACGTCCTGCAGGTCGCGGGCGAGGCGGGGCTCGCGCCGGAGCTCGCGAGCGCGCTGCGCGCGGCCGGTCACTGGTGCGGCGTGTCGCAGGACCTGGTCGATCGGATGGACGAGCTCGCGGGCGCGCGCCGCGGCGTGCTCGTCCCCAACGGTGTCGACCTCACGCTGTTCGCGCCGCGCGACCGCAACGCGCTGCGCGCGGAGCTCGGGCTCGATCCCGCGCTCGCCGTCGTGCTGGTCGTCGGACACTTGATCGAGCGCAAGGACCCGTTGCTCGCCCTGCGCTCGTTCCTCGCGTGGACCAAGAGCACCGCTCCGTTCGCGAAGCTCGTCTTCATCGGCCGCGGCCCGCTCGAGGAGACCGTGCGCGCCGCTGCGGCCGACGCGGGGATGGCGCACGCGGTCGAGCTCGCGGGCGAGAAGCCGCCGAGCGAGCTCGCGAAGTGGTACGGCGCGGCCGACGCGTTGCTGCTGACCAGCTCGCGCGAAGGCCGGCCGAACGTCGTGCTCGAAGCGCTCGCCAGCGGCCTGCCGGTGGTCGCGACGCGCGCCGGCGGGACCGCCGAGCTACTCGAAGGCCTGCCGCACGCGCTCGCCGGCACTCGCGACGCCGACGAGATCGGTCGGCTGCTGGCGTTCGTCCTGCGTGAGCGTCCTGCCCCGGAGCTGTTGCGCGCGCGCGTCGCCGAGCTGTCCTGGAACGCGGGCCTCGCGACGCTCGAACGCCTGCTCGAGAGCGCCGCGCGCGCGGGAGTCGCCGCGTGAGGATCCTCTACCACCACCGCACGCAAGCGGAGGACGGCCAGGCGGTGCACATTCGCGCGCTGCAGCAAGCGTTCGTCGAGGAAGGGCACGAGCTCGACGAGGTCGCGTTGGTCGAGCGCGCGAGCACGCCGGCTCCGCACGCGCCGAAGGCCAAGCCGTCGGCCTGGCGCAGCGTCACCAAGCGGCCTCGCTTCGCGCGCGAGGCCGCGGAGTACGCGTACACGCTGGTCGCCGAGCGCAAGGTGCTCGCCGCCGCGCGCCGCTTCCAGCCCGACTTCGTGTACGAGCGCTACGCGTTCGGCAACCTCGGCGGCGTGCGCGCGTGCAAGCGCCTCGGCGTGCCCTTGGTGCTCGAAGTGAATTCACCGATGGTGCTCGAGCTCTCGCGGACGCGCGGGCTCTCGTTCCCCGGCTTCGCGCGCCGGATGGAGACGCGCATCTTCCAGGGCGCGGACCTGGTCTGCGTCGTCACCGGCGTGCTCGGCGACATGCTCGCGGACTACGGCGTCGCGCGCGAGCGATTGCTCGTCACGCCGAACGGCGTGCACCTCGAGCAGTACCGCGAGCCGTCGCCCGAGGGCCGCGCGCGTGCACGCGCCGCGCTCGGCCTCGACGCGCCGGGGCTCGTGTTCGGTTTCACCGGCTACTACCGCGATTGGCACCGGCTCGATCTCGTCGTCGAGGCGCTCGCGACGCCCGAACTCCGGGACGCGCGGCTCGTCCTGGTCGGCGAGGGGCCCGCCCGTGCCGAGCTCGAAGCGCGTGCGCGCTCGACCGGCACCACGGCGCGCGTACACTTCGTCGGGCCCAAGCCGCACGCGGAGATCCCGGCGCTGCTCGAGGCCTTCGACGTCGCCCTCGTCCCGGCGATCAACCCGTACGCCTCGCCGCTCAAACTGCACGAGTACATGGCCGCGCGCCTCGCCGTGATCGCACCCGACCAACCCAATCTCCGCGAGCTGCTCACCACCGGCGAGAACGCGTGGCTGGTGCGTCCGGGCGATGGCGAGTCGCTCACCGACGCGCTGCGTGCTCTCGCTGGCGACGCCGCGCTGCGCGCGCGCCTCGGCGCCGCAGCTCAGAGGACGATCGTCGAACGCGATCTGACGTGGCGCGGCAACGCGAAGCGCGTCGTCGCCGCGGTCAAGGGGTTGCGGCGATGAGCGAGCGCACGCTGCACGCGTTCTCCTTCGACGTCGAGGAGTACTTCCAGGTCGCGAACCTGCGCCACCACTTCCGCCGCAACGACTGGGACGGCGTCGAGTCGCGCTTGACGATCGGGATGGAGCGCATCCTGACCGCGCTGGAGCGCCATCGCTCGCACGCGACGTTCTTCTTCCTCGGCTGGATCGCGGAGCGGCACCCGTCGCTGGTCCGCCGCTGCGTCGAGGGCGGACACGAGGTCGCGAGCCACGGCTACGAGCACGAGTTCCTCTGGGACCTCGGGCCGGAACGCTTCGTCGGCGACCTCGCGCGCACCGAGGACGCGCTGGTCGCGGCGGGGGCGCCGCGCCCGATCGGGTTCCGCGCGTCGACGTTCACGCTGACGCGGCAGACGTGGTGGGCGCTCGAGACGCTCGCCGCGCGCGGGTACCGCTACGACTCGAGCATCCACCCGGTGCGCCACCCGACCTACGGCGTGCCGGACTTCGAGCCCGACGTGTCGAGCATCGAGACCTCGCGCGGTCCGATCCTCGAGTTCCCGGTGTCGACGTACCCGTTGTTCGGTCGCAACCTGCCGATGGGCGGCGGGGGGTACTTCCGCCTGCTGCCGGGCGCGGTGACGCGCGCCGCGCTGCGCGCGCTGGAGAAGCGCGGACGCAACGGGCTCTTCTACCTGCATCCGTGGGAGTTCGATCCCGAGCAGCCGCGCTGCCCGGCGGGCGCGACCGCGCGCTTCCGCCACTACCTCAACCTCGATCGCACGCTGCCGCGGCTCGAGCGGATGCTCGCGGAATTCCGCTTCACGACGATCCGCGAGGTGCTCGCCTCGCGCGGTCACGCGTTCGCCTGAGCGACGCTGGCTGCGCTTCCGGCTTCGAGCCCGTTAGCCGCGCCTACTTGGCTTCCGGCGCCGCGTCCGCGGTCGGCGAACGACCCGGGATCTGCAGCGCGAGGTTCGAGAGCGCGCTCAGCAGGTTCTGGCGCACCGGATCGGTGACCATGCCGCGCACGGTCTCGAGCACCTGGCTCGCGAGCTGACGGTCCTGGTAGCGCGCGCGCTGCACGAGCTGCGTGCCGTAGAACTGACCGAGCTCGGCGACGCCGACGCGTCCGGTCGCGCGCTCGCGTTGCTCCCAGAGACGCGCGAGCACCTCGATGCCGGTGTCGCGCGACGACGGACCGGCGTTGCAGAAGGCGCGCGCCTGGGTGAACTCGAGGTCGAGGTCCGGCGTCGTCGCGTTCTCGAGCCGCATCGCGACGTCGATGTTCTCCTGCACGCGCTCGAGGTTGCGTCCGCTGCTCGAGAGCAGCCAAGCGATCGCGCGCCGGGTCTGACCGTCGGGCACCATGCGCTGCACGAACTCGTAGAGCTCGACCGCTTCGTCCGGCTTGCCGCGGTCCGCGAGGCACTCACCGAGCATCAACCACGTCTCGATCGAGCCCGGGCGCTTCTCGAGCTCGCCGCGCACGAACTCCTCCGCGCGCTCGGGATCCAGCGAGGCGTAGAAGTCCTTCCAGCGACGCACGGAGCCGGCGCGCAGCAGGTCGAGGGCTTCGTTGAGCGTGGCGCTGCGGAAGCGGCGCAGGCGCTCGTAGGCTCGGGCGACGCCCACCGCCGGTAGCGAAGGCGCGGAGCCGACGTCGAGCTTCGCGAGCTCGAGCGCGACCCACGGATCGTTCGGGAAGCGCTTCGAGAGCGTGTCCAGCCGTCCGGCGCGCAGAGCAGGCGTGATCTGGTCCTTCGCGCGGAGCGTCGCCTCGTCCATCAGCTCGATCAGCGCGCCAACGAGCTTCGAATCGGACGCGACCGGCGTCACCTCGCACGCGCGCGCGAGCGCGGCGACGGCGCCGGTCCAATCGCCGCGCGCCTTCTCGATGTCGGCGAGCTCGACCAGCGCGGGCAGCAGCGTCGGGCTCGCGTCGAGCGCCGCGCGAGCTGCGGTCGCGGCGGGCTCGAGCTCGCCCTTGGCCGCGAGGTCCATCGCGCGGATCAACAGGTCCTCGGCTTCGTCTCCGCTCTGCGCTCCGAGCGCCCTGCGACGCGCGTTGCGCAGGCGCACGAGCTCGATGTCGTCGAAACGGCCGACGCGCGCCTGCGTCACGTCCTCGAGCAGCCGCCAGCCCAGCGCGAAGCGAGGGAAGGCGCGCACGAGCGTGGTCAGGATGTCCTCCGCTCGTCCGTCGTGCCCGAGCAGGAGCTCGGCGCGCGCGGCGAGGTACGTCGGCCACAACGAGCCCGGCTTCGGCGGCGTGCCGAGCGAAGCGCAATGCGCGACGCACCACGCGGCCCACGGGCGGTGGGTCGCGGCGAGCACCAGCCCGAGCGCCTGGCGCGGATCGCCGGTCGAGCCTTCGCCGCGCAGGAAGACCATCGTCTCCGCGTCGCTCTCGTCGCCGAACGGTCGGATCTCAGCGACCGGCGTGCCGCGCATCAGCGCGATGCCCGCCGAAGCGAGCGCCCACAGCGGATCGTCGGCCTGGTTCTTGACGCCGTCGGCGAGCGCGCGCTCGGCCTGGTCGACGCGCTCGTCGTAGAACGCGAGGATCGCGTTGTGCAACGGCGTCGCCTTGAAGCGGGTGCGATTGAGCTCGCGCACGTGGAACGGCAAGCGACTCCACGCACGGTCGTCGAGCACGAGCAACAGGCGTCCGAACTCGGGTCCGCCGTTCTCGTCGAACGCGGCGGCTCGCTCGAGCAGGTCCTCGGCTTCGCGCCGCGAACCGCCGAGCCACGCGATCTGCGCCAGGCGCAGGTAGAGCGGCCCGCCGCGCTGCGTTTCCTGCGCTTCGATCGCCTTCGCGAGCGCGCCGGCCTCGAGGGCGCGGCCGGACGAGAGCAGCAGTTCGATGCCGAGCAGCGCGCCCTGCGGCTCGAGTTGCGCGTCCTTGCCGACCGAGCGCACCCATTGAGCGAGCCGGGTGTCGTCCTTCGAGCGCAACGCCGCGGCGAGCGCGAGCGGCAGCGCTTGACCGTACTGCGCGGAGCCCGGTTGCACCTCGGCGAGCACGTCGAGCACCGAGCTCCAACGCTGGAGGTCCGCGTAGAGCGTCGCGATCAGCAGCCGCCCCTCGTCGCCGAGCGGCGCGGTGTCGAGCGCGTAGAGACCATTGAGCGCGTCGGAGGAACGCCCGTCCTGGCGCAGCGTGCGCGCGGCCAGCAAGCGGCCGGTGCGTTCGGGATCGAGGCGCACGAGCTCGAGCAGCTCGGCGTCGGTCAGCGTGTCCTCGGAGAGGCGCTTCAGTTGGCGCAACACCGTCGCTTCGGGACCGGCACGCCGCAGGTGCTCGATCCACTGCTCGGCGGCCGTGCGCTCGTCGCCGGCCTCGAACGCGAGGTCCGCGAGCAGGTCGACCGCGGGGAGGAAGCCCGGATACTTGTCGAGGATCCGCCGGCACGCGGACATCGCCTGCGGCGCCGTGCCGCGCTGAACGTGCAACTGCGCGAGCCGCCAGAGCTCGAACGCGCCGGCGGGGCCGAGTGGCGTCGAGAGTCCTTGCGCGGAGAGTTCCTCGATCAGCACCTCGAGCGCGACGCCGCTCGCCGCCATGTGCGCTTGACCCGCCTCGCCCCAGCGAGGCATCAGGTCGGCGCGCTTCTCCGGCAGGAGCCGCACCGCGTGCGTCAGCGCGTCTTCGATCTTGTCGAGCGACTCCGGCTCGGTCTGGCGCAACACCTCGGCGTAGCGCAGCCACTCTTCGCCGCTCGTGTCCGGCGCGATCCGCAGCAGCTCGATCAGCGCGGGCTTCTCCTGGAGGATCTCGCCCTGCGCCTGCGCGCACTTCGCCTGCGCGCGCCGGGCGATCTCGATCGCGTTCGGCACCGGCTCGTACGCGTCGGTCTGGAGGTAGCGAGCCAGCGCGGTCAGCGCGGGACTGCACTGGCGGTCCTCGGCCTCGCCGATCGCGATGTAGAACTGCGACGCGGATCGGAGTTCCTCGTCGGAGTAGAG
>JADLBP010000134.1 GCA_020847695.1 Planctomycetota bacterium
ACCGAGTGCGCGAGTCACCGAGTGCGCGAGTCACCGAGTGCGCGAGTCACCGAGTGCGCGAGTCACCGAGTGCGCGAGTCACCGAGTGCGCGAGTCACCGAGTGCGCGAGTCACCGGGTGCGCGAGTCACCGGGTGCGCGAGTCACCGGGTGCGCGAGTCACCGGGTGCACGAGCGACTGGCCGAGCACGCCGCGTGATGCACGCGCTCGCAGGATCCGCGAGCCGCGGGCTGCGCGAGCCGCTCGTGGGCGCGGCTCGGGTGCACCACGAGGGTCGTCCCCTCGGACGGGCTCGCCGCGATCAGTAGTGCGCGAGCGCGATCTCGCGTGTCGAGAACACCGGGCCCTCGACGCAGCACTTCGCGTTCGGCCACTTGCCGAGCGGTCCGTCGGGCCGCGTCGGCACCGGACATCCGTTGCAGATGCCAACCCCGCAGCCCATCAGCGTCTCCAGCGACAGCCAGCACTCGAGCTGCTTCTCGCGTGCGAGCTTCTCGACACCTTCGAGCATGCGCTCGGGCCCGCACGCGAGCAGTCGGCACTCGCGCGCGACCTTGCCGCTGGTCCACAGAGTGTCGAGCAACTGCAGCACGTTGCCCTTGAAGCCATCCGAGCCGTCGTCGGTCGCGGTGAACACCTTGACGCCGAAGCCACGGAACGCCTCGACGTCGTAGAGCAGGCCCTTGCGCGCGGCACCGAACAGGTACGTGACCTGCTCCTTCTTGCAGCGCTTCTTGCCGTCCATGCCCTTCAACGCCTGCTCGATCGCGAGATAGAACGGCGCGGAACCGACGCCGCCGGCGAGCAACACCCACGGCGGGCCATCCCCATCGAGCGCCGGCCAACCGTTGCCCAGCGGACCGATCAGGCGCAGCTTCTCGCCCGGTCGGCTCTGCGCGAGCGCCTGCGTGCCGCGGCCCATCACCTTGATCAGGAAGTCGAGCTCGGTTCCGCGCTGGCGGTAGAGCGAGAAAGGTCGCGGGATCGCCGGCGAGCGCGGGTCTTCGTGACGGAGCATGAAGAAGCGGCTGGCGCGCACGTCGAGCATCGGCAGCTCGGGGCGCACCGACAGGATCACGCCGTCGTCGCCGACGCGCTCGACCTCGAGCACTTCGGCCAGGCACGAGCGCGCGTCTTTGGGCGGAGCGGGCATTCGCGACAGGATAGCGCGCTCGCCGAGCGCCTTCACGCGGTTCGCGGCCGCGCGCACGCGCCGGTATGCTCGTCCGCCCTTCATCCGGGAGAACGACCATGCTGCATCGCTTCGCCGACCCGATCCGCACGCTGCTCGCCGCGAAGAGCGGCCTGTCGGTGTCCGAGATCCGTCTGGAGAAGCCGCGCGACGAGAGCCTGGGCGACCTCGCGTTCCCCTGCTTCGTGCTCGCCAAGGCGAAGAAGGCCGCGCCGCCGGCGGTCGCCGCGGAGCTCGCGACTGCGCTCTCCGACGAGTTGGCGCGCCAGGGTGTCGAAGCGACCGTGACCGCGACCGGGCCGTACCTCAACTTCCGCATCGAGCGCAAGGCTCTGGCGCGCGAGGTCTTCGCGGCGGTCGGCGCCGCCGGCTCGCGCTACGGAGGCTCGGACGAGGGCGCCGGCAAGACGATCGTCATCGACTTTAGCTCGCCCAACATCGCCAAGCCGATGCACGTCGGGCACATCCGGTCGACGATCATCGGCGCGGCGCTGCAGCGACTGCACCAAGCGCTCGGCTACCGCACCGTCGGGATCAACCACATCGGCGACTGGGGTGCGCAGTTCGGCGGATTGGTCGTCGCGATCCGACGCTGGAAGGACGAGGTCCAGCTCGAACAGGATCCGGTGCGCGGGCTGCTCGAGCTGTACCAGCGCAGCAAGCAGGCCGTCGAAACCGACGAGGCGTTCCGCGCCGAGGCGATCGCGGCGTACCAGGAGCTCGAGAGCGGCAAGGAAGGCGAGGTCCGGCGGCTCTGGCGCTGGGTCACCGAGATCTCGCTGCGCGGCTTCGACGCGACCTATCGCCGCCTTGGCATCCACCATGACCTGGTGCGGGGCGAGAGCTTCTACGAGCCGTTCCTGGAGCCGACGATCGAGCGCGTCACCCAATCCGGCGTCACCGAGGTCTCGCAAGGCGCGCTGGTGGTGATGCTCGGGGAGGTCGACAAGGGCCTGAAGGAGACGCCGTGCCTGCTGCGGCAGACCAACGGCACGACGCTGTACGCGACCCGCGACCTCGCCGGCATGTTTCACCGGTGGGGCGAATTCCAGTTCGAGCGCTGCCTGTACGTGGTCGGCGCCGAGCAGAAGCTCCACTTCCGCCAGCTCAAGGCCGTGCTCAAGCGCATGCAGCTCGAGTGGGAACCGCGCGTCGAGCACGTCGACTTCGGTCTGCTACTCGGTCCGGGCCGCGTGAAGCTCGCGAGCCGCAAGGGTGAGGTGCTGGTGCTCGACGAGCTGATCGACGAGGTCGTCGAAGAGGCCCTCCGCGTGATCGAGGCCAAGAACCCCGACCTTCCGAACAAGCAGCAGGTCGCCGAAGCGGTCGGCATCGGCGCGATCGTCTTCAACGACCTCAAGCGGGAACGCATCCGGGACGTCATCTTCGACAAGAACGACATCCTGTCGTTCGAGGGCGATACCGGGCCGTATCTCCAGTACACGCACGCCCGGCTCGGCGCGATCGAGCGCAAGGTCGCCGAACGCGGCGAAGGTGGCGGCGCGCCCGATTGGACGGTTCTGGAGCACTCCGGCCCGATCCTGATGCGCCTGGCGCGCTTCCCCGATGCAGTGCGATCCGCGGCGGCGCATTGCGAGCCCTCGGAGCTCTCGACCTTCCTGATCGCGCTCGCCCGCGACGTCTCCGCCTGGCTGACGGACAACCGCGTGCTCGGTGAAGCGCCCTCGACCACCGCCGCGCGCTTGGCTCTGGTACGCAACGCTCGCGTGGTGCTCGGGAACGGAATGGAGCTCCTCGGCTTGGCGCACCCGTCGGAAATGTGAACAATCGGCTCGCGCCGAGAGTGCGCGAGCCGAGAACTCGCCCACGCTCGAGCGCGGACATCCCTGCACGCTCACGCGACGCCCCCGAGACGGAGGAGAGCTTGGTCGAACGCTACATCCGTGACGTCCCCGACTTCCCGAAGAAGGGGATCCTCTTCAAGGACATCACACCGCTGCTGCAGAGCCCCGAGGGTCTGCAGGAATGCCTCGACAAGATGGCGGCGGCGACGGACCCGAAGAGCTATGACCTGATCTGCGGCATCGAGTCGCGTGGATTCATCTTCGGGATGGGGCTCGCCGCCAAACTCAAGAAGGGTTTCGTACCCATCCGAAAGCCGGGCAAGTTGCCCTGGAAGACCGCTTCGCAAGCGTACGAGCTCGAGTACGGCACGGATCGGATCGAGATCCACCTGGACGCGGTCAAGCCTGGGCAGAAGGTGTTGCTCGTCGACGACTTGCTCGCGACGGGGGGAACGATGGAAGCTGCACTCAAACTCGTGAAGCAGATCGGCGGCGTTCCCGTCGCTTGCAGCTTCGTGATCGAGCTCGGCTTCCTGAAGGGTCGCGAGAAGTTGAATCCCACGCCGGTTCACGCGCTCCTGAAGTTCTGAGCTCTCCGGCCCGACCACCCATGCCCTCCAAGAAGCAGCGTTCAGGCGTCTCCAAGAAGCCCGCCAAGGCCGTCAAGAAGGCCGCGGGTCCGAAGCGCCTCGAGGCCGTCAAGCCCGCGCTGCCGAAGAAGAGCACCGCGCCGTCGAAGGCGACGGCCAAGGGCCCGACCACCAAGGACGTGGCCCCGAAGGACGCGCCGAAGGACGCGACGCGAGCCACCGTGGTCCCGCAGGCCGCCGCGCTGCCCAAGCCGCCGGCGTCGCCGAAGAAGGGCCGGCGACCGGACGTCGACACGCTGAAGACGCTTCCGACCGAGGAGCTCTGGACGTTCTACCGCAAGGCGGTGCGCGTCAAGCCGGTCGACGCCGAGTGGATCGAGACGCTGCGCAACGTGCTGATGGAGCTGCACTACCCGCTGGTGAAGCACATCGCGGAGCGTCTGCTCCAAACGCTGCCGAAGTCGATCGAGCTCGACGACCTGGTCAGCGCCGGCCTCTTCGGCCTGATGGACGCGATCCGCGGCTTCGACCCCGACCGCGGCATCAAGTTCAAGACCTACTGCACGACGCGGATCCGCGGCTCGATCCTCGACCAACTGCGCTCGCAGGACTGGGTGCCGCGCCTCGTGCGCCTGAAGGCCTCGAAGATCGAGAAGGCACTGCACAAGCTGCAAGGCGAGTACGGCCGCGAGCCGACGCACGCGGAACTCGCGGCGGCGCTCGAGATGGAACACGGCGAGCTCGCCACCGAGATCACCGGGGCGCAGGCGAAGACGATGTTCTCGCTCTCGGAGCGCTGGGACGATCGCGACGACGACAACTCGGTCGAGAAGGTCGAGGTCCTCGTCGACAAGAACGCGATCGACCCGATCCACGAGTTGAACCGCCGCGACGTGATGAACCACATCACCCGCTCGCTCACCTACAAGGAGCGGTTCATCATCGAGCAGTACTATCACGTCGGTCACACGATGCGCGAGATCGGCGAGATGCTCGCGCTGACCGAGAGCCGCGTCTGCCAGATCCACTCCAACGTGATGGCGCGCCTCCAGAGCCTGCTGAACCAAAAGTCCGAGAGCTTCCAAGGCTGAGCCGCGCGCCGCCGCACAGCGCGAGCACGTTCACGAACAACGAGCGAGCGTCGAGCTCGCTCGCTTCGTTTCCACCTCCAGCGTTCGGCGTGGTCACTCGGCGTGGTCACTCGGCGTGGTCACTCGGCGTGGTCACTCGGCGTGGTCACTCGGCGTGGTCACTCGGCGTGGTCACTCGGCGTGGTCACTCGGCGCTCGTCGTCGTCGCTGAGAGCGCTGCGGGCATCGTTCCGCGGACGTCGATCGGCGGCCGCGCGCTGGTCAGGCACCGGGCGAACGCGGATGATGGCGACATGGAAGTCGACCTCAGCACGCTCGCCGCCCACGCCGGTGCGCGCCATGAACACGGTGGGCCCAGCGCGACGCCGATCCATCCCGCGTCCTTCTACCTTTCGGCCGGTGATCCCGCCGACGTGCCCTACGCGTACGGTCGCCACGGCAACCCGACTTGGGAGGCGCTCGAGTCCGCGCTGGGGCAGCTCGAGAGCGCGCGAGCGCTGGTCTTCGCATCCGGGCAAGCCGCGTCGTTGGCGCTGGTGCTCGCGCTGGCGACCGGTGCGACGACCACGGCGGTCGCCGCGAGCCCCGGTGGCGCGTCGCTCGGCGCTCGCCGGCGCTTCGTGTTGCCGCACGACGGCTACTACGGCACACGCAAGCTCGCCGACCTGCTGCGGCCGCTCGGGATCGAACCGGTGATCGTCGACATGACCGAGCTCGTGTCGGTCGAGCGCGCGCTGACCGCTGCGCCGAGCGTGCTCTGGGCGGAATCGCCGACCAATCCGTACCTTCGCGTGCTCGACCTGCGCGCGCTCGCGACGCTCGCGAAGGGCGCGGGCTCACCGTTCGTCGTCGACAACACGACCGCGACCGCGGCGCTGCAGCGACCGCTGGACCTCGGCGCCGATGCGACGATCACTTCGTTGACCAAGGCGGTCTCCGGACACTCGGACGTCGTGCTCGGCGCGATCGCGACCCGCAAGGACTCGATCTACGACGCCGCACGCAACTGGCGAGCGAACGCCGGCCTGATCGCGGGCCCGTTCGAGGCGTGGGCCGCGCTGCGCGGGTTGAAGACGCTGCCGCTGCGCCTCGCGCGGCAGTCGGAGAGCGCGTTGGCGCTCGCGGAGCACCTGGTGACCCATCCCAAGGTCGCGCGCGTCCATCACCCTGCGGTCGATCCGCGGTCGCGTGCGCTCGCGGAGCGCCAGATGAGCGGCGGCTTCGGGCCCCTGCTGTCCTTCGAAGTCAGGGGCGGCGCGGACGAGGCGGATCGCGTCGTCGCCGCGGCCCGGTTGATCCGGCCGGGCACCAGCTTCGGCGGCGTCGAGAGCTCGTGGGAACGACGCGCGCGCTGGACCTCCGAGACGGCGCCTCCCAACCTGATCCGGCTCTCGGTCGGCATCGAAGCGGTCGCCGACCTCAGCGACGACCTCGACCGCGCGCTCGC
>JADLBP010000135.1 GCA_020847695.1 Planctomycetota bacterium
GCCGCCGGCGCACCGGGTCGGATCCGGGCGCCGGCGGCGTGCGATTCGAGCTCCGTGCGAGTTACGGGCAGATCAGCGCGAGCACCGCGTCGCTCAAGGAGTCGCCGAACGCGTCGCCCGGGTCGCGCGACCACGCTTGGAGGCTGATCGACACACCCGCGACCAACGCCGGGTCCGCGCCCGATGCGATGTACGCGTTGAGGTCCTCGCCGAACGTCCCGTCGCACGCGCCGGACGTGCCGCCGGAGCTCTGCACTCCGTGGCGGACCAGCGGCGCCTTGACGCACAGCCAGCCTCCGTGGAACGGCGTCGCGGTCGGCGCGAGCGTGCCGTGGAAGTAGAGGCCGTTCTTCAGTCCGAGCACGTTCGCGGTCGTGAGCGTCGCGCCGCTCGCCGCGCTCGCGCTCACCGAACCGACGAGCGAGAGCGACGGCGCGCAACCTTGGCTGTTGGTCTTCGCGGTGCAGTACGTCACCGCGCTCGGGCAGCCGACGTCGCGCACGAAGATGTCGGCCTTCACGTTGGTGTCGCCGGGTGTCAGGTTGCTCGCGTGGCTCTCGAACGCCACCACGCGGCCGTCGCCCGACAGCGCCGGCCACTGAGAGTTGTCGTTCGCTTGCACGCCTTGCGAATCGACGCTGGCGCGCGAGTTGACGCCGAGCCACAGATCGCGCACGAACACGTCCATCGCGTTGTTCGTGTCGCCGAGCACGAGGTCGGACGCGCTGGTGTAGAACGACACGAAGCGCCCGTTCGCGGAGAGCCGCGGAGCGATGGCAAACGACGCCGATTGGCCGCCGGACGCCGCGACGTTGCCGCGCACGATCGTCCCGGTCGCCAGGTCGCGCACGAAGACGTCGGGCATGCCGTTGGTGTCACCCGCGAGCAGGTCCGGCGCGCCCGAGTCGAACGCGACGAAGCGGCCGTCGGCGGAGAGCGCGCAACGCTCGGACGTGCCCGCGCCGGCGGCGCCCGAGAGCCCGAGGCTCGCGCACGTCGTCACGCCGGTCTGGCGATCGTGCACGAAGACGTCCCACGTCGAGTTGGTGTCGACCGCGACGAAGTTCGACGCGAGCGACTGGTACGCGACGTAGCGCCCGTCGGCGGAAAGCGACGCGTACGTCGAGTTCGCGTTGCCCTCGGCGCCGAGCGGCCCGACGTCGACGCGCGTCGTCTGCGCGGTCTGCCGGTCGTGCACGAAGACGTCCGACCAACCATTGGTGTCCACCGCGACCAGGTTGGTCGCGACGCTGTGGAACGCGACGAAGCGGCCGTCCGCCGAGATCGCCGGAGCGAACGAGTGGCCGTTCGCGAGCACGCCGGCCGAGTCGCGGCTGACGCAGGTGCTCACGCCGGCCGCGACGTCCCGCACGATCACGTCGAACCACACGTTCGAGTCGCCGACGAAGATGTCGTCCGCCGCGGTCCAGAACGCGACGACGTTGCCGTCGTCGGACACCACCGGCCGGAAGGAATGGTCGTTGGCGATGCCGCCGGAGAACGTGGTGCTGACGAGCGTCGTCGTTCCGGTCACGCGGTCGCGCAGGAACACGTCGTTGGTGTTGTTGCCGTCGCCGGCGATCAGGTTCTTCGCGGCGCTCGAGAACACGATCCAGCGGCCGTCGGTCGAGAGCGAGGCCTGGCTCGAGTGGTCGTTCGCCTGGAGTCCGGTGGAGTCGACGCTGATGCGTTCGGTGGATTGCGCCGACGTCACGCCGGCGAGCACGAGGGGGATCGAGAGGATTCGGACGTTCATGGTTTCTCGCGTGCCAAGGCAAGGTCGGGAGCTCGCGACCGTCGTCGCGCAGGAGGAGCGACTCGCTCGGGCTCGCACACACCGTGGCAGCGCGGAGTCTCGCGAGCCGAGAACGGGGATCCGTCCGCGAGCTCGACACGTGCGCGTCTCGTCTCCCCGTCCGCGCGCGTGCCCTTCAGCTTAGTGTCGATTGCGCAGTCGGATACGGGCCGATCGGCGAGGTTCAGAGGTTCTCGCGCCGCGCTGTCGCCGACGTTGCGGATCCGCACGGCGGCGCGAGCTCGCTGAGCGCGAAAGCTCGAGCCCGCGAGCGAGGTCCTTCGAGCGAGCGTTCGCGCGCAGCCATTGCGAAGCACAGGGGCCACGGTCCGCCGCCGATCACGGAGCGTGTAGAGGAGCGGCCCCGTTCGGGTCCAACCGCTTCGCGTCAGTCGCGACGCCAGCGCTGCGTCGTCTCGACGATCCGGCGCGGCTCGCGCGCGGAGTCGAGCAATCCGAGCGCCTCGCGCAGCATCGCGACGTGCAGCGCGCGATGGCCCGGATCGCCGGCCGGCGCGCCGAACGGGAACTTCGACGCCAGCGCGCGCGGTGCTCCGACGCGCTGCGTCAGCTCGGGCAGCGTCGTCAGCGCGACCGTCGCGAAGCCGCGGCTCTCGAGCTCGCGGGCGAGCACCGCGACCGTCTGCACGCAGAGCGAGCACGTCGGCAGCAGCACCACCGCATCGACGCGGTCCGCGCGCAACGCCTCCGCGACGCGGCTCGCGCTCTCGGCGAGCCCGGGGTAAGCGCGCACGATGCCTTGCGCGAAGCTGTAGTGTCGCGGCGCCGCCGAACCGACTTCGCGCGCGGCGACGAGCTCGTCGAGCGCGCGCCGCGGCAAAGCGACCTCGGGATCGCGCGGGATGTACTTCTCGTCGACGTACGGCGCGTCGAGCGCGAGTTCGCTCTCGGCGAGCTCGTGCGGGATCACGCGGAAGCTGGTGTCGCCCCACGGCGTGTCGAGGCTGATGAACGGCTCGTCGCCGCGACGGTGCAGGTCCGCGGTCGCGATCAGCGCGACGCGGAGCTCGCGCACGCTCGCGCGCGGCGTCGTCCACGGCACGTCGTCGAACGAGAGGAAGTCGAAGCGCGGATCGGGCCCTTCGCGCACGTGCGCGAGCAGCCGGTTGAGCAACGGCGTCGAGTACGGACCGGCCGAGGGCTCGTTCGCGTTCACTTCTTCACGCGTCTCGCGCGACGCAGCAGCATGTCCGCGATCGCGCCGCCGATGTCGGCGCCGGTGCGGCGCTCGAGCTCGACGAAGAACGGCGACGAGTTGCACTCGAGCAGCACCCAGTCGCGTCCGGCGTTCGCCCGCATCCAATCGACGCCGGCGAAGCTCATGTCCCAGTGCGCGGCGACCGCTTTCGAGAGCTCCGCGATCTCGCCGGGGAGCTCGATCCGTTTCACTCGCACCGTGCCGCGGCGCGAGTCGACCTCGCCGAACGTCTGCGGCAGGCTCTCCGCCGCGACGACGACACGTCCGCCGACGACGAATGCGCGCACCGCGTCGCCTTCGATGCGCTCTTGGACCATCACCGCGCTGTCGGCGAGCACCTCGCGCGCCACGGCGACTTCGGTCGGCGGCGTGAACACCTCGGTGTAGCCGTATCCGCCGACCAAGTCCTTGCGCACGCGCCCGCGCGGCGCGCGCGACGCGTCGACGTCGAGCAGCGCGCGCGGATCGTCGGTCGACACCGTCGTCGGTGCGCGCCAACCGTTCTCGAGGTACGTCGCGATCTCGAACGGCTTGAGCCCGTGCACCGGATAGCTCGCCGGCGGGTTCGCGACCGGCATGCGACGCGCGAGGCGCTCGAGCAGCACTCTCCACGCCGCCCACGTCGCCTGCGAGTGCGCGAGCGCGGCGCGCGAGGCTTCGACGTCGATCACCTTGCTCTCGTCGACGACGCGCGGATCGGGCAGGCCGAGCGCCGCGACGTACACACCGGTGACGCCTTCGAACGAGACGCCGCACGCCTCCTCGACGCCCGGCTCGATGCGGATCCGCGCGTCGCGGCGCGTGTCGACGAAGACGGGCTCGGCGTCGCGCTCTTCGAGGCGGAGCGCGAGGCGCTGGAGCTCCTCGCGGTCCTCGGGGCCGATCAACGCGATCTTGGTCATCGACAGGCGACGTCGCGCACGGGGACGTTGCCGGTCGCGACTTCGCCGCGACGGTGACGGAGCTCGAGCAGCGGCTCGAGGTGGAACTTGAACGGCTCACACGAGCCGCGATCGCTCTCGGGGTGCGCCATCGCCTCGACCGGACAGCCCCCGTGGCAGAGCGGCGCGACGCTGCACGAGCGACAGCCGGAGCGCGCGAACGGATTCCACTGCAGCCAGCGGTCCTCGTTGACCTTCTGCCAAGGCTGTTGCGGATCGAGCAGGCTGCCGACCGACTTCTCCGGGCTCATCGTGACGTCGTGCCAGCACTTGAACAGCGCGCCGGTCGGCGAGACCACCCA
>JADLBP010000136.1 GCA_020847695.1 Planctomycetota bacterium
CCCGAAGAAGCTCTCGCAAATGGCCAGCGAGCTCCGACGCTATCACGCGACCGGCGAGATCAATTTCCACGTCGAGGACAAGAACGCGGCGATCGCCGAGCTGAAGCAGCGCTACTCCGCGGGCCGCCAAGACGAGCTCGACGGCATCTCGGTCGAGTTCGGAGAGCTCGGGGCCGGCGAGTGGTGGTGGTTCAACGTGCGCGCGTCGAACACCGAGCCGCTGTTGCGCCTCAACCTCGAAGCGTCGACCGCGAAGGTGCGCGACGCCAAGCGCGCGGAGCTGGTCGCGCTGCTCGGCGAGCCGGAGTCGTGAGCAGAGCAAGTCGCGCGGTCGTCACCGTCGCGTGCTTCGTGGCGGTCGCTGGCGCGATCGTGTACTTCCTCCGGTCTCAGGGCGACGTCGGCCGCCACGCCTTCGGTCCGAGCTCGGTCGGCGCGAGCGAGGACGACGCGGACGAGGAACGGGTCCTCGTCCGCGGCACCGTGCTCGACGCCGAGAGCGGCGAGCCGCTCGCCGGCGCGACCGTGACCGCCCCCGACGGCTCGACCGCCGTCTCGGACGCGCTCGGCCGCTTCGAGTTCGTCGACCTGGCGGAAGATCTTTCCGGTCCGCTGCGCGCGGTCTCCGCGGACGGCCGGAGCGCCGAGAACCCGCTGCGACCCCTCCGGCGGGGCGTTTTGGAGGTCGTCCTGCGCCTGCGCAAGCCGTGAGCTCACCCGTCGGCCCGCCCCTGGGGCCGTCTCGTCGTTGACTCGACCCCGTCGCGGCGGCGATCTTGGGTCGCTCGTCGCCGGGACCCGAAAAGGTCGCCGTGACGCCGCTCCCCATGCTCAAGCGCCTGTTCCTCGCCCTCGTCGTCCTCGCGACGGCCGTTTCGCGCCTTCCGGCGTCGCCCCAGGACGGCCCCCGGCCCGAACGGCGCTCCGCCGACGCCTGGACCCGGTTGGTCGAGCGCGACGCCCGCGTCGGCTACACCAGCCGCACGGTCGGCGCCGCGCTGTTCGCGCTCTCGGAGAGCGACTTGCCCACCCCGCAGCGCGCCGCCGCGTTCTTCGCGCTCGGCGCGGCACGCTCGGAGGCCGAACGCGCGCGACTCGAATCGTGCGCGCTCGAAGGCAGCCTGCCGGAGCGCCAAGCGGCGCTGCTCGCGCTCGGCGAGCTCGGCGGCCGCGACCTCGCGTTCCTGGAGCGCGTCGCGCGTTCGAAGGAGCTCGATCTCGCGAGCTACGCGGTGCTCGGGCTCTTGCGCACGAAGCACGCGGACGCGCTCGAAGTCGTCGAGCGCCTCGCGGAGAACGACACGGCGCCGATCGGCGCGACCGCGAAGGCGTTGCTCGCGTTCTCGGCCGACCCGAGCACCGCGCCTTCGCATCCGGTCGCGCAGAAGTGGCTCGAGCTGCGCTGGGAATCCGCGCGCCGCTTCGGCCTGATCGACGGCCAGACGTGGTCGACGAAGATCGTCGAGGGCCTGCTCGCCGATCCGCGCTTCCTCGATCGCGTGATCTACGGCGCCGCCGGGAAGCTCAAGGACGGCGTGGTGCGCGATCACTTCCTCGAACTGGTGCTCGAGCCCGGCCCGACCGAACGCTTGCGCGGCGCGGTCGCGGTGCTGCCGACCGAGATCGACCAACTGGTCGCGACCGGGCTGTGGACGCCCGCCGACGAGACCGAGTGGACCGAGCTCCTGAACGAGATCGACGAAGAACGCCTCGAGAGCCTGACCGCGAACGTGCTGCGCCAGGCGCGCGTCGTCGCGAGCTTGCGCACGTACGCGTCGCTGCTCCTCGTGCGCGGCGGCAACGACGAGGGCATGCCGCTGCTCGAGCTCGAGATCAACTCCGACGACCCGCTCGCCCGCGCGCGGATCGCGGAGGTGCTCGGCGGAACCGGGCAGAAGTCGTTCGTGCCGCGGCTACTGACGATGCTCAACGACGCCGACGCGAGCGTGCGCAACGCGTCGCTGGTCGCGCAACTGCGCCTCGCCTACGCGCCGGCGCGCGACAAGATCCGCAATCGACTCGCCCAGACGAACGATGCGGAGCACGAGCTCCTGATCCGCTCGCTCTGTCGCAATGCGCGCGATCCCGAGGTCCGGGCGCTCTTGGTCAACGTCTTCCCGCAGCTCTCGAAGGGCGACCAAGTGCTCGCCGCGACGTACCTCTCGCTCAGCGGCCGTACCAGCGAGCGTGAGGTGCTGCGCGAGATCCTGAACGGCACTCCGCCGACCGGCGAGATCGGCGCGCGGCTGGTCCGCGCGATCGGCGTCGCGCCGACGCCGGAGGACGCGACGATCCTGCGCGGGCTCTTCCCGCGCGAAGGCGAGCTCGACGTCAATGTCGCGCTCGTGCTCGGCCTGATCGAAGCCGCGGATCCGGCGTGCGTGCCCGTGTTGCGCGCGGCGCTCTGGAGCGAGCCCTGGGGGCGTAGCCTGCTCGCCGCGGCGGTCTGGGTGCAGATCGACGGCATCGACGCGTTGATCGCGGAGCTCCAGAAGCCGCCGATCCACGCGACGCCGCGCGACCTGCGCCGCGTCGGTTTCGCGATCGGCGAATGGGGCGGGATCGAGGCGGCGGAGGAACTCGCGCGCAAGAGCGGCGCGGCCGACCCCGCGGTCCAAGGAGCGCTGCTCTCCGCGCTCGCCGGAAGAACTCGCTGAGCGACGGACGAGGCGAGCATGGCGGCAAAACTCGAACGCGCTTGGCGGCCGAGCGGAGTGGTCAGCTTGCTGACCGACTTCGGGCTCGTCGATCCCTACGTCGGCGTGATGCACGGCGTGATCCTGGCGGGCGCTCCGCGGGCGCGCGTCGTCGACCTGACGCACGGAGTGCCGGCGCAGGACATCGCGGTCGCCGCCTTCTACCTCGAGCGCTCGTGGAAGTACTTCCCGGTGGGCAGCGTGCACCTCGCGGTCGTCGATCCGGGGGTCGGGTCCGACCGACGCATCCTCGCGGTCTCGCACGGCGGCCACATCTTCCTCGCGCCGGACAACGGGCTCTTGACCGCGTTCTGCGCCGACGCGACGTGGGTCCGATCGCTCGACATCGAACGGTTCTCGCTCGCCGAGCGCAGCCGAACCTTCCACGGCCGCGACGTGTTCGCGCCGACCGCCGCGCGGCTGGTCGAAGGGCTCGACCCGCGCGAGCTCGGTCCGGTCTGCGACGATCCCGAGCTCCGACCGATCGGCGGCCCGCGGCGCATCTCCGAGCGCGCCGTCGAGGCCCACGTGCTGCTGGTGGACCGCTTCGGCAACCTGGTGACCGATCTGCGCGCCGTCGATCTCGAAGGCAGCGCTTCGCAGTGGGTGGCGCGCGTGGGGGAGCGTAGGATTCCGATCCTCGCCACCTACTCCGATGCGCGCGCGGGCGAGTTGATCGCACTGGTCGACTCGTTCGGGTGCGTCGAGCTCGCCGTCGTCAAGGGCAGCGCGGCTCGGCGGCTCGCGCTCTCGCCCGGAGCGAAGGTGCGGTTCGAGAGGACGTGATGCAGGTACGCAAGGTGTCATTGATCGGAGTGCCCATGGACCTCGGCGGCGGACGCCGCGGGGTCGACATGGGTCCGAGCGCTTTGCGCATCGCGGGTTTCGAGGAAGGCGTGCGCGCGCTCGGCCTCGACTACGAGGACAAGGGCAACGTCGGCGTGCCGCTGCCGGAGTCGCGCGAGCCCAAGAATCCGAACGCGCGCTTCCTCTTCGAGATCGCGCACTGCTGCCGGCGCTTGCGTGCGCGCGTCGAGCGCGTGCTCGACGCCGGCGCGTTCCCGATCGTGGTCGGCGGCGACCACTCGATCGCGATCGGCACGACGGCGGCGGTCAGCTCCTGGCACCACCGCCGCGGCGAGAAGATCGGGCTGATCTGGTTCGACGCGCACGGGGACATGAACACCCCCGATTCGACGCCGTCGGGCAACATCCACGGCATGCCGTGCGCGTCGGTGCTCGGTCGCGGCGCGCCCGAGCTCGTCGGCATGGGCGATCGCGTGCCGATGGTCGACGTGCAGAATGCGGTGATCGTCGGCGTGCGCGACCTCGACCAATACGAGCGGCGCGAGATCCGCGAATCCGGCGTCACCGTGTTCACGATGCGCGAGATCGACATGCTCGGCATGAACGAGGTGATGAAGCGCGCGATCGCGATCGCCACCGACGGCACCGCGGGCTTCCACCTGTCGTTCGACCTCGACGGCGTCGACCCGACGGTCGCGCCCGGCGTCGGCACGCCGGTGCCCGGCGGCACGAACTTCCGCGAGTCCCACTTGGTGATGGAGAACGCGCACGAATCCGGACGGCTGCTCTCGCTGGAGGTGACCGAGATCAATCCGATCCTCGACGTGAAGAACTGCACCGCGCAGGTCGCGGTCCAGTTGCTGCTCTCCGCGCTCGGCAAACGCATCCTCTGAGGCCCGGACGTGTTCGCGATCTTCTCCTCGCTCTCGCACCACCGCCGCTTGTTGCGCGACTTCGTGTTGCGCGATCTTCGCGCGCGCTACGTGGGCTCGAGCATGGGCTTCTTCTGGTCGGTGATCTTCCCGGTCGTCAACCTGTTCGTGTACATGTTCGTGTTCCAAGTCGTGTTGGAGACGCGCTGGACACCCGGGCAGACGCCGAGCGAGGTCGCACTGCTGATGCTCTCCGGCATCATCGTCTGGCAGTGCTTCGCCGAGACGATCTCGCGCTGCACGAACACGCTCGCCGAGAACCAGAACCTGATCCAGAAGGTCGTGTTCCCCGCCGAGATCCTGCCGGTGTACCTGACGATTTCCGCGCTGATCAACATGTTGATCGGAGTCGCGATCGCGGCGATCGGCGTCGCGTGGTTCGCCTACGGCGCCGAGCCCGACGTCGTCGCCTCCGCGGGCGAGACCGGGCAGACCATCATGCGTCCGATCGGTTTGGGACCGTCGCTGGTGACGCTGCCGATCCTGATGGTGCTGCAGGCGATCTTCACGCTCGGTCTCGGCTACTTCCTCGCCGCGTTCAACCTGTTCCTGCGCGACGTCTACCACGTGATCGGCGTGGCGATGAGCGTGTGGATGTTCATGACGCCGATCTTCTATCCGGCGGAGATGGTGAAGAAGGCCGGCCTGAGCTGGGTGCTGCAGATCAACCCGATGTACTGGCTGATCGACAGCTACCGCAAGGTCCTGATCTACGGTGTCTGGCCGCAACCGCTGACCCTGGGCGTCTTCGCCGCGGTCGCGGTGGTCGCGTTCCTGCTCGGCTCGCGGTTCTTCCTGGCGCAGAAGGCGCGTTTCCCCGATCTTCTCTGAGCTTCCCGTGAGCCCCGCTTCCCTGACCGCAGCCCAGACGACGAGTCGCGCCCACGGCGCGGGCTCGAGCGCGATCCTCTGCCGCGGTCTCGGCAAGGCGTATCGCATGTACCAGAAGCCGATCCACCGCGTGTGGGAGCTCCTGGTGCCCGGCCTCCGGAAGCACACCGATTTCTGGGCGGTGCGCAACGTCTACCTCGACATCCCGCCGGGCAGCACCGTCGGCATCATCGGCGAGAACGGCGCGGGCAAGAGCTCGCTGCTCAAGCTCTTGACCGGCATCACGCGGCCGACCGAAGGCGAGTTGCACGTCAACGGACGCGTCGCGTCGTTGCTCGAGCTCGGCGCCGGCTTCCACCCGGAGTTCTCCGGCCGCGACAACATCTACCTGAACTGCTCGATCCTCGGCATGCGGCCGGACGAGATCGACGAGCGCTTCCCGAAGATCGTCGAGTTCAGCGAGCTCGGCGACTTCATCGATCGCCCGGTCAAGACCTACAGCTCCGGGATGTACGTGCGTCTCGGCTTCTCGGTCGCCGCGAGCGTCGACCCCGACATCCTGATGATCGACGAGGCGCTCTCGGTCGGCGACGAGCACTTCCGCGGCAAGTGCATCAACCGTCTGAACGAGTTCCGTGAGAAGGGCAAGACGATCCTCTTCGTCTCGCACGACATGGGCGCGGTCAAGTCGATGTGCGAGCACGTCGTCCTGATGGACAAGGGCGAGGTCGTCGGCCAGGGCACCGCCGAGAAGGTCGCCGACGAGTACCTGAAGCGCGCGCACACCCGCGGCAACGAGCGCTTGTCCGCGCTGAACCGCGGCGGCTCGACGTACCCGCGCTGGGGTTCCGGCGAGATCGAGGTCCACACCGTCGAGCTGGTCGGCGCGAAGAACCAGGTGACGCACGTGTTCCGCACCGGCGATCCGTTCCTCGTGCGCATGCGCTTCAAGGCGCACCAGGGCGCGAAGAAGCCCGTGTTCGGCCTCGGCATCTACCGCTCCGACGGGACGTACGTCAACGGCACGAACCACGACTGGCGGCGCGAGCCGATCGTGCTCGACGAGATCCGCGCGGGCGAGGAAGGCGTCGCGGAGCTCAGCGTGCCCGAGCTCCCGTTGCTGGTCGGCCAGTACTACCTGACCAGCTACCTCTACGACCACTCGAAGCCCGCGCCGACTCCGATCGATCAACAGGAGCACGTCGTCACGTTCGAGGTGATCGACGCCGACCGCCAACAGCACGGCATGATCTACATGCCGACCGAGTGGCGGGTGAAGTGGAGCGGTCCGGACCGCAAGGAAGAGCGGGAGTCGCGCGCGTGATCGACGTCCTCGAGCTGCCGTTCGACCAGTACCAGCGCTACCGGCTGACCGCGGACCTGCTCGAGGAGTTGCGCGCGCCCAACGAGCGCCTGCGCGTGCTCGACGTCGGCGGCCGCACCGCGCTGTTGCGCTCGTTCCTGCCGAACGACGAGGTCCGGTTGGTCGACGTCGAAGCGAGCGCCGAGCGCGGGCTCGTGCTCGGCAGCGGCGCCGCGTTGCCGTTCAAGGACGCGAGCTTCGACGCGGTGTGCGCGTTCGACACGCTCGAGCACGTGCCGCCGCCGCTGCGCCGCGACTTCGTGCGCGAGTGCGCGCGCGTCGCGAAGCGTTGGGTGCTGCTCGCCGGCCCGTACGAGGCGCCGCGCGTCGTCGAGGCCGAACAGGCGCTGCAGCGTTTCCTGCGCGAGAAGCTGAAGACCGAGCACCGCTACCTGAACGAGCACCGCGAGCACGGCCTGCCGATCCGCGCCGACACCGAGCGCGAGCTCGCCGCCGCGGGCGGGAAGGTGGCGAGCTTCGGGCACGCCAACCTCGAGCGTTGGCTCGTCGGGATGTGCTTCTCGATGTACATGGACGACGATCCCGCGTTGCGCGGGCTCGCGAAGAGCTTCCATCGCTACTACAACCGCGAGCTCTTCCGTTCCGATCACGGCGACCAGGTCTACCGTCACGTCGTCGTCGCGGCGTTCCGCGGCGCGAAGCTGCCCGAGGCCCGCGGCGCGCTCGATCCGGCGGTGACGCCGCGCGGCGCCGCCGCGCCGTTCGAGCGGCTCTCCGAGGAGCTGATGGCGTTCGATCGCGAGCGCGCGGCGTGGCGCGACGAGCGCGACGCGCTGCGCCAGGTCGCGCGCGACCTCGAGACCGACCTCGCCGGCCACCGTGCGACGCTCGCGGACGCGCGCGCGCGGATCAGCGAGCGCGAAGAGGTGATCGGCGACCTCGAGACCGACCTCGCGGGCCACCGTGCGTCGCTCGCGGAGCTGCAAGCCGTGCGCGCACGCGAGGCGGAGGCGTTCGCGGCGGTCCGCGCGGAGCTCGAGCGCGAGCTCACGAACCAACGCGACGCGTTGCAGGCGCTCCAGTTGCGCGTGCACGGGCTCGAGGCGCATGCGGCGGAGCTCGAGAACGCGCTCGCGAGCCGCGGCCACGAGCTCGAAGCCGAACGCGAGGCTCGCCGAGCGGTCGAAGTGGAGCTGGAGCGACTGCGCGGCTACTCGCGCGAGCTCGAAGCGGCGACAAATCGCGCGAACGAGCTCGCGACGCGCCTGAACGGCGAGTTGGTCGGCGCGCTCGAGAAGCTCGAACGCACCGGCAAGGAGCTCGCTGCGACGCGCGGCGAGCTCGACCTCGCTCGCGCGGACAACGCGGCGCTGCGCGCGGAGCTGCGCTCGCGCTGGAAGAACCTGAAGCGCGGCATCTCGATCCGAAAGCCGCGCTACTGAGCGCGCGGCCCGAGCCGCACGACCAGAGGCTCGCCGGCGGCCAACGTGCGCTTGCCGCCCGCGTCGAGCGGCGGGTGCAGCCACTCGAGTCGCGCTCCGTCGCGGGCGACCGCGTCGACGACCAACGTCGCGAGCTCGGGTGCCGGCGCGCGCGACCCGAGGCCCGCCTCGCGCCCGACGCCTCGGAACTTCGGCAGCGCGACGCACGTGCGCGCGCCGCGGCCGTTCGCGCTCCGGTCCTCGGTCCAAGCGACCAGCCACGGCCCCGCGAAGCCGCTCGCGCTCGGCGCGAACGGCGCGCGCTCGATGCCGGCGACCGCGAGCATCCCGAGCAACGCCGCGCGCGTCTCCTCGCGGCGCAACGCGAGGTAGCTCGCCATCCCGGTCGGCGCGGCGAGCACGCGTCCGCCGTTCGCGACGGTCCAAGCGGCGAGCGCCTCGACGGGACGCGGTCGCGCGCCCGCGTCGAACGTCGCGAACTCGCCGTCGACGATCAGGCGTCCGCCGGCGGCGAGGTAGCGGCCGAGTCGCTCGAGGTCGGCGTCGTCGCACAGCGCGAGCTCGGTCGCGACCAGGCAGGGGAAGCGCGCGACGGTGCCGGCGTCGATCGCGTCGAGCGGCAGCACGCCGGGCATCACGCCGACGTCCTCGCAGAGCTCGAGCCACGCGCGCGCCGCGAGCTCGACGCGCCCGTGATCGGCCTGCCAGCTCGCCATCCGCTTCGGCCAGCTCGCACCGTCGTCCTCGGCGTCGCGCAGCCAACCCCACGCGAGGTTGTCGGACGACCGGAGGATCGCGATGCCGCGCGGGCGCGGACGGAACTCGCCGAGCTCGGCGCGCAGCCGGCGCACCAGCGCGGTCGAGCGCGCGAGCGATTCGAACAGCGCGGTCGAACGCTCGAGCTCGCGATCGCACCACACGATGATGCCGTCGCCTCCGCGCAGGAAGTGCTCGGCGCTCGCCCAGGCCCACGCGTCCGGCGCGCGCGCGGACGGGAAGACCGTCGCGTAGATCGATTGGCGCGGACCGCGCAGCGTGAACGCGAGCTCGCTCGCGTCGAACGTGCGGTAGCACTCGACGAAGTCGAGGAAGCCGAGCACGCGCTCGGTCGCGACGTTGCCGAACGCGGTCTCGCCGGAGAGGCCCATCAGCCCGACCGGAGCGCCCGGGCGTGCCGCGCGCACGCGCGTCGCGAGCTCGCGCAAGAGATCGAGCACGACCTGATGGTGGAACGCGCGGCGCAGCAGCCAGAATTCGAGCAGCTCGCGCGCCGCGGGCTCACCGTCCCCGACCGCTTCGAGCGCGGCGTCGGTCGACACTGCCGCTAGGTCGTCGAAGCCGAGCTCTCGCGCGCGCTCGAGCCGGCCGCGCGCGGCGAGCCACCGTCGCCACGCTTCGCGGCACGTCGGCGACACGCAGACGTCCTCGGGCCCTCCGCCGGCGGTCAGCGAGACCTCGTCGCCGAGCGAATAGCCGAGCCCGTAGCGTCCGCCGCGCGCCGCCAGGCTCGCATCGAGCGTCCGGAAGAGCCGGGCGCGCGTCTCGGGCTCGGTCAGGCACGGTTGCCGCACGAGGAAGCGCTCGTCGCGCGTGTCGAGGAACCCGCGCCAGCGTGCGGCTTCGTCCGCGCGGTCGCGATCGAGATGCAGGTCGTTGCGGCCCGCGGAGTGCTCGACGTAGAAGTCGAGCCCGCGCGCGAGCACCCATTCCGCCGCTTCGTCGCCGCGCACGTGGACGCCGCCGAAGGGGGCGAGCAGCGGCTCGGGGGCCTCGCGACCGGAATACGTCTGCCGGTAGACGATCACCGGGAAGTCGCGCTGCGCCTGCGCGACCGCCCCGCGCGCGGCGGGAGCGCCGGCGCACACGGCGCACACGGCGAGCAGCAGCCCACCGAGCGCGCCCTGCAAGGGCCCGGCGAGCGCGGCGAGCGAAGTACCGGCGAACGTACGCACGTCGGGCGAGGATCGCAGGCGCGCGGCGGCGGAGCAAGCGAGCTCGCGCTCGCGGAACTGGATGCGCCCGCTCTCCAGCCTTAGGATGCGCGTTCGCCGACGGCGGCTGCGATCCGCAGCGACCGCTCGTCGCCCGCACCGTGACCCATCGCCCGATCGATTGCACCAAGTTCGCCGAGCGCGTCGCCGCTTGGCTGACCGAGCACGGCCCGGAGGGCGACGTGGTCGTTTCCTCGCGCGTGCGTCTCGCGCGCAACCTCGCCGAGTATCCGTTCGTCACCAAGCTCGCACCCGAGCGCGCGGTCGAGCTGTGCGAGCGCGTGCGCGAGCCGCTGACCGCGCTGCGCGTCTCCGGTCCGATGCATTGGGTGCCGATCCACGACGCGCCGCCGGTGCTGCGACTCTGCCTGCGCGAGCGTCACCTGGTCAGTCGCGATCTCGCGCCGTCCGCCGAGGAACGCGCCGCGCTGCCCGGACGCGCGGTCGCGTACTCCGACGACGAGACGGTGTCGGTGATGGTCAACGAGGAGGACCACCTGCGCGTGCAGGCGATGCGACCGGGCTTCGACCTCGGCACCGCGTTCCAACGCGCGCAGCAGACGGATCGCGAGCTCGAGCACGCGCTGCCCTTCGCGGTCAGCGAGACGTACGGCTACCTGACGTGCTGCCCGACCAACGTCGGCACCGGCTTGCGCGCGTCGGTGATGCTGCACCTGCCGGCGCTGTCGTTGGTGCGCAGCGAGCTCGAGAAGGTCTTCATGGCGGTGCAGCGCACCGGGCTCGCGCTGCGCGGGCTCTACGGCGAGGGCACGAAAGCGACCGGCGACTTCTATCAGGTCTCCAACCAGGTGACGCTCGGCCGCGACGAGAACCAGCTCGCCGCCGAGCTCGTCGATCTGGTCGCGTCGGTCGTGCGTTTCGAGCGCCGCGTGCGCGAAGCGCTGATGAAGGAGCAACGCGCCTCGCTCGCCGACCGGGTCAGCCGTTCGCTCGGCATGCTGCGTTCCGCGCGCTTCATGACCACCGACAACGCGCTCGCGCACCTCTCCAACCTGCGGCTCGGCGTCTATCTCGGCCTCTGGCCGGCGGGCACCAGCACGCTGGTCAATCGTCTGCGCATCCAGATCCAGCGCGGGCACCTCCAGGCGCTGAATTCGCGCGACGCGACCGTCGAGCTCGTCGAGCCGAGCGAGCGCGACCGCCTGCGCGCGGCGTTGCTGCGCCGCGAGCTCGCCGAGCGGAACTGATTTCCGGTCCCGGCTTCCAGATCCGGCGGGCCGCGCGCCGATCCGGACTCCGGAACCGATGCTCTCCGTCGTCCTCGCTCTGTCGCTCGCGTTCGGCGAGCCCGTCTCCGGCGCCGCGCCGGAGGTCTGGCTCTGCGTCGAGCGCGGCCGCGCGGAGGTCGTCGGCGAAGGGCCGACCGGGGTCGTCGACTCGCTCGGCGCGTGGAGGCGCGTCGAGGGGAGCGGCGAGCTGCGGCTCGACGCGCGCGCGTCCGCCAGCCTGCGCTGGAACGGACGCGGCAGCCTGGAGCTGGACGGGCCCTCGCGCTGCGAGTTCGCGTTCGACGCGAACGGCGCGCCGAGCGTGCGCCTCTCCGAGCTCAGCGGCGCGCACCTCGAGGTGCGCAAGGGCGAGCTCGCGTTGGAGCTCGACGGCGGCTGGCGCGCGCGCGGCGGCGCGGGCGTGCTCGCGTTCGACTCGCGCGGCTCGAGCGGCGTCCACGTCGAGCGGCTGGTCGGCGGTCCGGTGTGCTTCGAGCGCGCCGGCCCCGATCCGGCGCACGCGCGGCGCGTGTTCGTCGAGGTCGGCGCGAGCGCGCTGCTGCCGCTCGACCCGGTCGCGGATCCGCGCGAGGCCGAGCGCGAGCTGCGGCTCGAGCGCGCGGCGCTCTGGCCGAGCTTCGCCTGGCCGTGGAGTCCGGAGGAGGACGTGGTGCCGAGCGCGGACCCCGCGTCCCTCGCCGGTCCCGGCGCGCCGGGTGGATCGGGCGGCTCGGGCGCGAGCGCGCCGGGCGAGCCCGAAGTCGCCCCGGCGAGCGCGCCGAACCTCGTGGCAGCGCGACCGTCGTCCCTCGAGACGCGCGCGCCCGCTGCGCTCGACGCCACGCTGGCGCGACCCGAGTCGGCTGCGAGCCCGTCCGTGGCCCAGACCGACGACGCGAGCCCGGGCGGGCTCGAGCTCGTGCCCGCGGCGCCGCTCGCCGACTCGCTCGCCGCTGTGGGCGCCGTCTCGCCGGCCTCGAGCGATCCCGCGTCCGTGAACGCCTCCGGGGCGGCCGCGCCGACCTCGCCGGGCGAACCGGCGCCGGAGAGCGCTGTCCGCGAGCTCGCGCGCGCGCACGCCGAGTGCCTCCTGCTCGCGCTGCTGCTCGGTGGTTTCGGTCCGGCGCCGACGAGCGAGCTCGCCGCCGTGCCGATCCGGCGCGACGGCGAGCTCCTGGACACCCGCTTCGGCGCGCGCTGGCGTCCCTAGAGGAGACGCGCGCGGCCGGAGGAGGTGGGGGGCCCCGACGGCAATGGAGTTGCCTTGGAAGCAGCGTGGGGTTCGCCGGGGCCCCCGAAATGGACTCAGCGTGGTCGCGCGTACGCCGGCGAGCGCACCAGCGTGTGGACCATCTGCGCGAGGTCGTCGAAGACGACATCGGGTTCGATCGCGAGCTCGCGGTCGCGCAGCGCGAGGCCGCTGCGCACGCCGGCGGTCTTGCAGCCCGCGCGTTGGCCCGCGGCGATCTCGAGCGACGAGTCGCCGACCACCCAGCTCTGGTGGAGCTGCAGGCCGTCCGCCTGCAGCGCGTGGTAGAAGAGCCCGGTGTCCGGCAGGCGGAAGACCGAGGGCTTCTTGTGCGGATCCTTGCCCGCCGGGTGCTCGAGGCACGCGTAGAAGCGTTTCGGGCGCACGCCGTGCGCCGCGAGCGCGCCGAGCAGCTCGCCTTCGAAGTGCAGCCACTCCTGGTCGCTGACCTCGCCGTGCGCGACGTGGTCTTCGTTGCCGACCAGGTAGACCGACCAGCCCTCGCACTGCGCTTTGTAGAGCGCGTCGACGGCGCCCGCGACGAACGTCGTGTCGGCGAAGCGCTTCGGAGGAGCGGAAGGAAGTTCGAGGAGCGTGCCCCAGCGGTCGACGAACAGCCCGCGCGTGGGCTGTTCGGTGCCCGGGAGGCAGCGTTGCGGAAGAGGTGCGGAGTGGTTCATCCGGGGTTCCAGGTCGCGTTCCAAAAAGCTGCGACGCGCTGTTCTCGGCGCGTGGCGCTCCGGCTTGAGCGACTCAAGAAAGCGTTGCCGTACAACCGAAGTTCGCGACGGTTCGGCACTCGCCACGGAAAGGACTTCGGGTGTCGGCGCGCCCGTCCCTCATGCCCGTTCTGCGTGTCGCTCTCCTGCTGGATCCGTTGTCGGCGCACATCAAAGGTGCCGAGCACGCTCACGAGCTCGCGCGCGAGCTCGCGCGCCGCGGACACACGCTGCGCGCCTTCGGCGCGACGCTCGCGGACGATGCGGCGCCGGGGTCGCCGAGCTCGGCGGTCGAGCGCCTCGCGCCGAGCAGCGTGATCGAGTTCGCGCCGGATGCGGTGATCGCGTACGACGCACTCTCTCCTGCGGCGTGGCTCGGCGCGCGCGCCGCGCGGCGGCTGCAGGTGCCGTTGGTGGTCGTCGAGGCCGGGCTCTTCGTCCGCGGCAGCCTGCTCGAGCGCTCGCTCTGGCGCATCGGCCACTCGCTGTGGGGCGCCTACGTGCGGCGCACGACCGCGGAGCTGGTCGCGCTCGACTCGGTCGCGCGCGAGCTCGCGTTGCGCGACGGTTTCGCTCCCGACCGCTGTCGCATCGTGCCGCACGGCGTCGATCCCGAGCGCTTCCGGCCCGGGCTGACGTCGAGCCTGGTCGCGCGCCACCGCATCGTCGGGCGCGTGCTCGCGTGCGCGTCGAATCTCGATGCGCGCTCGGGCGTCGAGCCGTTGATCGCCGCGTTCGCGAAGACGCTCGCGCAGCGCGGCGACTGGGCGCTCGCGATCGCCGGTCGCGGCGCGGGACACGCCCGCGCGCGCGCGTGCGCGGAGCGTCTCGGCGTCGGAGCGCGAGTGCACTTCCTCCTCGACGCGGAGCCCGACGATCTCCCGGGGCTCTTCTCGGCGAGCACGCTCTACGCCGAGCCGACGCTCGACTTCGACAAGCCCGCGCTCGGCGTGCTGCAGGCGCTCGCGTGCGGAACTCCGGTGCTCGCCTCCAAGCTGCCGCGGCTCGACGAAGTGATCGCGTCGTCCTCGGCCGGCGTCAGCGTCGAGCCCGGCTCGGTCGCCGCGTGGGCCGACGCGATCTCGTCCGCCGCGTACTCACCGGACGCACGGGCGCGGTGGAGCGAGGCGGGGGTGCAGCACGCGCGCGAACGCGCGTCGTGGTCGCACGTCGCGGACGAGTTCGAGCACGCGCTGCGCGGCGCGGGCGGCGACGCCGCGACGGCGCTGCCGCTCGCGTCCTGAACGCGCCGGGCGCGCGCTCGCTCAGCCGCCGGTCGCCTTGCGCAGCTCGTCGCGCAGGAACTTCAGGTCCTTCGCGTACTGGCGCACGGCGTCGAGGACCTTGTCGTCGATCTTGGAGAAGCTCAGGCCGACCTTGACGCCGTCGGTGCGCTCCTCGATCTCGCTGATCGTGCCGATCGCTTCGCAGAAGCCCTGCATGAAGAGCGGCAGGCGGAACTTGAGCTTGAGCTCGGTCCCGATCGCGAGCAATTGGCCCATCGCGAACGGCTCGAGACCGGTGTCGCCGCCGTTCCACGTGAAGTGCAGGCCGCGTTCGTCGAGGCTGGCCATGCGGCCGACGCTCGACCACCCCTTGCCGCCGATCGTCTCGCCGAGCAGCTTGCCCTTCTTGCGCGCGGCTTCGCTGAGGAAGTGCTGGATGCGCTTCTCGTCGATCGGGGAGAACAGCACGCTGCCCTCGTCGTCGACCTTGAGCGCCGACGCCTTCGCGCCCGCGGCGGCGGCGGTCTCGACCACCGCGCGTCCGGCGCTGTCCTCGTCGTCGAAGATCGGCACGACGCGGTCGAGGCCGACCTTCTCGATGATCTCCCGGCAGAACGGCGACGGCCGCGAGATGACCAGCTTGCCGTTCTTCGCCGCGAGCGTCTTCGACGCCTTGATGATCGAGCCGAGCGCGGTCGAGTTGATGAACTTGACGTGGCGCAGGCTGAGCACGACGCGGGTGACCCCGCTCTTGACGAGCTCGTCGATCTCCTGCTGGAGGTTCTTCACGTAGTACGTGTCGAATTCTCCGCGCAGGTGGAGGATGGCGTGGGTCTGCAGGTGCTCGACGTTGATGTGCATTGCGTGGGCCGGAAGTCGAGGTGGGAGGGAGCCTGACGTGGGGGGCTCGGATTGTCCCCGGCGTCTGCGACGACGCAAGCGATTTCGGGGGCGTCCGGACGTGCTCGCGGCGCGTCGGAACTCGCCTTCGAACGGATCGCGCGGCCTGGTACGATGCGCCGCCATGTTTTGGAACCGGAAGAAGGGCGATTCGGCCCCCAAGCCCGAGCCCGAGGCGCAAAAGCCCGCGGCTGCCGCCGGTGCGGAGCCCGCGGCGCATTTCATCACCGGTGACTCGAGCCTCGATCGCAAGTCGGTCGAGCTCCTGCTCGCGGTGATCGCGCGCATCTCGCAGTCGCGCGACCTCGAGAACAAGCTGACCGAGATCGTCGACCGCTCGATCGAGTTCGCGACCGCCGAACGCGGTCTCTTGATCCTGGTCGGCGAGGACGGCGCAACGCAGGTCCGCGTCGCACGCTCGCGCGACGGCCAGAACATCGGCGAGAACGTGCGGTTCTCGTCGAGCATCGTGAAGAAGGTCCTCGAGCAGAATCGCCCGCACAAGGCGACGGTCAACTCCGAGGCGGAAGCGCTCGACCTCGGCCGCTCGGTCTACGACCTCAAGCTGCGCGCGGTGATGTGCGTGCCGATCTCGACGCCGCCTCCCCCGGGTCAGGCGAGCGACAAGCCCCAACGCGGGGCGCTGTACATCGATTCGCGCGCCGCGACGCGTGAGTTCACCGAGCGCGATCTGTCGCTCTTCGCCGCGCTGTCGCAACACATCTCGATCGCGCTCCAGAACGAACGGCTGCACCTCGACTCGATCGAGAAGACGCGCCTCGAGCAATCGCTCGAGCTCGCCAGCGCCGTGCAGAACAGCCTGATGCCGCAGGTGCCGAAGGACCGCACCGGGTGGGACCTCGCCGGCTGGTATCGGCCCGCCGAGCGCACGTCCGGTGACTTCTTCGACTTCGTCAAGGCGCGCGACCAGCGGCTCGCCGTCGTGATCGGCGACGTCTCCGGCCACGGCATCGGCCCGGCGCTGATCACCGCGTCCGCGCAAGCGTCGCTGCGTTCGTACCTGCGCGTCGGCCAGGATGCGAGCTCGGCGCTGACGATGCTGAACCAGGACCTGTGCGAGCGCGACGAAGCCGGGATGTTCCTGACGCTGCTGATGGTCGTGCTCTCCAACGACGGCCGGTGCGAGCTCCTGAACGCCGGCCACCACGGCCCGTTGGTCTGGCGCGCGCGGACGCGCGAGGTGATCTCGATCGACAAGCACGGGCCCGCGCTCGGCTGGGTCGCGGAGACCACGTACTCGGTCGACGAGTCGATGGTGCTCGAGCGCGGCGACGTGCTGCTCTCGTACACCGACGGCTTGATCGAGTCGCACGCGCCGGGCGATCGCGATCGCCTGTTCGGCGTCGAACGCTTGCGCGTGCTGCTCGGCGAGCTCGCTTCGCATCCGCACGACGCGCAGACGATCTCGCGCTCGATCGCGGAGGCGGCGCTCTCCTTCTCCGACGGCAAGCACGAGGACGACATCACGTTGGTCGTCGTGCGCAAGACCTGAGCGACGCGATGCAAGCCTCCCGTGGACCGAGCCTCTTCGTGCGCGGCGCGAAGAGCTATCCGCCCTCTCCGGCTTCTCGCACGGTCGACGTTCGGATCGTCGACGGCCGCATCGACGCGGTCGGCCCGGACCTCGCGCGCGGCCACTTGCCGGTGCTCGACGCCGACGGGCTGACGGTGATCCCCGGGCTGGTCGACGTGCACGTGCACTTCCGCGATCCCGGGCTCGAGCACAAGGAAGGCTGGGATCACGGGTCCGCCGGCGCGCTGCACGGCGGCGTCACCGCGGTGGTCGAAGTGCAGAACAACCCGCCGCTGTCGACGTCGCGCAAGGCGCTCGAGGAGCGCATCGCGCACGTCCGCACGCGCTCGCGGGTCGATTTCGGGTGCCTCGCGAACCTGGTCGCGGACTCGGTCGACGAGCTCGCGGCGATGGCGCCGCTGTCGCCGGCGTTCAAGTGCTTCCTCGGCGGCTCGACCGGGCTCGGCGGCATCCTCGACCACGACGCGCTGCGCACGCTGTTCGCCGCCGCCGCGCGCGCCGGCCGGATGATCGTCGCGCACTGCGAGAAGGAAGAGCTGCTGCGCGAAGGCAAGGACCGCTACCCGGACGCGACGGTCGCCGAGCACCACCTCGTGCGCTCGCACGCCGCCGAGGTCGAGTCGATCCGCGAGTCGATCGAGCTGGTCGAGGAGACCGGCGCCGAGCTGCACGTGTTCCACCTCTCGTCGAAGGGCGGGGTCGAGCTGGTGCGCGACGCGCGGCGACGCGGGCTGAAGGTCGGCGCGAGCACCGGACCGAACTACCTGTTCCTGTCGTGCGAGGACGCCGGGCGTCTCGGCAACCTGCTCAAGGTCAACCCGTCGATCAAGACGCCCGAGGACCGAGCCGCGCTGCGCGCCGCGCTCGCCGACGGCACGCTCGAAGCGCTCGGGACCGACCACGCGCCGCACCCGCTCGAGGAGAAGCTGCGGCCGTACGCCAAGGCGCCGTCGGGGATGCCATCGGTCGACTTGCTGTGGCCGTTGACGTGGGAGCTCGTCCGCCGCGGCGCGCTCGACGCCGCGACCGCGCTCGAGCGTTGCACGCTCGGCGCCGCGCGCTCGTTGCACCTCCCGGGCAAGGGCTCGCTCGCGCCGGGGTTCGACGGCGACCTGGTGCTGTTCGATCCGCACGCGACGCGGCGCGTCGAAGCCGCGAAGCTGCCGTCGCGCTCGAAGTGGAGCGCGTTCGAGGGTCTCGAGCTCGCGGGTTTCCCCGAGCTCGTCGTCCGCCGCGGCGAGATCGCGTGGCGCGACGGCGCGGTCCAGTGCACCGCCGGCGGCGAGCCGCTGGAGCTCGAACCGCCGCGGCCGCGTTAGCATTCCCTGCATGGCTTCCGGTCTGCTCGGAACCGTGCTTTCGACGACCGCGGGGCGTTCGTCCGATCGATCCCACCGAGTCGCGGGCGTCACCGCGGGCGGAGGGCGACTCGCCGCTGTCGTGGTCGCACTCCTCGTCGCGAGCTGCGCGGCGGCCACTGCCGTTCGGCACGCGGCGCGCGCAAGTCCGCCGGCGGAGGTCATTCCGTACGAGTTCCCCGATCACCAGCCGCCGTCTGGCGAGCGCATCTTCTCCTTCGTCGAATCGACACCCCTGTACGTGATGAGAGGAGCCGACGGCGACGGCCTGGAACGCGCGCGTTGCGTCGGTCTGCGCTTCGTGTTGAAACGGCAGCAACGGATCGCGCTCAGCGTGATGCAGGAGCGCGACGAGCCGTGCGAGCTCGCATGCGCCATCGTGTGGCGGACGCATGACGACTGGGAGGACGAGGCGATCGACTTGGTCATCGCCATACTGCCGGACGGCGACGGTTGGCTCGGGGTGTGGCGCAACGAGCCGCGAGCGCGCGCGCTGGTGCTCGAGCACGGACTCGGGCTGTCGGCGTTCGTGTGGCAGACCAGTCTGGACTGGTACGGCGGACCCCGTGGACCGTTCGACGCAGACGGCTGGAGCCCAGCTCGCGTTTCGCGTCGCGCCACGGGCATCGTGGTGCCGTGCGCGTTCTCGTGGTACTCGAACGAGCTGGATGCCGAGGTTCGGTCGATCGCCGAGGGTGCGGCAAATCTGACGAGCGGGTCGCGCCGTCGAGGTGGAATCGGTGGCGTCCGGCTGCCGAACGGGTGGCTCTCGTTCGAGGATCTGCAGCCTCCTCCGGCGAAATGCGAATGGTCCGCGCGACGCGTGCCCATGGGCTCCGTTTGGCTCGAAGTCGCGGTCATCGGCGGTAGCCGCGAGTGAGCGAACGACTCGCAGTCCAGGCGCCACGACCCCAGCTCCTCAGATCGCGCGCCAGAAGCTCCGTCGGCGTGGGTGCGCGGTCGGCGGCCGGGATCCTCGGTTCGGTGCAGAGCGTGCGATCGTCGCGTCCGCGAAGTTCGCGCCCCGAGGAAGTCGAGCGACGCTAGGCTGGAACGTCCATGCTCGGTCCGCGCGCCGCTCGCCGCTTCACGACGGTCCATCGCCTGAATCAGATCGCCGCCGAACGCGCCTTCGAGCGCGGCGAGGCGCACGCGTTCCACCGGCCGCTCTCGGTCTTCCTGCAGGTCGCGTCGGGCTGCAACCTCGAGTGCTACATGTGCATCGAGCTGCTGCGCCCGCAAGGCACGCGGCGCGGACGCGGCTTGCAGTCGCTCTCGCGCGAAGTCTTCGAGAAGCTCTGCATGCAGGTGTTCCCGTACTCGTCGAAGCTGCACATCGGCTTCGGCGGCGAGCCGACGCTCGCGCCGGACTTCCGCTACTACGTCGAGCGCGGGTTCGAGTGCGGGCAACAGGTCGACTTGACCACCAACGGCACGCGGATCGACCAGCCCGGGCTCGCCGAGGTGCTCGCGCGCTGCGTGTCGTACATGCAGGTCTCGATCGACGCGGCGACGCGCGAGACCTACGAGCGCATCCGCGTCGGTTCGCGCTGGTCGCACCTTCGCGCGAACCTCGACCTGCTCAACCGCCACCGGCTCACGTACCCGCCGTCGGAGCGCACGCGGCTCGCGTTGTGCTTCGTGCTGATGAAGTCGAACCTGCACGAACTGGTCGCGTTCGTCGAGCTGGCGGCGTCGCTCCAGGCCGAGGAGGTCCACGCGCAGCACGTGATCCCGACCACCGATGCCGGTCGGCCGGAAAGCCTGTTCGACGAGCCGGAGCGCTACAACGAGGTCCGCGAGCAGGCGGCGCAACGCGCTCGCGAGCTCGGCGTGCACTTCGACGCGCCGCGGCCGTATCCGGTCGCCGCGCGCGAGACCGCGACGGGGGAGTCTGCGGCGGTCGCAGCGCCCGCGATGGCGAACTCGACGGCGACGAAGGGCCAGGAAGCGCCTGCGACGGAGTGTTCGAGCGACGCGAGCGCCGCGCTTTCCGGAGCAGCGACGCTCACCGCTCAGTCCGACGCCGCCGGCCCGCCGGCCGTCTGCTCGGCGCACGCGCACGCGCGCGCTTGCGCCGCGCCGATCGTCTGCAAGCTGCCGACGCAGCAGCTCTTCATCAGCTACGAAGGCCTGGTGATGCCGTGCTGCCATCCGCACGCGAACGTCAAGATGCGCGCGGGCGACCTGCGCACCGGGGACTTCGACGCGATCTGGAACAACGAGCTCTATCGCGGCCTGCGCCGCGCGCTGCACACCGGCGACCTGCATCCGATCTGCCGCACGTGCTCGATCGTGCAGGACCCGCCGTCCGCGGTCGAGGACGCCGAAATGATCCGCGCCGCGCCGACGTTGGTCGAGTGGGTCGCCGCGCGGCCGCCGGAGGCGCCCGCGGCGTCGGAGCCGCGTCCGTTGCTCGAGCACCTCGAGCGCGCCGGCATCCTCGCGCACGTCGAAGCACTCGACACGGAGCTCGAGCTCGCGCGCCGGCACGCCTCGAACCTCGAGGCCGAACGTCCGCACCTGCTCGGCCACATCGCGAACCTCGAGGCCGAGCGCCCGCACCTCGTCGGGCACGTCGCGACGCTCGAGGCCGAGCGCGAAGGCTTGCGCCGGCACGCGGAGAACCTGGAGCGCCAACGCGCGGAGCTCTCGGCGCGCGTCGCAGCGCGCGGGCGCGGTTGGCTACGGGCGCTGGCTCGCCGGCTCGGATTCGCCTGAACTCGCATGCAAGCCGAAACATCGTCGTCCGCACTGATCGTGATCGCGAAAGCTCCCTTGCGCGGTTTCGCGAAGACGCGGCTCGTCGGAGAGCGCGGCCTGGACGCCGACGCAGTCGCGCGGCTCGCGGACGCGTTCGTGCGCGACACGCTGCGCGCGTGCGCGCGGGTCGCCGGCGTCCGGCGCGTCGTGTGCTTCGCGCCGCGCGAGGCCGAGGCGTACTTCCGCGAGCTCGCGCCGGACGCGCTGCTCGTGCCGCAGGGGGAGGGCGACCTCGGCGCGCGGCTGTCGGGCGCGTTCGACGCGGTGTTCGCGAGCGGCGCGACCCGCGCGGTCCTGATCGGCATGGACACGCCGCACGTCGAGCCGAAGCTGCTCGAACG
>JADLBP010000137.1 GCA_020847695.1 Planctomycetota bacterium
ATGCGTTCCGCAAGCTCGGCGAGCTCGTTGAGCCCTTCGCGAAGCAGCGATTGCTCGTGCTCGTGGTCCTTGGTCGCACGTTCGCCGAGCTCGCTCAGGCCTTCGTCGAGCCGCGCGTCGAGTCGCGTGAAATCGCCTTCGACCTTGGCGCGGAGCTCCGCGAGGCCGCGCTCGAACGCCTCGACCTGACGCGCGGATTCCGCGCGGGCACCGTCGGCGAGCTCGCGCGCGCCGCGTTGCTGGTCGCTCTCGAGCCGCGCGAGTCGTTCGCCGACGCCGTGCTCGACCGCGCCGAGCCGTTCCGCCGCTCGTTGGTCGAGGTTGTCGAGCCGAGCGACGACTTCGCGTTCGAGCGCGCCGAGCCGAGTGTCGAGCGCGCGGCCCTGCGCGACCAAGCGGCCGTCGACCTGCTCGCGGACGAGCTCCAGGCCCGCCGCGGCGTCGCGCGCGGTCCGTTCGCGCGCTTCCGTCGCGGCCGCGAGGCCGTTGCTCCACGCGACGCGCTGGCTCGCGAGCTCGTGCTCGACGTCGTTCAGGCTCTCGAGCGCACCGACGATGCGCGTACGCTGTTCCTCGGCGGCCGCCGCGAGCGCGTCGAGCGCGCCTTGCAGGCGCGACTGTTGCGAGGCCAGGCGCGCCTCGAAGCGCTCGCCGAGCTCGTCGACGCTTGCTCGCAGCTCGCGCTGGTCGCGCGTCACGTTCTCGAACGCACCGCCGAGCTCCTGCGCGAGCGCGCGCACGCGCTCGGTCAACGCGACGTCGACGCGCTTCGCCAGCTGATCCTGGCTCGCGGCGAGGTGGAAGATCGAAGTCTGGATCTCCGGGTTCGCGGCGAGGCGCGTCAGCTCCTCGAGCCGCGAGTGGATCGCGACCAGCTCGCCCTGCAACCCCGCGGTCGAGCCCGCGACCGTGCCGACGCCGCGCCGGAGCTCTTGCCCGTCGCGCGCGAGGTCGTCGATGCGCGCGGTCTCGGCGCGGACGTGCGCGACCGTGTGCTGGACCGACATCAACGTGCGGCGCACGCGGCCGAGGCCGAACAACAGGCTGCCGCCGAGCGTGAGCGCGCCACCGAGCGCGTACGGGTTGCCGAGCTGCGCGAGGAACTCCGCGTGCGCTCCGGGGACGTTGGCGCCGACGATCAGCGCGACTCCGGCGCACGCGCACGCGGCGCCGGTCCAGTCGAGCACGCGCGCGAGCACGTCGGGTTTCGCCGGCACGAACGCGACGACGCGACCGTGCGGGGCGGGCTCGGACACGCGCGGCGGCGCGGGTTCGCTCGTGCGCGGCTGCGCGGCGACGGGCGCGCGCTGCGGCACCGTCTCGGCGATGCGCTGCGCGGCGGCGCCGGAGCTCGTCAACCGCAGCTCCTTCGGCGCGGCCGCGGGCGTCGCCGGCTCGACGACGCCGGCATCGGCGGGGCTCGGCGGCGGCGTGCTCGACGGAGCGGCGGCGGGCGAGGAGGCGCTGGGCTTGGCGGCTTCGTCTTGGAGCGACATTCGGATGGCTCGGGATCGCTGGAAGCGGCGATCGGCTGCGGTGTGGAGGGACGAGTGGAGGAGCGACGGACGCGCGCGGGGCGACCAGAGTCCGACTGGGTCGCTGATCGAAAGTCCGCGCGCCGGGGCTTGAGGCCTTCGGGCGTTCGCGCGCCCGCCGCGAGCCCCGGCGGCGGCGAACCCGCGCCGCGCGGCGTCGGACGCGTCGGGTCGGCGCGTTTCAGGAGCGCGCTGCGCCGTACGCCACCCTGGTCGGCGGCGGGAGCGGGCGCTAGACCGTCGGCATGCTCCAAGCCGTCGCGCCGTTGACCGAGGGGCCCGTGGGGCCCGTGGGGCCCGAGGACACCGCGCGGCTGCTCGCGAGCTTCGCCACCGCGCTCTTCATCGGCGCGCTGATCGGCATCGATCGCGAGCGCAAGCAGCGCGAAACCCGCGAGGAGACGATCGGCGGGCTGCGGACGTTCATCGTGCTCGCGCTGCTCGGCGCGATGGCCGCGTGGCTCGCGCGCACGCTCGAGCAGCCGTGGCTCTTCGCGTCGGTCGGCGGCATGGTCGCCGCGTTGGTCGTCGCGGGGTACGTGATGCACGTGCGCGCGACGCCGGACTCGCCGGGGATCACGACCGAGGTCGCCGCGCTCGCGACGTACGTGCTCGGCGGCATGGCGCTCTACGGTCGCGCGGAGCTCGCGGTCGCGATCGCGATCGCGATCACCGCGACGCTCGCGTGGAAGGAGCCGCTGCACGGATTGGTCGGACGGATCGAGACGAGCGAGCTCTACGCGGGGCTCCAGCTCCTGATCGCGACCTTCATCGTGCTGCCGATCCTGCCGGATCGGACGCTCGATCCGTGGAACTCGCTCAATCCCTACGAGGTCTGGGTGCTCGCGATCCTGATCTCCGCGCTCTCGCTGTCGGGCTACGTCGCGTCGCGTTGGCTCGGGCCACGGCGCGGCACGTTGTTGACCGGACTCTTCGGCGGACTGGTCTCGTCGACAGCGGTGACGCTCGCGTTCTCGCGGCGCAGTCGCGAGGAGCCCGACGCATCGCTCGGCGCGCTCGCGACCGGACTCGCGATCGCGTGGACGGTGATGTTCGCGCGGATCGTCGTCGAGACCGCTCTCGTCCATCCGCCGCTGGTCGCGCGCGTCGCCGTCGGCATGCTCGCGATGGGGCTCGCGGCGGGCGTGTGCGCGGCGGTCAGCTTCCGCATGCACGCGCGCGAGCCCCAGGGCGGCCACGCGGAGTCGCTGAGCCTCGCCAACCCGTTCCGGTTGACCGCGGCGATCCGCTTCGCCGCGTTGTTCGCCGCGGTGCTCGTCGTCGTCGCGATCGTGCGCGAGAACCTGCCGCCGAGCGGCTTGTACCTCGCCGCCGCGATCGCCGGCCTGACCGACGTCGACGCGATCACGCTTTCGCTCTCGCGGCAGGCGCGCGAAGGGCTCGACCCGGATCTCGCGGTGCGCGCGATCACGCTCGCGGCGGTCACGAACACGCTGGTCAAGCTCGGGCTCGTCGTGTTCCTCGGCAGCGCGGCGCTGCGGCGGCGCGTCGCGTGGATCGCGCTCGCGACGCTCGCCGCCGGCGCGGTCGCGGTGTGGCTCCAGTAGCCCGCGACGGACCGCGCGCGGGCGTGGCGGCGCCGAGCGATCGCTCCTATACTTCCGCCCCCTCGCGGCGGGCCCGACGCTCACCGCACGGAACACGATGCTGCTCGAACGATTGCGCGAGAACGGAGTGGTCGGCGCCGGCGGCGCCGGTTTCCCGGCGTACAAGAAGCTCGAGCGCGCCGTCGACACCGTGATCATGAACGCGGCCGAGTGCGAGCCTTTGCTCCACAAGGACAAGGAGCTGCTGCGCCACTTCATGACGCCGATCCTCGACGGGATGCAGCTCGCGATGCGCCAGGTCGGCGCGCGTCGCGGCATCATCGGGATCAAGAACAAGTACAAGGACCTGATCCACGAGCTCGAGCTCGCTTGCGCGCCGCGCGGCATCGAGGTGCACGCGCTGGGCGACTTCTATCCGGCGGGCGACGAGTTCATCACCGTATACGAGACGACCAAGCGCGTCATCCCGCCCGGCGGCTTGCCCGGCGACGTCGGATGCCTGGTCACCAACGTCGAGACGCTGCTCAACGTCGCGCTCGATCGGCCGGTGACGCACAAGTACCTGACGATCGCGGGCGACGTGAAGGAGCCGGTCACCGTCTGCGCGCCGGTCGGCGCGAGCTACGGCGACGTGCTGCGCGCCGCGGGCGTCGCGCCGGAGAGCGTCGCGCACGTGCTGGTCGGCGGCGTGATGATGGGCAAGCTCTCGCGCGGCATGGACGAGGTCGTCACGCGCACCACCGGCGGGCTGCTCTGCTTCCCCGCCGAGCACATCCTGCCGCGCCGCTACCTCGCCGACGCGCCCGCGCGCGACAAGATCGGCAAGTCGGCGTGCGATCAGTGCTCGTTCTGCACCGAGATGTGCCCGCGCTACCTGATCGGCCACCCGGTCGAGCCGCACCTCGCGATGCGCGGGCTCGGCTTCAACCTGGTCGGCGAGTCGATGATCCTCGGCAGCCAGTTCTGCTGCGAATGCAACCTTTGCTCGCTGTACGCGTGCCCGGAAGACCTCTTCCCGAAGGACGCGTGCGCGGACAACAAGGTGACGATGCGTGCGAAGAAGCTGCAGCATCCCGACACCGGCAAGAAGGACGTGCGTCCGCACAGCATGCAGGAGTACCGGCACGTGCCGCTGTCGAGCTTGATCAAGAAGCTCGGGCTCTCCGCGTACCGCAACGTCGGACCGTTGGTCGACATCGCGTGGGACCTCGAGGAGGTCCGCATCCCGCTCAAGCAGCACGTCGGCGCGCCCGCGGTCGCGTGCGTGCAGGTCGGTCAGCGCGTCGAGGTCGGCCAACCGATCGGACGCGCGCCCGAAGGGCTCGGAGTCGCCGTGCACGCGTCGATGCGCGGCTTCGTGGCGAGCGTCGGAGAGAGCGTCGTGATCCGTCGGAACGACTGAAGGCCCAAACGCGCCCCTGCCACGCGATGAGCCCCGGAAGGCGATGAACAACGCGATGAGATCGGAGATGCGATGAAACGGATGGAAGCACTCGGCATGCTCGAGCTCTCGTCGATCGCGGTCGCCTACCGCGTCGAGGACGCGATGCTCAAGGCGTCCGAGGTCGACTTGCTCGTCGCGCGCACGATCTGCTCGGGCAAGTACATCGTGATGGTCGGCGGCCAGGTCGCCGCGGTCGAAGCGAGCGTGCGCGCGGGCCGCGACATCTCGCAGGAAGCGCTGATCGACGAGCTGATCATCCCAAACATCGACCAACGGGTGTTCCCGGCGATCACCGGCGGCGTATCGCTGGAAGACAGCGACAAGGACGCGCTCGGCGTGCTCGAAGCCTTCTCGGTCACCGCGATCATCGAAGGCGCCGACGCCGCGGTGAAAGCCGCCGCGGTCAAGCTCTTCCGCATCCACGTCGCGATGGCGATCGGCGGCAAGGGCTTCCTGATGCTGACCGGCGCGGTCGGCGACGTCGAAGCCGCGATCGAAGCCGGCGCGCGCAAGATCGCCGAGCGCGGGCTGCTCGTCGCGAAGGTCGTGATCCCGCGACCGGACGAGCGCATCTACCGCGACATCATCTAGTCGGGCGCGCCCCCGGCACCGTCGCGAGCGCGGGTGAGACCGCGCGGCCGCGACGCTCGCGGACCTGACGCTCCGCGGCCTCGCGCGAACGCGGCCCGACGCAACCGCGCGGTCGCATTCGCGTCGACACGCTCCCCCTCACCGCCGGATCGGTGCTACCGTCTCCTCCGGTCGGTCCCCGATCGTCGCTCGCAGGCCCCGATTCGCTTCGCGGGCTCGCGCCGCGCGGCGACGGGCAGAGCCGCCATTTCGCCCCTCGATCCCAACGGAGAACGTCGATGTCCAAAGGGCAACAACACGTCAAGCAAGTCAAGAAGCCCAAGCTCTCCATCAAGGAGAAGCAGGACAAGAAGAAGGCCAAGAACGCCGCCAAGGGCGTTTGATCGTTCGAACGACGCGCTCGCGCGCGTCTCGCGACCCGGCGGGCCGTCCTGCTGGGTCGCTTCGTTTCGGGGAGCGCTCGCGCGGTCGCTCGCTCTCCGGCCCGCGTTCGCCCGGTGCAGCGCCGCGATCGCAAGTCGCCGGTGCCGCCGACCGAGCGTGCTAGCCTGGAGCGCAGACAGCGCATGCTCCCGCGATTTCCCAGCGCCGTGATCGGGCTCGTGACTCGGCTCGCGACGTGCGTCGTCGCTTGCGTCGCGCTCGCCGGCGCGCACGCCGCCGCGCAGGACGCCTCGCGCGCTCCCGCGAAGCCCAACGTGCTGCTGATCGTCGCCGACGATCTCGGTTGGGGCGACGTCGGTTGCTACGGCGGCGAGCGCTGCAAGATCGCGACACCGAATCTCGATCGCCTCGCGAGCCAGGGACTGCGCTTCACCGACGCGCACGCCGCCGCGGCGATCTGCGCGCCGTCGCGCTACGCGCTGCTGACCGGTCGCTACGCGTGGCGCACGCGCCTGCGCGCGGGCAACGTCGAGTCGTGGGGCAAGCCGCTGATCGCTGCGGATCGGCTGACGCTCGCCGAGCTCGCGCGCCGTCAGGGCTATCGCACCGCATGCATCGGCAAATGGCACCTCGGTTGGGATTGGCGCATCCCGGCGGGCAAGGAGCCCTTCTTCCGCGGCCGCGGCCAGGACGAGGCGCGGCTCGCGGCCTGGCGCGAGGTCTTCGGTCGCGCGATCGGCGGCGGCCCGACGACGCGCGGGTTCGACGAGTACTTCGGCGTCGACATCCCGAACCACCCGCCGTTCTGCTTCCTCGAGAACGACCGCACCGTCGGCGTGCCGAGCGTGCCGTTGCCCGAATCGCAGATCGGCGACAACCTCGCGAGCGTCGGCGGTCCCGCGCTCGACGGCTGGAAGCTCGAGGGCGTGCTGCCGACGCTCGGCGAGCGCGCGACGCGTTTCCTCGCGGCTCGCAAGGAGAGCAAGCAGCCGTTCTTCCTCTACCTCGCGGCGACCGCGCCGCACACGCCGTACGCGGTCAACGAGCCATGGCGCGGGAAGAGCGGGCTCGGTGCCTACGCGGACCTGGTGATGGAGACCGACGCGTGGGTCGGACGCGTGCTCGCGGCTCTCGATGAAGCGGGGCTCACCGACTCCACGCTCGTGGTCTTCACGAGCGACAACGGTTGCGCGCCGGTCGCGGGGATCGAAGCGTTGCAGGCGAAGGGCCACTTCCCGAGCGGCCCGTGGCGCGGTCGCAAGCAAGACGCGTGGGAGGGCGGCCATCGCGTGCCGCTGATCGTGCGTTGGCCGGGCGTCGTCGCGCCGGGCACGAGCTCCGCGCGGCTGGTCGGATTGGTCGACGTCTTCGCGACCTTCGCGTCGATCGTCGGCGCCGAGCTGCCGGCGAACGTCGCGGAGGACAGCGTCAGCCTGCTCCCGATCCTGCGCGGCGAGGACGTCGCGGTGCGCGAGGCGTTGGTGAGCCAGTCGGGCTCCGGCGTGCTCGCGCTGCGCTCCGGCAAGTGGAAGGCGATCTTCGGACCGGGCTCCGGCGCGCCGGACGGCAGCGGTCCGTCGCTCTTCGACCTCGAAGTCGATCCCGGCGAGACGCGCGATCTCGCCACGGCGTCCGCCGAGCAGCTCCAGCGGCTGACTGGCGAGCTCCAGCGCTCGATCGACCTCGGCCGCAGCACTCCGGGCGAGCCCCAGCAGAACGACATCCCGGTCGAGCTCCGACCAAGCAAGACGCCGAAGGGCAAGTAGCCCCTCGGCGTCGTTCACGGACCGCGCGCGCTCGCTACGGCAGGTTGAAGTTCAGCAGGTAGTAGACGACGTGCGGCGCGCCGATGAACGTCGTCGGCGCGGTCGCCGAGAGGTTGGCGCTGCCCAGGTCCTCGAACTGACGGCCGAGTTGGACGCCGCTGAACTCGATCGCCGGGAAGCCGCCGATCGTCTCCGCGCCTTCGAACCACTCGGAGCTCTGCACGCCGGTGCAGCCGTCGGTGTAGTCGAGGTAGCCGAAGTCGAAGAGCAGCGTCTGCATGCCCGGGTAGACGTTCGGGTTGGTCCAGCTCCCGAGGCGCTTCTGATTCAGGTTGCCGATCGGGCTCGGGCTGACCTTGGTGTTGCAGACGCCGCTCGCTTGCACGAACGACATGTTGTACTGACCGTTGCCGGTCGAGTTGCATTCGCAGTAGTCGGCGATCGGCGCGAACATGCCCTGCGCGCGCTCCTCGAAGTTGCAGATCATCGGCGCGGCCGACCAATCGTTGCGGCGCACGGCGCCCTGTTGGATCGGGCCGTTGCTGATCAGCGGGTTGACCGCCGACACCACGAAGCCCGCGCCCGGTCCGATGAAGTTGAACGAGCGAGTCGGGTGGTAACCGGTCGCCGGCGCCGGACGCGCGGTGCCCGGCGCGTGGTGCACGCCGTCGCATTCGTGGTCGAGCATCCACGCGACTTGCCAGGTGTTGGCGATGCAGTCGTACGCGTAGTCGATGTAACCGGTGAAGTAGACGCCCTGCGTGAACGGCTGGCAGGCCGGACGATACGTCGGGTTGTTCGGCAGGTTGATCGTCGGGACCATGTCGCCGTTGACGATGAAGCGCCACACCGTCAGGTTGACCGCGCCGGCGACCGACGACGCTTGCCAGTTGCGCGAGTACGTCGCGTTGAGCTTCCCGTTCCAGAGCGTCATGTTCAGGCCGCACTGACGCACGCGCACCTGGATGTCGTAGTTCCCGCACAGGAACGCGCCGCCGAACTGCTTCGGCGTCGGCGCGCCGATGCCCGCGCACAGCGACAGGTTCGCGATCGGCTTGCACTTGTCGAAGCAGACGAAGCGCACCGTCTGGAGGTTCATCGGCGGAAATGCCGGCAGCGTGGGGAACGTCGACACGCAGCACGGGCCGCCGTCGAGCCCGTCGGGCAGGCATTGCGCGCGAGCGGGGGAAGCGAGGAACGCTAGGGCCGCGAGCCAAAGGCACGCGAGAGCACGGATCGAGGGACGGGGACGCATCGTTTTCTCCTGGCTTGGGGACGGGAAGACGGGTGGACGAGCGCCAAATGGCGCGGGCGCGGGCGAGTGGACAACTTCTCGCGAATCCGCGGCGCCGGAGCGGACTCGACGGCGCGAGCGCCCGGTCGCGGCGGGGCGTCCGGGGAGACGGAAGCGGTGGGAGCGCGGTGCCGAGGCTACGCCCGGCCGCGAAAAGGCGCCACGGGCCCGGGCTCGGTGGGGCGGTGTTGCGCGCGGCCGCGGCGTCGCCGGCGGGCCCGGCGAGCTCGTGCGCCCGTCGAGTGCGGCACGCACGGCGAATTCGGCGCGCTCGTCGAATTCTCCGAGCTCGTCGAACTCGGGCGGCCGCGGGCGCGACCGGTCTCGCCGGGTCGAAAAACGACGACTCCTTCCGAGGCGAGTGGCGTCGGAAGGAGTCGCGGTCGCCTGGAGCCGGAGCTACGGCAGGTTGAAGTTGAGCACGTAGTCGACGACGTGCGGCGCGCCGATCAACGGTGCCGTCGAGCTCGGCGACTTGTTGCAGCTCATCAGGTCCTCGAACTGGCGGCCGAATGCGACGCCCGTGAAGTCGACCGCAGGGAAGCCACCGATGGTCTCGACGCCTTCGAACCACTCGGAGCTCAGCGTGCCGTTGCAGCCGTCGAAGTAGTCGAGGTAGCCGAAGTCGAAGAGCAGCGTTTCGACACCCGGGAAGACGTTCGGGTTGGTCCAGCTGCCGATGCGCTTCTGCTGGAAGTTGCTGAGCGTGCTGGGCGTGACCTGCGAGCCGCACGCTCCGCCGGCGAACAACGTCCCGAAGTTGTACTGGCCGGCCGCCGTGCTGCTGCACATGCAGGCGTCGAACATCGGCGAGAGGCTGCCGCCGACCAGCGGCTCCTCGAACGTGCAGACCATCGGCGCCGCCGCCCAATCGTTGTGGCGCATCGCGCCTTGGACGACGGGGCCCTTGCTGATCAGCGGGTTGCTCGCCGACACCACGAAGCCCGCGCCCGGTCCGACCAGGGTGTACGAGCGCGTCGGGTGGTAACCGGTCGCAGGCGCCGGACGAGCGGAACCCGGTGCGTGGTGCACGCCGTCGCACTCGTGGGTCAGCATCCACGCGACTTGCCACGTGTTGGTCGTGCAGTCGAGCGCGTAGTCGATGTAGCCGGTGAAGTAGACCTGCTGCGTGATCGGTTGGCACGCAGGCCGGAAGTTCTGGTTGTTCGGCACGTTGATCGACGGCGTGAGGTCGCCGTTGACGAGGAAGCGCCACACGGTGAGGGTCGTGCCCGTCGAGGTGACTTCCTCCCAGTTGCGCGAGTAATCGCCGTTGAGCGTGCCGTTCCAGAGCCCGATGTTGAGTCCGCACTGGCGGAGTCGGATCGGGATGTCGAACTGGCCGCACAGCAGCGCGCCCTGGAACTGCTTCGGCGTCGGCGGGAAGATCCGCGCGCACATCGACACGTTCGCGGCCGGCGCGCAGTTGTTGAAGGAGACCCAGCGCACGTTCAGCCCCGGCATGTTCGGGAACTGCGGCAGCGTCGGGAACGTGGGGGCGCAGCACGGTCCTTGGTCGAGGCCGTCGGAGACGCAAACCTGCGCTGTGGCGGGCGCGACGAAGAGCGCGGTGGCGCTGAGCGAAACGGCGAGCAGGGCGCGGATCGAAGTCAGGAGTCGCATGGGTCGGTTCCTTTGGGGGTGGGCGGTGGGCGGGTGCACCGCTCAAGTGACGTCCCGAACCCGTTTGGGACAGGCGACCTCGCGAAAATGCCCGGACTCTCGGGTCAGCCGAACTGGACCGAGCGCCGCGCGAGCGAACCCATCCAGAACCCGGTGATCGGACAGACGACCTTCGCTTCGTCCGCGGCGGCCCCGAGCGCGACCAACAGCGGCACGTAGTGCTCGGTGGTCGGCAGGGCGAGCTTCGCGCTCGGCGCCTTGCTCTCGAAGTCGAGCAGCGCGTCGACGTCGCGGCGCGCGAGCGCGTCTGCGGCCCACGCGTCGAACTCGCTCGCCCACGCAGGCGTCGTCGGCGAGTCGCCCCAGTCGACGCGGCGCAGGTTGTGGGTGAGGAAACCGCTGCCGACGATCAGCACGCCTTCGTCTCGCAGCGGCGCGAGCGCGCGACCGAGCGCGAGCAACGGCTTCGTGTCGAGCGTCGGCAACGAAACCTGCAGCACCGGCACGTCGGCCGCCGGGTACATCGCGACCAACGGCACGTACGCGCCGTGGTCGAGCCCGCGTTCGGAGCGCGCGACGTGGGGCGCACCGAGCAACGCGGCGACGCGCTCGGCGAGCTCGGGCGCGCCCGGCGCCTCGTACTTCTGGCGGTAGTACTTCTCGGGGAAGCCGGAGAAGTCGTAGACCAACGGCACCGTGCGCGTCGCGCCGAGCGTCACCGGCCGCGCCTCCCAGTGCGCCGAGACCATCAGGATCGCCTTCGGCTTCGGCAGCGCGCGCGCCCAGTTCGCGAGCTCGTCGACCCAACTCTGGATGTCGAGCAACGGCGGCGCGCCGTGCGCGAGGAAGATCGTCGGCATGCGCGACGGGCGCGCGTCGTCGGACGTCGGCTGTTGCATCGGATCCTCGGCGGGCGGGTTCGCCGAGGCGAGCGGACGCGACGCGGCGAGCACGACGCCCGCCGCGAACGCGCCGAGGCTCTCGCGGCGGGAGATCGGAACGGCGGGCTCGGGCGGCATCGCGTCCAGGTTAGGTCCGAATCGCTCCGCGAGCGAGCCCGAGCTCGTCAGGCGCTACGGGATGAACGTCACCTGCAGCGCGTCGGAGAGGTCGAAGCTCGCGCCATCGCGGAACCACGCCTGGAAGTTCCAGGTGCTGCCCGGCGTGATCAACGCGCTCGGCGTCGGCGGGTCGGTGACGTCCAGGGCGTGGACGAGCTCGCCCGCGATGCCTGCGTTGGTCGGCGGCCCGAGCCGTGCGAGCGCCGCGGTCGCGCCGACGCACAGCGTGCCGTTGCCGAACGGCAACTGCTTCTGCAGGTCGCCGTAGAAGAAGATGCCGTTGACGTGCTTCGGCACCGGCAGCGCGTGCAGCACGAGCTCGTTGGCCGCGACGCTTTGCGTACCCGTCGTGCCGATGTGGGCGCCGTGCGCGCCGCTCGCGCAGTAGCTCGTGCCGACGCTCGGCGCGACGTCGAAGGTGTGGAAGCCCGCGGGTGCGCTGCGCGGCAGCGTCTCGCTGCGACCGGAGAGGTCCGCGGCGGCGACGAAGTACTCGACGCGCGCGCCCGGTGCTTGGCCCGGGAGGTCGGCGGCGTAGGTGTTCGCGGCGCCGGTCGGCGCGAGCGCGAGCGAATTCCACGTCGTCGCGCCGGCGAGGCGCCAACTGACGCTCGGCGAGCCCGGCGCGAGCCCCGCGCCGCTCTTGGCGTCGACGAACGCTTCGACGCGGTGGCCCGCGAGCGCGGGAACGACGACGTCGAGCCTGCGGTGCGTCATCCGCAGCATCTCGCGATCGAACAGCGCGCGCGTGCGGCAGTGGAGCGCGTCGTAGTAGTACCACGAGCTCCACGGGAACCCGATCACCTCGTAGCCGGGCAGCGCCGCGGCGAACGTGTCGAGCGCTCGCGTGTCTCCCGGGATGTTGAACAGAGGGACGAACACCTTGCGGTTCAGGATCAGCGAGTTGCAGTACGCCGCGATCTTCGTCGAGTTGTAGTACGGACAATCGATGCGGACGATCCGGTAGGGGCGGCCCCAATGGTTCTTCAGGCTCGCGAGCACGCCGACGTTCGCTTCGATGCGCGTGTACTCCTCGTGGCCGACCGGCGCGCGCTTGACGAGCAGCGTCTCCTCGTCGAGCGGCTTGAACCAGCAGTCGATGTGCTGGATCCCGTTGTTCTCGGTCGCGGCGACGATCCTGTAGTCGTCGATGCCGAGCTGCTGCTTCGCCAACGCGAGGAACTCCTGTTCGGTCCAGAGCTGGAGGATCTCGCCGACCATCGTGCACGTCGAGAACGCCGCGTCGAAGCCGTCGACGAGCACGTTGCCGCCGGTCAGGTACGCGGGCAGCGAAACCAACGGCGCGCCGAAGTGCGCCGCGACGTACTGGTTGACGACGTCGTCGCCGGTGTGGCCGCCGGGCGAGTGGACGACGACGTTGCACGTCGGCGAGGTCCACGGGTAACCCTGGAAGATCGGATCGACGATGCTCCAGTTGCCCTGCGCGTCGAAGAGTTGGTGGGGACCCCAATCGCGCGGCCAGTGCGTCTGCACCGGCGCGATCACGTAGTCGACGTGCGTCGGATCGATGCCCCAACCCGCGAACGCCGCCGCGGCGGCGCTCTGACCGGCGGCGTCCTTGACGATGACGAAGAGCTGATCGTCCTCGGCGAGCTCGACGACCAACGAGCTCGGGATGCCGAGCGGCCAGGTGATCAACGTCCCGACCGCCGGCTCCCACTCGGCGATCACGCGCAGCGGCTCCTGCGTTCGAGCCACCCGAGCGAGACCACAAAGTGCCACTGCGACCATGCAGACGTTCGTTCGATTCCACCGCATGTCGAACTCCAATGCGCTCGCGCGCGTCGAGTGCACCGAGCGTTCGCAAGTCGCGAGGAGGTTCGTTCTCGCGAGTCGACACGGTGTGCTCGAGCACATCCTCCCACTTGCCCGTCAGGGCGTCGGCCGCCAGAGTCCGTACGGAGTAGTCGGATCGACGACGTAGAGCTCTTCGAGCGCGGACGGCTGGCGGTCCCACGGCATCTGGATATCCTCGAGGTTCTGCTTTCGCGCCTAGGGGACCGACGCAACGTCGGACGGCGCGGTTGGGCTCGTCGAACTCGTGCTCCCGAGGGTCTCCCATGTTCCAACTCGTGCTTCGCAGGCTCACGGCATTGTCGGCGGCGACGATCGCTGTGTGTCTCGCTCCCCGCATCGCACCCGCGCAGTGTCTCGATTGGACCGACGGATTCGGGCTGCCGGGCAATGGCGTCGACAGCCCAATCTCCGACTTCGCCGTCTGGGACGATGGACTTGGCGGCGGTCCGGCGTTGTACGCGTGCGGCGACTTCGTGATGGCCGGCGGCGTCCCTGTCCACTACGTCGCGAAGTGGGATGGAAACGCCTGGCACTCGCTGGCTGGCGGGATGAACTACTACGTGCGCGCGCTCGGCGTCCACGACGATGGCACGGGCTCGGCGTTGTACGCATCCGGCTACTTCACGACTGCCGGCGGCGTCGCGGCGGGCGGAGTGGCGAGATGGGACGGCGTGAGCTGGTCGTCGGTGGCGAGCAGTCTCACCGGGACGGTCAACGACATCGTCAGCTTCGACGACGGCAGCGGAACGAAGCTCTTCGTCGCGGGCGGTATGACGCAGATCGACGGCGTGCCGGTCGCGAACATCGCCGCGTGGGACGGCGTCGCGTGGTCCGACGTCGGCGGCGGGACGAACGGCCAGATCCGTGACCTCCAGGTCTACGACGACGGGACTGGGCCCAACCTGTTCGCTTGCGGCTATTTCATGCTCGCGGGCGGCAACAGCGTGATGTGGATCGCCAAGTGGGACGGCTCGGCTTGGAACGCGCTTCCGGTCGGGCCCGCGGGCGGCGGCGGCGGCATCGAGCACATGGCCGTGTACGACGACGGCACGGGATCGCAGCTCTACGCCGGAGGACAGTTCACGTTCCTCAACGGTTCGGCGTGGAAGGCGCTCGCTCGCTGGAACGGTTCGGTGTGGACGAAGGTCGGCACGGCGTCGCTGAACAGCGTCGGCACGATCCGCGTCATGGCGGTCCACGACGACGGCACCGGCCCAGCTCTCTACGTGTCCGGCTATTTCTCGAGCATCGGCGGAGTTGCCGCGGAGTACATCGCCCGTTGGAACGGCAGCACGTGGAGCCCGTTGAGCAGCGGGCTGTCGAATCCAGGCGATCCGTGGGTCTACGCGCTCGCGAGCGGCCCGGGTGCGGCCGGTTCGCGGCTGTGGGCCGGCGGCGATATCGACGCAGCCGGCGGCAAGCCATCGAAGAACATCGCGTCCTGGGGTGAGACGTGCACTCCGCCGACGATCCTCGCCCAACCGACGGACCAGACGGCGAGCTATCCGGATCCCGTGTACTTCACCGTGAACGCGACGGGCGTCGCACCGATGACGTACCAGTGGCGCCACAACGGGACTCCGATCTCGAACACCGCCTCGGTCACGGGAGCGACGACCGCGCAGCTCCGTCTCGGCGAATGGTCGTACAACGATCACGGCACGTTCGACGTCGTGATCACGAACCCGCTCGGCACGCTGACGAGCGCGCCGGCAACGCTGACCGTGCCTGTTCCGAATGACTCGGGCTCACCCGTGCACGCGGACATCGTGCTCTCGCCGCCGCAACAAGTGAACGGCATGCCTCCGGGCAATTTCTACACGTCGTTCTCCGGTGTGAACTCCGACGACGATGGTCGCGCAGCGCTCGCGGTCCAGGTCAATGGCCTCGGCGGGATGAGTCTGCTCGACAACGGACAACTCACCTTGCATCACCTGTCCCTGGATCAAGCGCACGGGCTCCCTGCTGGGATCGTCTATCAGAATCCGAGCGCGACGCGGACGATCGAGGCCTCCGCCGGCGGTTGCGTTGTGTACGACGCGCTGCTCTCCGGTCCCGGAGTTGACTTCACGAACAACGTCGGAGTCTGGTTCCGCGATCCATCAGCTACCGACCTCGTCGGTCGCACGGGGGATCAGGCGATCGGCTTCCCCGTCGGGCAAGTTTGGCGGGACATCACCAAGCCGCGGACGAACGGCGGCGATCGAGTCGCGTTCCAAGCGAACGTCTTCGCGACCGGCTCGAACGTCGGCGCCGGAGTCTGGCGTTGGACTCGCAGCGGCGGCAACGAACTGCTCGCAGCGTCCAACACCCCCGCGTTCGGCGCGAGCAGCTCGACGTGGAAGGCGTTCTCGCCTTTCGTCGACGTGAACGCGTCGGGCGAAGTGCAGTTCCACGCGCGCCTCGATACAACGACGGGCTTCAACTACGGAGGGCTCAAAGACTCCGGGCTGTGGGCGGGGACGCCCGGCAATCTGCGGCTCCAGGTTCGCAGCGGGGATCCAGCACCCGGAATGCCGGCGGGTTGCAACATCGAGGAGATCCGCGAGGATCGCGTGTTGTTCACCAGCGCGGGCGAGGCGATCTTCGAAGCGAGGATCGCCGGCCCGAGCGGCTTCTACAAGAACGCGATGTATCGCGCCTACGGAGGCGTACTCACGCCGCTCGTGCTGTACGGAGATCCTGCGCCGGGCGGAGACCCGTCGGCGGTCTTCTTCGATCCCATTCCGTGGGACTACACCGATGCCGGAGACGTGCTGTTCTACGCGTCGGTCGAGACGTCGTGTCCGAATCCGTGCCCGAGTTACGGGCTGTGGGTGCGGACCGCGACCGCGGTCCATCCCGTGGTGATGAACCGGCAGGATCCGCTCCCGAGTGCGCCGACGAACTACACGCTCCAATCCATTCGCTGCGCCTCGATCAACGCCTCGCTGCAGGTCGTCGTCGTGTGCATGCTCAACAATAGTTCCGCCGCGCTCTACGGTTGGACGCAATCGACCGGACTCTTCCCGCTCGCCGTGCCGGGCGGTCAGCTCGCGTACTCGCCGTCGAACTACAAGACGCTGCTCGGCGGCATGGTCGAAGAGGAACTCGGTGGGATGAGTGGGCTCGGGGCGAGCAACGAATTGCTTGACTCTGGGCTGTTCCGCTTCAGCGTCGCGTTCTGGGGCGGGCCGTACGGTGTGCAGATGGAAGGCCGGTTCCAGGAGTTCTTGAGCGCTGAGTTCGGGCCGGGTGCCGCGTATTGCTTCGGCGACGGGAGCGGGAAGCCGTGTCCGTGCGCCAACGTCGGCGGCGCGGGCGAAGGCTGCTCGAACTCGAAGGGCCACGGTGCGGTGCTCGACGCGCACGGCTCGGTGGGCCTGTCGGACGACTCGCTGAAGTTCGACGTCACCGGGCTACCGTTCAACAAACCGACGTTGCTCTTCCAAGCGCCCAACAAGGCGGGTGGCGGGACCGGCGTCACGTTTGGAGACGGACTCTTGTGCGTCAGTGGGACGATCAAGCGCTTGGCGGTCAAGTCCTCGAGCGCGAGCGGCACTGCGAGCTTCGGCCCGGGACTCGGCGCCGCGGGACTGTGGACTGCTGGACAGACTCGCCGCTTCCAAGCGTGGTATCGCGACCCGACGGGGCCGTGTTCGCACGGCACCAACCTTTCGAACGCGTACGAGCTGACGTTCGTTCCCTAGATCGATCGAGGCGCGCTTCGAGCGAGAGGCGCGCCTCGCGGCTACTCCTTCAGTTCACTCGACGATCGGCGTCAGCCGCACCGTGCGGAACTCGATCTCGGCGCCCTCGGATTGGAGGCAGACCTTGCCGGGACGTTCATCGCACCAGTGCGCGACGTTCTGCACGACGCCGTTCACTTCGAGCGTGAGATCGCCTTCGCGCAGCGTGATCAGATAGCGATTCCACTCGCCGAGCGGCTTCTCGTTGGTCGGGAACTCCTTCGCCGTGTGGCGACCGTTCGTGCGCTCCTTCACCGTCTGCATCGGGAACTCGTCGATGTTCCAGATGTCGCCGGCGTTCAGGTGCTGGAGCTGCGCCTCGATGCTCTTCGGCCACACCTTGTCCGGGCCGTGCATCCGCATCAGCACGCCGGAGTTGCCCGGCGGCTTGCCGGCGATGAAGCGCCATTCGACCTCGAGCACGTAGCTCGTGAAATCGTCGACCGTCCGGATGTACCCGATCGGGTTGCCCTTGCAGCGCAGGATGCCGTCCTTCACCGACCACACGTCCTCCATGTGCGCGTTCGGCGCGTCGAGGTGGAACGTCCAGCCGGCGAGGCTCTTGCCGTCGAAGAGCTCGATCGGCGCGCCGAGCTTCGGCGGCGTGCTCGGGTCGTGTTGAAGGAACGCCGCGATGTCGGCGAGCGTTTGCGGCGGCAGGCCGAGCGCGATGTCGTCGGGCATCAGCGACGTCGTCTGCAGCACCGCGGTCTCGATCTCGTTCTCCGGGATCACCTCGCGCTCGCCGGTGGTGGTCTTCAGCACGACGTTCCCGGTGCCGCTCGCGCCCGCGCGCACGTCGCCCGCTTGCACGAAGCCCGTGTAGACGAAGCCGTCGACGGTCTCGAGCGTCCACGCTTGGTAGCCGAACTCGATCGCCTTGCTCGGCTGCAGGATGTGGTCGAAGAGCTCGTGCGGCGAGTACTTGGTGCGGATCGAGCTCAGGTCGGGGCCGATCTCGGCGCCGCGGCCGCGCACGACGTGACAGCTCGCGCACTTCGCCTGCTCGCCGAAGAACGCGTCCGCGCCGCGGCGGCGATCTCCGGTGAGCGCGACGAGCTCGTCGAGCGACGCGGTCTTGCGCTCGGGCGCGGCGACCGAACGGAACTTGCCCGCGGCGAGCGCGCGCACCGCCGGATCGGAATGTCGCGCGAGCAGCTCGCCGACGTACAGCCGCACGTCCTCGCCGAGTCGCTCTTGCTCCGCGAAGTGCACCAACGCGAGCGCGCCCTCCGACGACTTCGCGAGCTCGTCCGCCGCGGCCTGCGCCGCCGGCACGCCCGCGGCGAGGTCGACGACCGTCGCGAGCGCCGCGGAGTACGCGGTCCGATCCTCCGGCGCATCGAGCCACACCTGGAATTCGATGGACGTCTGCGTGCCCGGTTGGCGCGCGCCGCCGTCGTCGGGACCGAAGCGGCCGGTCAGGCGCTCGAAGCCGCCGTCGGGCACGCGGAAGACCAGCGTCGACGCCGCGTGCGTGCCGATGCCGTGCTCGAACTCCGCGCCGTCGATCGCCAGCGCGCCGCCGTTGCAGTTGCGATCGACGTTGACGTTGCCCCAGCCGGCTTCGGCGCGGATCCAGGCCTCGCGTTCGAGCGCGAGCTCGCCGCCCGGACCGACGAGCTTCGGCTCGATCCAATCCGCCCAGTCGTAGCCGTTGCCGTTGCCGCCTTCGGTGACCACCAGGAAGACGTGCTTCGCGCCGCGCACGTCGACGTCGAACGAGCCGAGGCCTTGCTTGACGAGCCCGCTCGACCACGCGAGCCGCGCGCGGCCGAGGTCCGGGTTGCCGAGCGCGCTCGCGAGGCCGTACGCGCTCCAGTCGTTCGCGTCGCGGAAGCGGACCCACCACGCGGCTTGCGAGCGCAGATCCTCGGGACCGGCGAGCGCGAGGTCGAGCATCACCTCGGCCGCCTTGCGATCGGGCACGAACGCGACGCCGTCGAGCGCGCGACGCCGTTCGGCGAGCGACGCGTTCGAACGCACGACGCCGAGCAACGTCTCCACCGCGGCCGCGGGGTGCAGGCGCCAGGCGAACGCGAGCTTCTGCTCGGCCCAACGCGCGTTGACCGCCGAGCGCGCGACGAGCTCGGCCCAGAGCTCCGCTTCGGCGTCGGTCGCCGCGAGCCCGACCGCTTCGAGCTCGAAACGATCGGCGGGATCGGTTCGCTCGGCGAGCTGCACCACCAGCGCGCGCTTCTCCGCCCACGGCACTTCGCGCAGCGCGACCGCCGCTTCGGCGCGCACCGCCGGCGACGCGTCGTTCGCGAGCACTCCGGCGTAGCGCACGAAGTCGCGCCGCGCGGCGCGCAGCGCGCGGAACGCGGCGATGCGCAGGTTCGGATCGGGATCGAGCAACGCCTGCTCGACCGTGGCGACGCCGTCGTCGAGCCGCGCGAGCAGGAACAGCGCTCGCGCTCGCAGTCGCGCATCGGGGTTGGTCGCGAGCGCCCGGAGCGGCGCGAGCGCATGGGCTCCGCCTTCGGCGAGCTTGCGCCACGCTTGCCAACGCACGTCGACCGCCGGGCTGCAGAGCCCCGCGATCTGCTGCTCGACGGTCGCGAGCTCGTTTCGCAACAGCGCGGAGCGTCGCTCGGGCGACGCGACGCGCAGGATGCGGCCGTACCCCTTCTGATCCGCCATCCCGTGCCCGCCGACGCCGGGATCGAACCAATCGGCGACGTACGCGGCTCCGTCGGCGCCGATGACGACGTCGCTCGGTCGGAAGAGATGCGCTTCGTCGTCGTGGCCCGCGCCGAAGCGCGAGCGGATCAGGAAGCGCTTCTCGAGCTCGAAGCCCGCGCCGGCGCGCTTCGGCACGTGCGCGTAGACGACGTTCGCGCCGGCGTCGGCATTGAGCACCGCGCCGTCGAGCTCGCTGCCGAGCGCGTCACCCTCGTTGACGGCGACTCCGGTCGGACCGCCGCCGCCGTTGATCGTGCCCATCGGCACGACGCCGGGATCGTCCTGGTGCCAATGCGCGGCGTGGATCGACTGGCCTGGGCGCTTGTCCGCTTGCCAGAAGCGCGAGCCGTCGGCGGCGAAGTAGCCGTGATTCGCGCCCTCCATGCACCAGAGCGTGCGGCAACCTTGCGAGCCGTCGTCGTCGTTGTCGGACTGGAAGACGTTGCCGAACGAGTCGAGCGCGACCTCGTAGTTGTTGCGGAAGTTGTGCGCGCGCACGGCGAGGTGGGTGCCGTCGGGCTCGATCGAGAGCACGAGCCCGCCGGTCCAGACGCGGCCGTCGTCGCTCTTCATGCGCGGCCGGTTGTCGACGACCGTCGGGCCGCCGTCGTTGTAGATCGAGCCCGAGCGCAGCGTCCAACCGCTCTTGTCGGTGACGACGTGCGGCCCGGCGTTGCCGGTGTTGAACCAGAGCTTGCCGTCGGGCCCGCCGACGAACGAGTGCAGGCCGTGATCGTGATCGTGGCCGCCGAAGCCGGTCAGCAGGATCTCCTTCGAGTCCGCGACGTCATCGCCGTCGGTGTCGGTGTAGACGATCGCGTTCGGCGAGCAGGAGACGATCACGCGCGCTCCGAGCACAGCGATGCCGAGCGGCGCGACCAAGTCCGTGTCCTGCACGAAGACCTTCGACGAATCGCACACGCCGTCGTGGTCGGTGTCCTCGAGGATCACGACGCGGTCGCCCTCGGGGAAGCCGAGCCCGGGGTTGCGTCCGTTCCACTTGCGGTAGTTGACCGCCTCGGCGACCCAGAGCCGTCCGCGCGCGTCGACGTCGAGCGCGGTCGGGTTGTAGAGGTGCGGCGATTGTGCCCACAGCGTCACGCCGAGGCCCGGCGCGGTCTCGAAGCGATCGCCGAGGTCGAGCGCGGCGCTGGCGGGGAGCTCGCGCCGCGGCTCGGAGCTCGCGAGCGCGTCCGCGTGCGCTGCCGGCTGCGCGCTGGGGGTTCGTTGCGCTTCGGGGGTTCGTCGAGCGGCGGGCGCCTGGACCTCCGCGGGAACCGATTCCGAGCGACAGGCGAGCGAGAGCAGCGATAGGACGATGCCGAGGGACTTCATGGCGCGGAGTCTGACATACCGCGTCGCCTCCTTTCCTCCAGGTTCCCGCGTGCGTCCGGGCCGAGCGTGCAGCAGCCGAGCTCGCGGCTCGCGGCGCGTCGGCCGGGCTGCGCCGCGCGGCCTCGGCACGCGCCGAAGCGTCGCTCCTTCGGCGGTGCGAGACCGGCGGACCGCGGAGACGCGGTGGGCCGCAGGGAGTCGGCGCACTCGCGCGAGCCGGCTACACTCCGACGCGCCCATGAAATCGAAGTCTGTGATCGGCCTGGTCGTCGCGGTCGTCGCCGTCGTCTTGAAGCTCGTCCTCGGCGGCGGCGAGCCGCCGGTCGGCGGGTCGGGCTCGGGTGCGTCGACCGCGGGCACGACGACGCTCGAGCGCGAGAGCGATGCGCCGAGCTCGCGCTCGACGCCGAAGCCGACCAAGGCGTCGAAGCCATCGCCCGCGAGCGCCAGCGGAGCGCCGTTGGCGCCGACCGAGCTCGCGTCGAGCGACGAGGAGCTCTACGCCGCGATCCGCGAGCAACGCTCGAACCAGTGGGTCGATGGCTTCGCGCGCGTCGTCAAGCTCCTGCCCGACGACGACGACGGCGCGCGTCACCAGCGCTTCCTCGCGGAGCTCGACGACGGCTCCGGGCTGCTCTTCGCGCACAATCTCGACGTCGCGCCGCGCGCGCCGGTCGAGAAGGGCGACGTGATCCGCTTCCGCGGTCGCTACGAGTGGAACGACAAGGGCGGCGTCGTCCATTGGACGCATCACGACGAGCGCGACCCAACCCGCGGCGGCTGGCTACAGCTCGGCGACGACGTCTATCAGTGAGCGCGCCCGCGGCGCGGGCTCACTTCAGCGTCGCGAGCGGCTCGGCGCGCGCGCGATCGAACGCGAAGAGCTCGGCGGAGGTGATCCGCGGCTCCGCGGCGAGCGCCGCGCGCAGGATCGGCAACGCGGCGGCCTCGTCGAAGAAGAGCACGTCGAGCCACTCGCGCCCGAAGCCGTCGCCCCAACCGACGACGGTGCCGGCGTGCGCCGCGGTGAGCTTCGCGTCGAGGTCGTCGACGAGCTGCTCGCGGAACGCGATCAACGCGAGCCCGGCTTCGGTGTCGAGCGGCGGGTGCTCGATCGTGTGCCGGATGCCGACGAACGCCGCGCCGGCGCCGAGCGCCGCGAGCTCGTCGACCGTCGACGTGCCGAGGCCGAGGTTGTAGTCGGCGATCAGGTCCGGATAGCGCGACGCGCCGGACAGCAGGTCTCCGAGCCGCGTGCCGGCCTCGAACTCGCCGCTCGGCGGCCCGAAGTAGTCCGCGCGGAGCTCGGGCGGCGTCGTCGCGTCGAAGTTCTCCTCGTGCAGGAACTGCGCGAGCGTCTCGTAGAGCTCGTCGCCCGCGATCACGCCCTCCGCCTCGGGATCGGGCGCGGTCTCGAGCAGCGTGACGACGTGCGGCGTGCACTTCGACATCGCCGCGCCCATCGCGCTCTCGACGAAGTGCGTCGCGAGCATCGTGCGATCGCCGTCGCGCAGCGCCGGCAACGCGTCGTGCCAGATCGCGAGCGAGAGCTCCGGCTTCTCGCCGTCCCACTCGCAGTAGGCACGGAAGTCGGCGAGCCAGAGCGGCAGGTCGCCGAGTTGCCCGAGCGCGCGCGCCGCGTCCCACGGCGGTCGCCACGGCGCGCACTCCCAACCCGCGATCGCGGGCATCGCCGCAGCGAGCTCGCGGCCGAGCAGTTGGCGCGTGCGCGCGTCGCCGGAGACGAGCTCGATCCGCACCGAGCCCTCGACGCTGCCGCGTTCGACGCCGAAGCGCAGGCCGGGCACCAGCGCGTCGAGCCGCTTGCCGAGCTCCTCGCCGACTTTCGCCGTGCGCGCGCCGTCGCCGGAGAGCAGCGCGTCCCGGTGCTCGTCGGCGTGCTCGCCGAGCCACGCCCAGAACGCCGCCGCGCGCGCGCGGAACGGCTCGGGGCGCTCGCGCGCCTCCTGCGCGCTCGACCCGAGCGCGAAACC
>JADLBP010000138.1 GCA_020847695.1 Planctomycetota bacterium
AGGTCCCGCGGAGGACGCGCAGAGGCTGCAGCAGCTCTACGCGCAGCTCGAGCAGCTCGGTGTCGCCGCGCCGAGCGGCAAGCTGCTCGACCAGGGCGACCTCGCGCGCGTGCGACCGCCGCGGCCCGCCGGCGTCGTCGCGGAGGCGATGCCGCGCGCGCCGGAGTTCGTGCTCGAGCCCGCGGTGCTGCCGGAGCTCTCCGGCGCCCGTGAGCTCTTCGTCCACGACCTCGACCAGGACGGCGACGCCGACTTCCTCGCTGCGAGCGCGCGCGGTTTGTTCGCGGCGTTCCGCGGCAGCGACGGCTTCGTCGTCGAGCGACTGCTCGAAGGACCGGTCGAGCACGTGCGCGCGCTCGATCTCGGCAACCGCGACAGCCTGGACCTGGTCGCGTGCCGCGGCGCGGACGTGCTGCTCTTCGAGCACGCGAGCGGCGCCGAGCTGCTGCTCGGCGCGACCGGCGCGGCGCGCTGGACGCTCTCGCCGCTTGCGCTGCCGCGCTTGCCGTCGCCGCCCTCGGACCTGCTCTTCACCGACCACGACCACGACGGTGACCTCGACGTGCTGCTGGTCGGCGCGTTCGGAGCGCGGCTGTGGCGCAACGACGGCGCCGCGCCGCGGCCCGATGCTCGGGGAGTCGCGGTGCGCGGCGCGTTCACCGACGTTTCGGCGGAAGCGTCGCTCCCGGTCGACGTCGCGCTCGCGTGGTGCGCGACCGAGGACTTCGACGGCGATTCCGACGTCGATCTGCTGCTCGGCGGGCCGAACGCGCTCTTCCTGATGGACAACCTGCGCGCCGGGCGGTTCGCCGACCTCGCGACGCGCGCGTTCGGCGCCGCGACGGCGTTCGCGCGCGAGCCGTTGCTCGTCGACTTCGACGCCGACGGCCGGCCCGACGTGCTCGCGCCGGGTGAGCCGAGCACGCTCCGACTCCAACGCGCCGACGGGACGTTCGCGCCGGCGCTCGCGCGGCGCGCGGTGCCGTCGGGCGCGACGCCGCTCGCGCTCGACGTCGATCAGGACGGCCTGGTCGATGTCGCGTGGGCGGGCGCGGGCGCGAGCATCGACGGCGAGCTCGCGTTCGGTACCGCGAGCGAGGCCCCGTTCGCGCTCGCCGGCGCCGCCGAGCCCGACTCGCCGCTGGTCGCGGCCGATCTCGATCGCGACCTCGACTCCGACTTCGCGCGCGCGACCGCCCGAGGCGTCGAGGTCCTGCGCTGCGTCGGTCCGGTCGGCCACGCGGCGCGCTTGCAGCCGCTCGGACTCAAGGACAACCGTCGCGCGGTCGGCGCGGTGATCGAGGTTCGCACGCGCGGGCTCTACCGGCGCATCTATTGGCGCGGCGAGCCCGAGCTCGTCGGCTGCGGCCCGCACCCGAAGCTCGACGTCGTGCGCACGACGTGGCCGAACGGCGCCGTGCAGACGCTGCTCGACGTCCCGCCGACCGAACGGCCGTTCCTCGACGCGCCGAGCGGAGGCTTGCTGCAGTCGTCGTCGCTGGTCGGATCGTGTCCCTTCCTCTATGCATGGAACGGCGAGCGCTTCGGCTTCGTCTCCGACGTGCTCGGCGGCACGCCGCTCGGGCTGCCGATGGCGCCGGGGATGCTGGTGCCGCCGGATCACGACGAGTTCGTGCTGGTCCGCGGCGATCAGTTGGTCGCGCGCGACGGCGTGCTCGAGCTGCAGTTCACCGAGGAGCTGCGCGAGGTCACGTACCTCGATCGCGCGCGTCTCGACGTCGTCGATCACCCGGTCGGCGTCGCGGTGTACCCGAACGAGCGCTTCACGTTCCCGCCGTTCCCCGCGCCGCACCTGCACACCGTCGAGCGGCCGCTCGCGCCGACGCGCGCCTTCGGCAGCGACGGCCGCGACTGGACGCGCGAGCTCGCGCGGATCGACGACGTGCACGCGGTGCCGTTCGCGCCGCTCGAGCCGCAGTTCCTCGGCCTCGCGACGCCGCACTGGCTCGAGCTCGAGTTCGAGCCCGCGCGCGTGCGCGACGCGGCGAAGCTCAGGCTCGTCTGCACCGGTTGGTTCTTCTGGTCCGACGCGAGCGTCAACACGGCGAGCGCCCGCACGCCCGGCGTCGCGTTCGTGCCGCCGATCGTGCAGTTGCTCGGCGCCGACGGCGCGTGGCACGACGCCGGGCCTCCGGTCGGCTTCCCCGCGGGCAAGTCGAAGACGATGGTGATCGACCTGCCGGCCGGGTTCGATCGCGCGCGGCCGAAGCTGCGGCTCTTCTCGACGCTGCGGTTGTATTGGGACGCGCTCGAGCTCGCGGTCGACGCCGACGACGCGCCCACGCGGATCACCTCGCTCGAGCCCGCAGGCGCCCGCCTCTGGCCGCGCGGCTTCAGCCGGCCGATCGCGACCGGTCGCACCGACCTGCCGGAGCGGTTCGAGTGGGAGGCGCTCGCGACCGAGCCCCGTTGGAACCAACATCCCGGTCGGTACACGCGCTACGGCGAGACGGTCGCACTGCTGGGTGCCGCGGACGACCGTTTCGTGATCCTCGGCAGCGGCGACGCGCTGACCTTGCGCTTCGACGCGCGCGGGCTGCCGCCGCTCGCCGAAGGCTGGACGCGCGACTACCTGCTCTACCTCGACGGCTGGGCGAAGGATCGCGACCCGAACACCGTCGAGGCACTGAACGTCGAGCCGTTGCCGTTCCACGGGATGAGCGGGTACCCGTATCGCGCGGACGAGCGTTTCCCCGACGGCCCCGAGCACACCGCGTGGCGGGCGGAGTGGAACACGCGCGAGGCGAGGCGCTTGCTCGCGCCGCTCGCGCCGCGTGCGCTCACCGAGTGGGCGCGCGAGCTCGGCGCGGGCCCGCCGGTCGCGCGGTAGACCGACCGCGGCTCCGCGCCGCCGCGGGCGGCGCGCCATCCTGTTCGGCGGTCAACGGTCCGCGCCGTGAGCCCGTGGCCGCGCCGAGCACCGGCAGCGCGTGCCGCCCGCATCGCGTGCCGCCGGCGGCGAGCCACGGCGGCGGCGAGCCACGGCGGCGGCGAGCCACGGCGGCGGCGAGCCATGGCGGTCGGGGCGCTGCTCGCGACCTGTCCGCGAGCTCGCACGGGATCGGCGCGCGCCGGTCCAAGCGACGCCAAGCGTGCCGGTCGGTCGCCGGCTCGCGTCCCCGAGGTCGCGGGAGCTCTCGGCCGAGAGCGGACGCGCGCGACCCCGTGTCCTCGCCGCGCCGCGGCCTCGTCGAGCGCCGCGGGCGCGAACCGGGCGGGCGCGCGGCCCGAGAGCACCTCGGTGGGGAGCGGTGGGGGCCGAAGGTGGCGTCGGAGCAGCGAAGTGGAGGCTCGGTACGCGAGAATACCAAGATTGGTATAAGCTTTCCGGGCCTGGAAGCCCGCGAGCGGACGCTCGTCGGCGCTTGCGGCGCGAACTCCGTCGATGGCGAAGAAGCTCCCCGACCCTCCGGCGCTGGTCGCGCGCGATGCAGGCAGCGCGCGTGCGAGCCGGGCTCGCCGCGTCGCGTCCGACTTCCACGTCCAGCTCGGCCAGGTGATCCACGACGCGCGGACCGGCGCGAACCTGACGCAGCAGCAGCTCGCCGACCGCGCGGGCACCACGCAGCCGGTGATCGCGCGTCTGGAGGCGGCGCACTACGACGGGCACTCGCTGGCGATGCTCCGGCGGATCGCGCGGGCGCTGAACCAGCGTCTCGAGGTCCGCCTGGTCGGCGCCGGGCGCCGCCCAGCCACGGCGAAACGCGCGACCGGGTCGCGCAGCGCCGGGGCACGCGCGGGCAACTCGCGCCGCGGCGGCTCGCGAGCGCGCGGGGCGAGCGCCGGACGTTCGCGTGCGCGCGCCTCGCGCTCGGGCCGCAGCCGTTAGACTCCGCCGGTGGCCCTCCCGTTCACGTCCTTCCGTCTGCTCGCGCCGATGGAGGGCATCACCGAGCCCTGCTTTCGCGACCTGGTGCTCGCGCGCAACCCGCCCGACGCGCTCGGCGGCACGTTCACCGAGTTCGTGAGGGTCGTCGAGCACCCGATGCCCGCGCACGCGCTGCGCCGCCACCTCGGGGAACCGCGTTCGGTCCAGCCGGTCGGGTTGCAGCTGATGGGCGCGCACGTCGACGCGCTCGCCGAGACCGCGCGACGCGCGATCGAAGTCGGCGCGCGGCTGGTCGACCTGAACTTCGGGTGCCCGGCGAAGGGGGCGTTGCGCGGTTGCGCGGGGTCGGCGCTCTTGCGCGAGCCGCGCAAGGTCGAGGCATTGGTGCGGGCGTGCGTCTCCGCGCTCGGCGAGCACCCGCTGACCGCCAAGATCCGCGCGGGCTACGACGACGATCGGCTGCTGGTCGACCTCGCGCGCGCGGTCGAGGCGGGCGGCGCGGCTCTGTTGACGGTGCACTGCCGCACGCGCGCCGAGGCGTATTGCGAGCACGCCGACTGGTCGCGGATCGCGAGTGCGGTCGCGGCGGTGTCGATCCCGGTGTGCGGCAACGGCGGCGTCGGCGCGCACGCGGACTTCGAGCGCATGCGGAGCGAGACCGGTTGCGCGTTCGCGATGGTCGGCCGCGGCGCGCTCGCCGACCCCTGGATCTTCTCGGGCCGCAGCGTCGGAACCGCCGAGGCCGCGCGGTTCCTGGTCGAGTACGCCGAAGCGCTGCAGGTGCGCGGCGGGGCGGGGATCGCCGGCGCGGCGGCGCGCGTGAAGCAGCTGCTGCACTTCTGGACCGCCGGCGAGCTCGTCGGCGACGAGCGTCACGCGTGGTTGCGCGAACGCGAGCCCGAACGGCTGCTCGGAAGACTCGCCGAGTTCGCCGGCGGCGCCGCGAGCCGCGTGCCGAGCCGAAACGCGCCGGAGTCGAGCGCGCGCGGCGATCGGACGTCGTGACTCGTGCGCGCCGACGTCGCGGCGCGCCGAGCTCGACGCGGACCGTCCCGCGAACGGACCGGCGCACGCGCGACGCCCGGTAGCGCCGCACCTCGGGGATCCGGGTTCGAGACGGCGAGCCCGTGCACACGCTTCGCGCGTTGCGAGGTTGGGAAGTCGAGACGTCGCGCGCGGCCTCGGCTCGTCGGCGGGATGGCGAGTGTGTTCGCGAGCGACGTCGGCGCCGCGACCGAGCGACGGGACTCCGCGTCGTCACGCGCGGTTCGTCTTCCGCGAACGACGCATGCGCTTGCTAGGCTCCGCGCTCGGCGCGTCCGTTCCCCGGCGGGCGCGCCTCGAAGTCTCGCGCTCCGCACCCCGTCTTTCCTCGGAACCGCGTCGCCATGGAGACCTCGATCGTTCGCTTGCTGCAGAGCGGTTTCGTCGCCGCGTGCGCGCTGCTCGCGAGCTCGTCCGCGAGCGCTCAGCAACTCGTCGGCCCCGCCGGCGCGAAGCGCGCGATCGCGAAGCCGCCGGAGCCGCTCGACGTGCTCGTGGTCGTGCTCGACGACGTCGGCGTCGACCAAGTCGGTGCCTACGCGGCCTCGTATCCCGGCACGCCGCAGCCGTGCACGCCGAACCTCGACGACCTCGCCGCGCGCGGCGTCCGGTTCACCAACGGTTGGGTCAGCCCGCTCTGCACGCCGTCGCGCGCGATGCTGCTGACCGGTCGACCGGCGCAGCGCATCGGCACCGGAACGGTGACGATGGTCGCGTCGACGACGCAGAACGGCGTGCCGACGAACGTGCCGACGCTCGCCGATCTGTTCCAGCTCCAGGCTCCGACCGTCGCGTGCACCGCGGCGATCGGCAAGTGGCACCTCGCCGATGCGAGCCAGCTGCCCGGCCATCCGCTCGATCTCGGCTTCGCGACGTGGAGCGGCTCGTTCTTCAACCTCAACGTCCTGCCGTCGGAGTCGCCGACGTGCTTCGACGTCTCGTACTGCGACTGGTGCAAGCACTCGGTCGACCCCCAAGGCTCGGTCGCGTTCCCGCACCACACCAACTATGCGACGGTGGACACCACCGACGACGCGCTGACCGCGCTGACGCAGTTCCAGGGGCTCTCGATCCCTTGGTTCCTCTACGTCTCCTACAACTCGACGCACTTGCCGTTCGATTGTCCGCAAGCGTGCGCGCAGCCGTGCCCGACCACGAACTGCGGCTGGTGCAACGGCTGTCCGGCGGCCGGCGACGATTTCGAGCAGTCGCGCGCGATGACCGAAGTGCTCGATGCCGAGCTCGGTCGGCTGCTCGCGCACGTCGATTTCTCGCGGACGGCGATCATCGTGGTCTCGGACAACGGCACGCAGCCCTCCGCGGTCGTCCCGCCGTTCGACCCGTTCCACTCGAAGGTCTCGCCGTACCAAGGCGGCATAAACGTCCCGCTGATCGTGTGGGCGCCGATGTGCGCGGCGGTCGGCGGGCGCACCTGCGACGAGCTCGTCAGCGCGACCGACGTCTTCGCGACCGCGGCCGACTTCGCCGAGCTCGTGCTCCCGCCCGATCCGCTCCGCGACTCGGTCTCGCTCGCGCAGTACGTCGATGATCGCTACGACCTGTCCGGCGCGACGCCGCGTTCGCACGTGTACGCCGAGATGTTCGACCCGAACTTCGTCGCGGATGCCGCGGGGCACGCGCCGCCGGAGTACGCGGCGCGTTTCCACGTCCGAGCGGTGCGCAACGGGCGCTACAAGCTCGTCGAGAAGAACCGCTACCTCCCGACGATCGGAGGGACGCCGAACGGGACCAGCCTCGAGCTGTACGAGCTCTCGCACGGCGACGCGCCCGAGGATCCGGCGTTCGGCCCCGATCCGTTCGAGCATCACGACCTGCTCGCCGGGCCTGGACCGCTCGATCCCGGCGCGCAAGAAGCGTTCGACGAGCTGCGCGCCGTGTTGCGCGACACCTATCCGGCGCTGCGCACCGGCTTGCGCGCGACCGGAGCGCGCGCGGCGGTGCGCGACGCGAGCGGCACGTCGTGCTCGCCGGGTCCGCTGACCGTCGGCTTCTGGACCGACGGCTTCGGCGAGACGCAGGTGGC
>JADLBP010000139.1 GCA_020847695.1 Planctomycetota bacterium
GGGGCGGGCCCATCACGGCGCGGTTGGGTCGCTCAGTCCTCGCACTTCCCGCGGCAGTGCGGGTCGAGTTCGATGTCGATCGACACCTTCTTGACGCAGACGCGCTCGACCTTGCCGGCGTCGATCGAGAGGCAGCGCAAGAGGTCTTGCGCGCTGTCGCGGCACTTCGCGGACGGATCGGACGCGCCCGAGTTCGCCGCCGACTTCAGCTCCGGGTCGATGCGGTACGTCATGCCGCCGATCAGCACGTCGTCGGCGAAGACCTGCACGGTGAGGTCCCGCTCGGGCGATGCCATGACGTCGGCGGCGGTGAAGTCGGCGCCCGCGACGAGCTCCAACTTGAACTCGCGGCGCTCGCCTGCTGCTAGCACGAGCCCTTCGGGTCCGACTCCGCGCACCGCGCAAGCCCAGCGACGCTTGTCGAGGAACCCGGGCATTCCGATCGCGAACTTGATGTGCGCTTTGCCGCGGTGGGGGTTGCGCACGAAGAGCACGCGCTCGTGGATCGCGACCCGCAGCCCGCGCTCGCCGCCGCCGCCGGGCACCGGGTGGACGTTGCGCTGGCCGATGTTGTTGTCGTTCGGCACCAAACGCCACTCCGCGATCGACTCGCCGGTGGTGAAGTGGTCGACGTTGGACGGGTCTTGCGCGCACGACGCGATCATCAGCATGCAATCGTGCCCGTACGCGTTGATGTTCGGCGTCCACGTGAACGGACCGACGACGAGCTCTTCCGTGTTGTTCGCCGCGAGGCTCGCCACCGCGATGCCGCCCGACGGCGCGAACTCCTCGAAGTCGCTCGGCCAGAGCAAGCCGGCGCCCGGCAGCGTGTGGAAGCCGCGTACCGTGATGTTCGTCGCGGCCTGCGTGCCGCGGTTCTTGATCTTGACGTAGGCGTAGTTGGTCTGGCCGAGGATGGGCTCTTGGTGGCCGACGAGCCCGTCGGCGCTGGTCCGGTTCCACATCGACGTGTTGTGCCAGTGCACCGACTGGAACGGGTACTCGCCGGCTCGACCGTCCTCGACGTAGACGTCGACGGCGGGCGGCGCGCCCGCGGAGGTCACCGGCGTCGGCGCGCCGCTGGGCTGGAACGCGCCCTGCTTCTCGAACGCCCAACGGATCACCTTGTTGTACGCGCCGCCGTACAGGCCCTCCGAAACCCAGTTGTCGAGGTCGGCCGCGATCAGTTGGTCGCAGAACTCCTCGGCGGAGTCGGGGTTGGTGCCGGGGGTCAGCTTGCCGACCGCGTTGAGGATCAGGTACGTCGCCATCCGAGACGCGAACTGGCGGCGAGCGAGGTTGTTCGAGTCGCCGCCGATCGAGCGGTACAGGCGGAAGTGCGCGGTCGCGAGGATCTCCTCGGTGCCGTAGCCGCCGTTGTCGTTCACGCCGCCGAACGCCCAGCCGGCGGTGACGTCGCGATCGAAGCGTCGGCCGATGTCGCGGAAGGGCGCGTACTCGAAGCGATCCGGCGTCGTGCGCAGTTGCGACGTCGGATCGTTCTGGATCGCAGCGAGCCCGTCGCCCGCGCTGTGCGCGAAACCGAGATTCGGCGAGTCGACGTGGTCCCAGAGGATGCCGTGGCCACCGATCTCGTGCCAATGGACCCAATTGTCGACCGCGCGTCCGAGCGGATTCGCCGTGTCCGACAGATCGCCCAGGCAGTAGCCGACGAGCCCGATGCCGTCGCCTTGGTTGTCGCCGCCACAGAACGCGTTGAGCTCGACGCCCGCCGCGTCGCCGAAGCTCGCGCGGTGATCGACGTGGACGGGGAAGGACGTGCCGTCGAAGTAGGTGCTGAGCGGGAAGCCGAGCGACTCGACCGTCCGGAAGAAGTTGTTCGCGTGGAAGTAGGCGCTGACCGCCGCGAAGTCGTTGGTGCGCGTGTGGAAGTCGAAGTCGGTGCCCGAGGCGGCGGTCGGTGCCGCGATCGTCGGCGCATCGTCGTCGATCACGCGCACGTGAGTGCCGCGCAACGCTTGGATGCCTCCGTTCGGCGCATCGAGGTCGGTCAGCGTGACGTCGTCGCGCTCGGGATCGAGCACGGCATCCGGTTGGTCCCTGGTCAACGCGGTGTTGCCGGTCGAGGTGATCGGATCCTGCACGAACACGAGCGCGTTGACGTTGTCGATCAACGGCCGCAGGTACAGCACCGAGCCGGTCTCGACATCGACGAGAGCGCGCCAGTTCAAGCTGCGGATCCCGGCATGCGCCAACGTGAAGATCAGCTCCGCGACCAGCCGGTACTCGCCCCCGTGGATCGACTTCGCGACCGGAGGAAGCGGCAACGTCAGGCGCACGCCGGCGGACTCGTGGTCGTGCTTCGGCGCGGCATCGTCGTGTCCATGGTGGTCGGAGAGGCGTTCGTCGGCGCGGTACGCGTAGAAGTAGAAGCGACCGCGGCGCAACACGGCGGTCGGGCTACGGCGCGCTTCCTTCTTGGAGTCGCGCAAGATCTCGAGCCTGTCGAGCCCGAACAGCGCCGCGAGGCGTTCGCTGGCCGCCGTGGGCTTCGGCGCTTCGCCTTTGGTGTCGGTGGAGCCCGCGCGCTTGCCGTCGTCGGCGAGGTCGAAGAGCTGCTGGTAGACGCGGATCGCCTTCGCGTCCGGCAACTCCGCGACGACCGCCGCGTGCGAGTGATCGACCAGCGAGACGATGCGGCTCGGCGCATGCTTGACCGTGACGGTCAACCCGGCCTTCCAGATCGGCGTGTTGTGGATCGTCTGCCAGTACGCGAACGTCGTCGAGTCGAAGAAGCCCTTGGCGCCGCCGAATCGGTACTCCAGCGGCTGCTTGCGCGGCGTGCGGTACTCGACCGCGGCGTGCGCGTGCGCGAAGCGCTCGCTGGGGACGCCGAGCGTGTCGGCGACGTCGCGCAGGTAGCTCTCCGCGGCGAGCCGCGGCGCGGTCTCCTTGCTCGGACGCAGCCATTGGCGATGGCCGATCACGCGGACGCGCGGACCATCACGGGTGACGAAGGCCTTCAGTTCGGGGTGGAACGTCGTGTTCATGGAGCTTCCTTTCGATCGTCGGGACTACGTTCAGCGAGAGAGCGCGCGCCGATAGCGCGTGGCGTCACGGTGACGGCGCGCCATACTTCATGTGTTGCAACTTGGGGCTTCCGCAGCGAGGCAGGAGCACCTGGTAGAGATTGTCGAACTCCGTCTCGTCGTCGATCGCGGGCACGGTTGCGCCGCAGAGCTCGTGCACGATCTCCGGTGCGGTGTTGCTGTGCGCGGCGACCAACACGATCTTGCCGCGATCGTTCGCGCGGATGCTCGCGACCAAGCCCGCGACGTCGTTCGCTTGCACGACGATCGGCGTCAGCGTCTCCAACGTCGCCGTCGGCGCGACGGTCTGCTGTGTGCGCTGGAACTGCGTTGCATAGGCGACTTGGACGTCGCAGCGATCGAGCACGCGCGCGAGCTCGACGGCGCGCGCGGCGCCGGCCGCCGAGAGCGCCGGATCGCCGTTGCCGGGATCGAGGCCCTTCTCCGCGTGGCGGACGACGTACACGATCGTCGGCTTCGACTTCCATTTGCAGCCGAACCAGCACAAGCAGAAGCCACTGAGCAAACTGAGTCCGATGACCAGCAGCAGGTGCCTGCGATACCAAGGCGCGATGACGTCGTTCATGGGTGCGAGCGGGAGTGGACGCGGTGCGACGCTCGCTCCGGTCCTCTCCATGCGGCACCGGCGAGCGGTCCTTGGCCGACGACCGACGGATCGCGACGAGCGATCACCAGTCGAGCCTCGGACGAAACGATCGGATCGAGCGACCGCGCTCTCCTTGCGTCAGGTGCGTCGGGCTCCGTCGCGCACGCACTTTCTCGAACCCACGCCGAGATTTCGGAGCAGGCGAGCGCGGCGGGAGGGCGCTCCACGGACCGCGGCGGAACGAGCGGACGAGAACACCGACGGGACTCGCGGCGAGTCCCGTCGGTGCGAAAACCTCGGTGCCCCGTCGGTGATCGCGCGCGCGATCGCCGCGGGGGCTCGCGCTCACTTGTAGCGCCGGAAGGCGACGACGCCGTTCGCGCCGACGGTCAGGACGTAGTTCTGCCCGTACACCACGCGACCGCCGAACGGCGTGCCGTAGACCGAGCACGAGCTCCAAAGCGCGCCCGAGTACGGCGAGTAGAAGAGCGAGAGCACGCCGCCGGCGCTGGTCCAGATCGTGTCGGCGTTGCCGAACGTGAGCTGCTCGATCGGCTCGTCGAGGAGGTGCACGCTGCCGACCTGTTGGTAGCTCGGCGCCTGGTAGTCGAAGGTGACCACGTTGCCGTTGCCGTCGCCAAGACGCACGAGGTCGGCGAGCACGACCAGCGGCGTGACCTCGACGCACGTGTAACTGCCGAACAGCAACGCCTCGAGCCCGCCGGTCTCGCCGTCGAAGACGCGCAGGTCGCCGTCGGCGCCGAGCGCTAGCACTTCGAGCGCCGGATCGTCGTCGGTGTGTCCGATCTCGAGCTCGACCGCGCCGTTGACGATCGCGAGCGACTGCCACTCCTTCACGCCGGTCGCGTAGTCGTACGCGTAGACGTACGAGCCCGCGCAGCCGACGACTTCGAGATCGGCGTCGCCGTCGAGATCGAGCACGTCGACGTCGCGGAAGGCACCGCTCGGCTTGGGATTCGGCGTTTGCCAGATGCGCGTGAAGCTCGAGCCGCCGGCGTAGTCGTAGATCTCGACCGTGCCGTCGTACGTGGTCGACGTGGCGACGACGATCTCGAGCTCCGGATCGGCGTCGACGTCGCGCAGGATCACCTCGTGCGTGCCCGACCAGCCGAGGTTGCCCGCGACGCCCTGCGAGATGCCGAGCAGCTTCAGATCTGCGTCGAACACCAGGATTCGGCCGGCGCCGTAGCCGGAGTCCGACGCATCGGTGACGACGACCATCTCGGGCTTCGCGTCGCCGACGACGTTGCCGCTCGCGGGGCCGCGGAACGGACCGTCGAGGTGCACGCTCTGCCATTCGAGCTGCTTCGTCTGCCAGTTGCCGACGAACAGGATGTCGGGGCCGGAGCTCGAGTGCCCGGCGCCCCAGAGCACCTCGAGAGCGCCGTCGCCGTCGCTGTCGCCGACGATCACCTGCGTGGTGCCGTGCTCGGGGTTGTTGATCGTCCACTCCTCGGCGAGCGTCTTCGTGTCGTGCGCGACCATGCCGCCCCATTGCGCTTCGCCGAGGATCAGCTCGAGCGTCCCGTCGGCGTCGATGTCGACCAGGCAGGTCGCTCCGACGTTGAAGATCGGGAGCGACCACTTCGGGAGCTGCTTGTCGACGTCGTACGCCCACGAGAAGCCCCAGAACTCGGTGCCGATCAGCTCGTCGTAGCCGTCGTCGTCGATGTCGCCGGTTTCGAGCAGCGAGCCGAAGCCCGCCGACCACGTCCATTGCACCGCGTGCGTGCCGGCATCGACGACGTTGCCCGACGTCAGCGCGAGCTCGAGCGCCGGATCGGTGTCCATCTGACCGATCGCGAGGTCGGTGCCGCCGACCGCGGCGCTCCACTCGAGCGCGCCGCCGAAGCCGTAGACGCGCAGTGCGTTGGCGGTCGCGACGACGAGCTCGAGATTGCCATCGGCGTCGACGTCGTGGACGCGCATCGCCGTCGGGCTCGCGATCGTCGCGAACCCGCCTTGCAGCGAGCGCAGCGCTTGGTCCCACACCTCGACGTCGCCGTCACCGAGCAGCACGACGATCTCCGGGCTCGCGTCGGCGTCGACGTTCGCGACCTCGAGCCAGCGCACGCCGTTGTTCGCATAAACCGGGCTGACGAACTGCTGGACGTACCCGACCGACGGCGCGTCGCGGCGCAGGATCATCCAATAATTGCTGCCGCCGAAGCCGTAGCCGCCGCAGGTGACGACGAGCTCGGGCGTGCCGTTGACGCTGGAGACCGCGAGGTTGCTCTCGCCGATCCCGGTGCCGAACGCGTAGTGCTTCCAGTCCGCTTCCGCGACCGACGTTTCGCAACCGCCGAGCGGCGCGTTCGGGATCGTCCCGCCATGCGCGAGCCACGCTTGCTGTTGAGCGTGCAGTTCCGCGTTGCCGTACTCGATCGGCGCGCCGAGCGAGTCGACCACCGGCGCGCCGTAGAGATTGGTCGGAGCGAGCTTGGCTCCGACCGGGTGACGATTCACGCCGGGCGTCTGGAGATCGCCGAACGGGAGGGCGAACGAAACGACGGCAGCACAGAGCGAGCCGGAGAACGCGAGCATGGGAGTCCTCGTGCGAGTGGGAGGGATGGGAGACGCAAGGGCGCAGCGATTCTGCTCGCCTTGCTCACGTTCCGTCAAGGCGAGCCCGCGCAGCGCCGACCTCGCGTGCAGGGCGGAGCGCCGTCGTCGCGCGTCGCGCGGTCGACGGAGAGCGAGGCTCCCGCCGGTCGCGGCGCGGGGTCAGCGATCCCCGACCGGCGGCTGCTCCTCGCGGGCTCGGATCGCCGCCGCGGCGTCGACCAGCGCGCCGCGCACGAAGCCGTTCTGCTCGCGCGCAGCTTGCGCTTCGAGCGCCGGCAGCGCGCTCGCGTCGCCGATCCGACCGAGCTCGAACGCGACGCCCCACTTCAGATCCTCGTCGCCGTCGTCGAGCACCGCGATCAGCACCTCGATCGCGCCGGGGCCGCCGATCTGGCCGAGCATGCTGACCGCGCGCGTTCGGAAGAACGTCGAGCGATCCGGTCGCAGCGCGGCGCCGAGCGCGCGCACGAGCGACGGCTCGGCGTGCTCCTCCAAGCCCCCGAGCGCGGCTTCCGCGACGTCCTCGGACTCGTCGGACAGAGCACGCGTCAGCGCCTCGAGCTTCTCCGGCCCCGTGTGCGGGCGCAGCCCGTGTACCGCCGCCGCGCGGACCGCTGCATCGCCGTCGCGGGTCAGCGCGAGCAACGTCGGTAGGTCGTTCGGGTCGCCTGCTTCGCCGAGCGCGAGCGCCGCGGCGGCGCGGACCGGCGCCTGCGCGTCGCCGACGAGCTTGCGCAGGTCCGTGCGTCCCGCGGCGCCGCTGAGCGAGGCGAAGAGTTGTGTCGCGCGCGCCCGCAGCTCGGGCGAACGACTGCGGTTCAGCACGTCGAGCCACACGGGCGCGAGCGCGGGATCGGTTTCGTCCGCCAGGCATTCGAGCGCCGCGGACGCGACGTGCTCGTCGGGGTCGTCGAGCCGGCGCAAGAGCTCCGCGCGTGCTTCGGGACCGCCGTGCGCGTCGAGTGCGTAGAGCAGCGAAGTGCGGAAGTAGTACGGTCGGTCGGGCTGTTGCAGCGCTGCGATCAGTGTCGGCACCTGCGCCGGATCGTGCGCTTGCGAAAGACCCTGCAGCGCTGCATTCGCGACATCGATGTCCGGGTCGGCGAGCAAGCGTCCGAGGGCGAGGCGACTCTCGGCGCCGACTTCGGCGCCGAGCGCGAGGAGCGCTCCCGCGCGGAGGTAGCTCTCGCGCTCGCTCTGCGCGAGGCGCAACAGCGCGGGCGCGAGCGACGGAACGGCGCGTTCCGCGAGCCGGCGGAGCGCGGCTTCGACGACCTCGTCGTGCTCGTCGCCGAGCGCGGCTTCGAACGCGGCGGCCTCGACCGGACCGTCGCACGGCCCGAGCGCGTCGAGCGCGGCCGCGCGGATGCGCGGGTCGGCGTCGCGCGCGAGCGAGGCGAAGAGCTCGACGTCCGCGGGATCCGCCACCGCGCCGAGCAGCAGCAGCGCGCGTTCGCGCGTGCGGGCGTCGGGCGGGCTCGTTCGCGCGGCCGAAAGCACGCCGGCCGTCGCGATCGGCTGGTCGCTCGGATGCGAACTCGGCTGCGAACTGGGCTGCGCGCTCGGCAAGCCGTCCGCGAGCGCACCCAATTGCGCGCGCAGCGCGGGCCGGACCGTGCTCGGCTCGAGCGACTTCACGACCTCGAGCAGCGCGGCGAACAGCGGGCTGCCGTCCTCCTCGCGCTCGACGATCGCGGTCGCGATCTCGCTCGCCGTCGCGCCCCAGCCGAGCCGTTCGAGCCGCCCGCGGCTCCACTCGGACACGCCGTGCGCTTCGATCGCGAGCCCGTGGACCAAGAGGAAGGTGTCCGCATCGATCGCGCGCTTCGAGAGGTCGACGCCGGCGTCGGAGCAGAGCTTGAGCGCGGTCGCGGCGGCCGCTCCATCGATCGCACGCGAGCCGCCGAAGCCGAAGCCGTAGGTCAGCACCAGCGCGCCGAGATCGTCGTAGTTCGCATCGTCGGTGACGATCCAGACGGCGGCTTGCGCGATCGCGGTGCTGATGCCGGGCTGATCGAGCGACGGCGCGAGCGCCTGGAGCTCGCGCAGGCTCGGCGCGAGCTCGATGCGAAACGTGTCGTCGGTGCCGGGGACCGCGAGCGAACGATTGGCGCACGCCGCGGGCACGGTGACGTCGGTGGGGTCGTCGGTCGCGATCCGCACCGTCGCCGAGCGCGTCGCGACCATGTTCTGGTGGTCGCCGCCGGCGACGAAGAACGTCCCGACCGGGAAGGTCGCGTTGAGCTCGTGCGGGACGCGGCGCTTGACCGTGACGTGCACGCCGTCGATGCCCGCGCCGCGCGGCTCGAGCTCGACTTCGCCGGCGTCGAGCAGCTCGAAGACGCTGCGCGGGTTCATCCGCTCGCGCAACTGACGCGCGTCGGCCTCGCGCACGTGCCCCGGGATCTCCGCGAGGAAGCGGTCGAGCGCGTCCGCGGTGCCCTCGGCGACCGCGCTCGCGTAGCGCGTCTCGTCCTGGCGCAGCGCTGCGATCGCGAGCTCGGCGTCGGCGCTCGACGGGCTCGTCTGGTGCTCGCTCGCGAACTTGGTGAGCTCCGCGACGTCGCCGGTCCCGATCGCTAGCTCGAGGTCGGTCCGCTCGCGCGCGAGCCGCTGCTCCTCGAGCCAACGCGGCACCCACACGTAGCCTGCGGCGACCAGACCGACCACGAGTGCGGCGAAGACGACGAACGCGAGCGCTTTTCCGATCCTCACGGCGACCTCCGCGGCGTTGCGAACGGCCCGATGCGCGTCGCGTGCGAGCGGCGGCGCCGCCACCGGACCCCGACGACACGTTAGCGCGCCGCCGCCGCGCGGGGAGCGGGCTGCAGTACGGAGCGAGAGCCCGCGCGCCTCGTCCGAACGCTCGCCTGGAGCGGCGGCGTGAACGCCCGCCCGAACCACCGCCCGATCGCGGGGAAGCCGCGACGCGACGCTCGCCGTGGGCACCCGCCGAAACTAAGGTGGGGCCTCCATGCACTCCGCTCGGATCGGTCGGGTCGTCGCGGCGTTCCTCGTCGCCGCGTTCGCGAGTTGCGCGCGACAGGAGCTCGAGGTCTCCGGCACCGTCGAAGCGCGGCGGGTCACCGTCTCCGCCGAGCTGCAAGCGCGCATCGAGCGCGTGCATGCTCGCGAAGGCGCGGTGGTCAAGGCGGGCGACGTGCTGATCGAGCTCGAGAGCTCCGTGCCGAAGGCGAACCTCGCCGAGGCGCGCGCTCGCCGCGCGGAGGCCGACGCGCGCGTCGCCGAGCTCGTCGCCGGCTCGCGCGCGGAGGAACGCGATCAAGCGCGGGCCTCGCTCGCCGCGTCGCAAGCAGAGCTCGCGCTCGCTCGCCTGGGCGCGCGCGCGGAACGCATCGCGCAGCTCGAAGCCGCGAGCACCGCGACCGACGCGCGGATCCGGCTCGCGGAGCTGTCGCTCGCGCGCGCGCAGTCGCTGCTCGCGTCCGGACCGGGCACGCAGGCCGAAGTCGACACGCTGAGCGCCGAGCTCGACGCGCTGCGCGCCGAGCGCGCGCGCAACGAAGCCGAGCTCGCCGAAGCGAAGCTCGGTGCGCGCCCCGAGGAGCTTCAAGCGCTCGAAGCCGCGGTCGCCGAGGCTGCCGCTCGCCTGGCGCTGGTCGAGGCCGGTCCGCGCGCCGAGGTCATCGATGCCGCGCGCGCCGCCGCCGCCGCCGCCGAGGCGTCGGAGACCGCCGCGAGCGAGCTGCTCGCGCGTTGCACGCTGCGCGCGCCGGTCGACGGCGCGATCGAGGTGCTCGACTACGAGCCCGGCGAGCTCGCGCCGGCCGGCGCGCCATTGCTCGCGATCGCCGAGGCGCGCGCACTGCGGGTGCGCAGCTTCGCGCCGCAGCGCGTGCTCGGCGACTTGAAGGCGAACGATCGCGTGCCGGTGATCGTCGACGGGCACCCGGAGCGCCCGCTCGAGGCGCGCGTCGAGCGCATCTGGGACGAAGCCGAGTTCGCCGCGGGCAACGTGCAGACCAGCGACGATCGGATGCTGCTGGTCTTCCGCGTCGACCTCGAGCTCGCGCCGAGCGACGATCCGCCCGTGCGGCCCGGCACCAGCGTGGTGGTGCAGTTCGACCGTCGAGCGCGCTGATGGACCTCGCGATCGACGTGTCGGAACTGACGCGGCGGTTCGGCGACCTGACCGCGGTCGATCGCGTCTCGTTCGGCGTCGAGCGTGGCGCGATCTTCGGCTTCCTCGGACCGAACGGTTCCGGCAAGTCGACGGTCGTGCGGATGATCTGCGGACTGCTCGCGCCGACCAGCGGACGCGCCGAGCTCGACGGGCTCGACGTCGCGAAGGAGCCGCTCGAGATCCGGCGCCGGCTCGGGTACATGTCGCAGCGCTTCAGCCTCTACCCGGACCTGACGGTGCTCGAGAACCTGCGCTTCTTCGCGCGCATCTACGGGCTCGAGCGCGCGGTGCGCGAGCGGCGGATCGACGAGCTCACGGAGCTGCTCGGTCTCGGGCCGTACCTCGATCGGCGCGCGTCGGTGCTGTCCGGTGGTTGGAAGCAGCGCCTCGCGCTCGGCGCCGCGATGGTGCACGAGCCCAAGGTGCTCTTCCTCGACGAACCGACCGCCGGCATCGATCCGGTCGCGCGACGCGACCTGTGGGACCTGCTGTTCCGCCTGTCGGGTCGCGGCATCACGATCTTCGTCACGACGCACTACATGGACGAAGCGGAGCGCTGCAACCGCGTCGCGTACATCTACCTGTCCAAGCTGCTCGCGCTCGGCACGCCGAGCGAGCTCAAGGCGCGGCCCGACGTCACGCCCAGCGGCGATCGGTGGCTCGAGCTCTCCTGCCGGTCGCCGACGCGCGCGCTCGCGCCGATCCGCGCGCTGCCGACGGTGCGCGACGCGACGATCTTCGGCGAGACGTTGCACCTGCGCGTCGGCTCGGAATGGCGCGAGGAGGCGGCGCGCGCGCTGCTCGCCGAGCTCGACGAGCGGAACGTCGCCTTCCGCGACGTCCAGCCCGGCCTCGAGGACGTGTTCGTGACGCTGACGCGCTCGGCGGCGGAGGCGAACCGTGCCTAACGGCTTCGTCGCGGTCGCCTCGAAGGAGTTCCTGCACGTCCTGCGAGATCCCGCGACGCGCTTCGTGTTCCTGATCCCGATCCTGCAGCTCGTCGTCTTCGGGTACGCGATCCGCATCGACATCGAGGACGTGCCGACCGCGGTCGTCGACCTCGATCGCACCCGCGATTCGCGCGAAGCGCTGGATCGCTTCCGCACCACGCGGACGTTCGCGGTCCGGGAGACGCTCGGTTCGATCGACGAGCTCGAGCGCGCGATCGTCGCCGGCTCCGTCAAGGTCGGTGTGTGCGCGCCCGAGGGCTTCGCGCGCAAGCTCGCGCGCGGCGAGGAGGCGGAGCTCTTGGTGCTGGTCGACGGCTCGTACTCGTCCGAGGCGAGCGCGGCGATCAACGTGTCGCGCGAGCTCGCGTTGTCGAGCTCGCAGCGGCTGCGCGCGGTGCCGTGGGACGTGCACGAGCTGCGTCGCGTGCCGAGGAGCGTGCCGCTCGCGCGCATCTCCGCGGAGTCGCGCCTGTTGTTCAATCCCAACCTGCGCAGCGCCAACTTCTTCGTGCCCGGCCTGGTCGGAGTGATCCTGCAGCTCGTCACCGTGCTGCTGACCGCGTTCTCGATCGTCCGTGAGCGCGAGAACGGCACGCTCGAGCAGTTGAGGGTGACGCCGGTCGGCGTGTGGGGGTTGCTGCTCGGCAAGCTCGCGCCGTACGCGCTGATCGCGGTGCTCGAGACCGCGTTCGTGCTCAACGTGATGGTGTTCGTCTTCCAGGTGCCGATTGCGGGCAGCCTGCTGCTGCTCGCGGGGCTCTCGCTCCTGTTCCTGCTGACGTCGCTCTCGCTCGGCGTGATCATCTCGACGCTCGCGCGCAATCAGTCGGAGGCGATGCAGATGGCGTTCCTCCTCTTGCTGCCGTCGATCTTGCTGTCGGGCTTCGTCTTCCCGCTCGAGAGCATGCCGCGGCCGATCTACCCGGTGACGTTCCTGATCCCGGTGCGGTACTTCATCGAGATCCTGCGCGCGATCATCCTGCGCGACGCGCCGTTCGAGGCGCTGTTGTTCCCGACCGTCGCGCTCGCCGTGTTCACCGCGGTGCTGCTCTTCGTCTCCGCGCTGCGCTTCCATCGTCGGATGGCGTGATACGCGACGCCTGGCGGATGGCGTGACCCGCGACGCCGGCGGTCGGGCCGCGTGACGCGCGAAGCTCGGCGCCGGACGACGTGAGGCGCGGCGCCGGGCGGCGTGACGCGCGCGGCGCACGCTCGCCGCGCGCTCGACGGCGAGCGGAGGAACGCACCTTCGTTCCAGCTTCCGCGTGCGAACCGAGCGCCGCGGCCCCTGTGCTCTCTCATCCCTTTCCTCTTCCCAGGAGACCGACATGGCAGAGCTCGATGGACTGAAACCGCTCTTGAAGCGCGACCCGCACCTCACTTTCCGCCGCGATCCCGCGCTCGGAGTGATCGTGCACCTGCGCGGAGACCTCGCCGACGGCGCCAAGCTCGACGCCAAGGCGCTCGGCGCGAAGGCGCAGGCGTTCGTGAAGGCGCACGCCGAGCTGTTCGGCCCGGTCGCGAAGGGCAAGTTCACCGTGCTCGCGCACGCTTCGGACGCGCATGGCGGCGCGAGCGTCACCTTGCAGCAGCATCACGGTCCATATCGCGTCCAAGGCGGCAGTCTGCGCGTGCATGCGACCAAGGGCGGCCGTCTCGACGCGCTGAGGAGCGGGCTCTTCCCCGATCTCGCGCGCGTGCCGAAGAAGCCCAAGCTCACCGCCGCGAAGGCGATCGCCGCGGCGGCGAAGGCGACTCGCGCCAAGGGCGAGGCGACTCGCGAGCCCGAGCTGTTGGTCGTGCGCTACGACGGCAAGCCGTACCTCGCGTGGGAGGTTCGCATCGACGACACGCGCAACGGCGAGCGCGGCGTGCCCGCGAAGTGGGTCGTCCACGTCGACTCCGCGACCGGCAAGGTCCTGAACGCGTACGACGACGTGCAAACCGCGGGGCCGGTCGTCGGCAGCGGCACGGGCTACTACTCCGGCGCCGGATCCGTCAACGCGTGGTTCAACGACGCGACCTACCAGTTGCGCGACACCACGCGCACCGCGGCGGGCGGTCCGGAGATCGTCGTCGACGACGAGGATGGCGCCGCTCCGTCCGAGGACGCCGACAACGATTGGAACGTGACGACGACGGTGCCGCGGCACTCGCACCAAGGGCCCGAGGTCGACGCGCTGCGCTACGCGGGTTCGGTGATCGACTACTTCCAGACCGTGCACGGACGCAACAGCGTCGACGGCGCCGGCGGCGACGTGAAGGTGATCGCGCACCTCGGCACGAACTACAACAACGGCTACTGGGACGGTTCGAAGGTCAACCTCGGCGACGGATCGGGAGCCGCGCCCGGATTCGACTATGCGACCAGCGACGACTGGCTCGCGCACGAGTTCACGCACGGCTACACGCAGTTCACTTGCGGCCTCGTCTACCAGAACGAGTCGGGCGCGTTGAACGAGGCGTTCTCCGACGTCTTCGCGGCGTTCATCACCGGAGATTGGCTCGTCTTCGAGGACACGTGGCTCTCCGCGACGGCCCCGGCGGCGCGCAACATGATCGACCCGACCAACGGCGAGCAATGGGATCCGACGGACGGGATCACGAGCGTGCTCGCCGGCCACCAGCCGAGCCACTACTCGGTGCGCTACACCGGCTTCTCGGACAACGGCGGCGTCCACATCAACAGCGGCATCATCAACCACCTCTTCTACCTGCTGACCGTCGGCGGCACGCACGCGAAGAGCGCGATCACCGTCAACGGCATCGGCCAGAGCGCCGCGGAGACGCTGCTGTGGCGCTGCATGACCGACCAGCTCGTCGGCCAGCCGAACGCGACGTTCCTGGACTTCCGTGTCGCGATGCTCGACGCCGCGCAGGATCTCTTCCCCGGCGACCTCGCGCTGCAACGCGACGTCGCGCGGGCGTTCGACGCGGTCGGCATCGGCTCCGATCTCTACGTCCGCGACAACCTCGCGGACAACGGAGTCGAGCCCTACACCGGAACGTATCTCTGGGCGAGCCCCGACATCATCAACCGCACGAGCCCGTCGGCGAACCCGACCGTGCAGTTCGCGAATCTCGCGAGCGACTCGCTCTGGGAGAACGTCGAGTTCGGCCAGGACAACTACGTCTACGTGCGCGTGCAGAACCGCGGGCTGCTCGCCGGAGACGCGACCATCCAGGTCTACCTGTCGAGCGCGTCGACGTTCTCCAATCCGTCGGCGTGGACGCACGTCGGCACGCTGACCGAGACGAACATCACGCCGGGGTCGCTTCGGACCGCCGGGCCGTTGACGTTCCAGAAGGCGCTGATCCCCGCGCCCGGTCACTACTGCATGATCGCGGTGATCCAGGACGCGCTCGATCCCGTGCCGATGCTCTCGTCGATCACCACCGTGACCGAGTACCTCGACTTCGTCCGCAAGCGCAACAACGTCGCGTACCGCAACATGGACGTCGTCGACGTGCTGCCGGACACGCCCGGAGTCCTCGAGTTCGACATCGGACTCCTGCCGGGGATGCGCGACTACTTCGGCGTGCGGCTCGACCTAGGGCGCTTCGTGCCGGGCGCGAAGGTCCGCTTGCGCGCGCCGCGCGGCATGTTCCTCGGCGCGGCCGCGCGCGGGCTGAAGCTCGTCGCTCGCAATCCCAAGGAGGATTTCTACGAGGTCCTCGCCGGCAAGGAGGCGGAGTGTCGCTGTCACTTCGCGCACCCAGCGGACAAGGGCGCGGACGTCGTGCCGGGCATCGGCTTCGACCGCGTGCTGCTCGCGAAGCCCGGGCGCGTGCGGATCGAGTTCGTCGTCCCGCACGCGGCATGGAGCGCGTACGTGAAGGACAAGGCGCGGCGAGCGCCGGCGGAGCTCGTGCTTCGTCAGCTCTGGAAGGGCGAAGTCCTCGGCGCGGTCGGTGTGCGCGTGCGCGACGGCGCGAAGGCGCCGCCGCCCGCGAAGCCGCGGGTCGTCCGCAAGCGTCGCGGCGGCTGAACGACGCGATCGGCGGCGGCGGAACGCCCGCGAGCAGCGGATTCCGCCGCGCGCTTGACCTGCGTCAACTGGCTCTCGACCTCGAACGCGTATCCAGGGGCGCGCGCGGCGACCGTGCCGGCGCACCACCCATGGAGCCATCGATGTCGAGCCGTTGGAACGAGCAGTTGATGGAGGACCACCGTATCACCGAGCGTGTGCTCGCCGCGATGCGTCAGGCGTTCGCGCAGGCGGACGGGCCGAGCCCGGAGCTCGTGCGCGACGCGCTCGACTACCTCGTCAACTACGCGGACCGCTGTCACAACCAGAAGGAAGAGCAGCATCTCTTCCCGACGATCGAGCGCCGCGGCATCCCGCGCCACGGCGGGCCGCTCGCGGTGATGCTCCAGGAGCACGAGTCGGCGAAACGTCTGATCGCGCGGCTCGAGAGCGCGGGTCGGATGTTCGTCGCGGGTGATCGGAGCTCGCTCGCCGAGCTCGGTCGGGTGTTCGAGGAGTACGCCGCGCTGCTCCAGGATCACTACTGGAAGGAGAACGACATCCTGTACCCGGCGGCGCTGCGCGTGCTGACGCCGGAGGACGAGGCGGCGATCGTCGCGGGGATCGAGGCGCAGGAAGCGCTGTCCGGTCCCGATACGCGAGCTCGCTACTACGCGCTCGCCGAGCGCATCGCGAGCGCCGGCCAAGTCGAGGATCTTTCGTTCGGGCTCGAACGCGACGTGCTCGCCGCGATCTTGAACACCATGCCGGTCGAGATCTCGTTCGTCGACGCGAACGACACCGTGCGCTACTTCAGCCACGAGAACCAAGCGAAGATCTTCCCGCGCTTGCGCTCGGCGATCGGCACGCCGGTGCAGAACTGTCACCCGGAGAAGAGCCTGCACATGGTCGAGCAGATCCTGCGCGAGTTCAAAGCGGGCAAGCGCAACGTCTCGGAGTTCTGGCTCGACTTCCAAGGCAAGAA
>JADLBP010000140.1 GCA_020847695.1 Planctomycetota bacterium
AGACCGGTGCCGCCGAGCCGACGCCGAACAGCGTGGGGAGCAGCCACACGGACTCCGCTTGCACCGCGAGCGGCAGCAAGCTCCCGAAGAAGAGCGCCGCCGAGACCGGACAGAACGCGAGCGCGAATACGAAGCCGATCACGCCGCTTCCGGCGAGCCCGAGCGAGACCAAGCGCTCCTGCAGTTTCGGCCCGACCGAGCCGAGCGACGGCAGGCCTGGCAGGAGGCCGAGCAGCGTCATGCCAACCAGCACCAGGAAAGGCCCGAGCAGTTGGTTCATGTGTCGCTGCAGGAAGCCCGAGAGCGCCGGCGCGGAGAGCAAGCCCCACGTGATCAGCGCGCCGACCGACGCGTACGCGAGCGCGCGTCCCGCCGCGTACAAGAGTCCCGCCGCGAGCGTCGAGCCGCGCGAGCGACCGAAGCGCGCGATGTAGCCGATCGCGGCGACGTTGGTCGCGAGCGGGCAGGGGCTGATCGAGGTCAGCACGCCGAGCCAAGTCGCCGTGCCGGTCGCCAAGCCGATCGAGCCGCTCGCGTCCACGTTCATCGCCCAGCGAGCGCGTCTCGCACCGCCGCGGCGACGTACGCGCGGAAGGCCGGTTCGTCGTCGTAGTGCGTCCAAACGTCATCGAGGCGTCGGTAGGCGACGTCCTTGCCGCCGGATCGACGCACGACGACGACGTTCGAGCTCGTCAGCTCGTAATCGTCGGTGTAGTGCGCATACGCGGCGTCCTCGAAGTCGATCGAGCTCCACTGCACGCGACCCGCGGCGACGTCGTCGGCGAAGTCCTGCTCGACGACCGCTTGCGAGAGTGCGCCGATCGTTCGGCACGTCGGACAACGCAGCGCGCCGTGGAAGTTGACGACCGCGACGCCATCGGCGAGCAACGGATCCGCGACGACCGCCTCCGCGGCAGTCGCGCTCGCCGCGGTGGAATCGGGAGCCGCGTTCGCGCCGCGCCACGAGCGCCAGCCCCACGCGCCGACGCTCGCCGACACCAAGATCAACAAGGCGACCCGCAAGACGTTGAAGGGCTTCATCGCTGCGCTCCCGGGACGATTCCGATCAAGCGAGCAAGCGCTCGAGCTCGTCGACGCTCGGCGCGCGCCCCTGGACGACGACCTTGCCGTCGACGACCAACGCCGGCGTCAACATCACGCCGAAGTCGGCGAAACGCATGACGTCGGTGACTTTCTCGAGCTCGTAGTCGAGTCCGAGCTTCTGCGCGGCTTGCACGGTGTTGTCGGAGAGCTTGTGGCACTTCGGGCAGCCGGTGCCGAGGACCTTGATGGCTTTCATGGCGTCGTGACCTCGATGGAGTCGTGTGTCGAGTTGGATCAAACGAAGAGTCCGAAGCACCACCCGGTGAGCGTCGCGCAACCGACGACGAGCGCGCAGAACGCGAGCGTCTTCCTGGCGCCCATCACCGAGTGCAGGACGAGCATGCTCGGCAGGCTGAGCGCCGGCCCGGCGAGCAGGAGTGCGAGCGCCGGTCCCTTGCCCATGCCGCTGCCGACCAACCCTTGGACGATCGGGATCTCGGTCAGCGTCGCGAAGTACATCAGTGCGCCGACGAGCGCGCTCAGGAAGTTCGCGCCGAGAGAGTTGCCGCCGACGGCGCCGGCGACCCACTCCGATGGAATGAGTCCTTCGTGGCCCGGCCGCCCGAGCAGGAGACCCGCGACGAACACGCCGCCGAGCAAGAGCGGCGCGATTTGCTTCGTGAACTCCCACGTCGAGTCGAACCAGTCACGCAGCTCGCCCTTGGACGTCGCGGTGATCACGCCGAGCGCGGCGATGCCGACCGCGAACGCCCACGTCGGCTCGTCGGGCAACGTGAACGCGAGGACGGCGACCGCGGCGGCCGACGCGACGAGCTTCCACCACGCGACGCCGAACCAGGCGCGCAGCGCGACCGCGAATCCGAGCGCCACGAGCGACGTCAGGATCCACTTGAAGCGTGCGATGGTCGCGTAGATGCCGGGCTCGCGCTCGGCCTCGCTCCACGTCGCGAAGATCAGGATCGCCGCCATCAGTCCGAACCATGTCGCGGTCTGCCACAGCGAGCGCGTCGGGCCGCCGCTCGCCGCCGGTGCGACAAGGGTCTGCCTCTGCGCCTCCTCGCGACGGAACAGCGCCGCCATCGCGAGCCCGATGACGACGGCGAAGCCGATCGCTCCGACCGCGCGCGCCGCGCCGATGTCGATGCCGAGCACACGAGCCGTCAGCACGATCGCGAGCACGTTGATCGCCGGGCCCGAGTAGAGGAATGCGGATGCGGGCCCGAGGCCGGCGCCCATGCGCCAGATGCCGGCGAACAGAGGCAGCACCGTGCACGAGCAGACCGCGAGCAGCGTGCCCGCGACCGACGCGACGCCGTAAGCGACTGGCCGCGACGCGCCCGCGCCGAGATAACGCATCACGCTCTCTCGCCGCACGAACACGCCGATCGCGCCCGCGATGAAGAACGCGGGGAGAAGGCAAAGGACGACGTGCTCGCGCGTGTACCAACGGACGAGCTGCAGACCTTCGTTCACCGCGCCGTCGAAGCGCGCTTGGCCGACCGGGAGGAAGTACGCTGCCAGGAAGGCCGCGAGCAGGCCGCCGCCGATCAGCAGCTGTCTGCGCGACTCGGGGCTGAGCGGAGTCGGACCGGCCGCGGTGGAGGGTTGCATCGTGAGCGCCTCACTTGCGCGCGACGCAGTCGAGGAAACCGAGCACGCACGTGAGCGCGACGCTGTAGAAGACTCGGGCGCCGCGCCGCTCCGAGCGCAGCACGCCCGCTGCCTTGAGCACCGCGAGGTGGTTGGACATCGTCGACATGTCGCAACCGGCGAGCTCGGTGAGCTCGCAGACGCACCGCTCCCCGTCGCCGATCTCCGCGACGACCATCGCGCGCGTCGGGTGCCCGAGCGCCTTGAAGACCTCCGCCGCGCGGTTGAACGAGGCCGGTTGGGTGCAGCACGTCGTC
>JADLBP010000141.1 GCA_020847695.1 Planctomycetota bacterium
GCCTTGCCTCGCGAGAGCGCGACCGCCGCGCCGATCAGCGCGACGATCCCGAGCACGGTCAGCAGGTCGCTCGTGTGCGCGGACACGTCGGTGCCGAACGGCGGGAACAGCGCTGCCGCCGCGCGCGCCATCACCTCGTGCATCTGGAAGAATCCGCCGAGCACGCTCGCGCGCGCCCCGCCGCCGAGACCGCCGATCACCGCGAAGCGAGTGACGAGATAGAGCGCGGTCGCCGCCAGCGCCGGCGCGGCGAAGCCGAGCGCGGCGCGCAGACGCGATCCGAGCGGGACCCCGCCGTCGCCGACGGGCCGCGCGAGCGCGAAGAAGACGAAGAGCAGCGGCGCGACGAGCACGCCGCTCTCCTTCGAGCCGCACGCGAGCAACGCGAACAGCCCCGCGAGCCATGCGCGCAGATGTGCCGCGCGCTCGGACCGCGGCACGCACGCGAATGCGGCGACGGTGAAGAGCACGGCCATCAGGTCCGCGCGGCGCGCGGGCGCCGGCAGCACTTCCCAGCCCAGCGGATGAAGCGCGAAGAAGAGTCCCGCGAACAGCGCGGCCGCGAGCGCTCTCGGGCCGAACAGCGTGCGCGCGAGCACGAACGTCGCCAGCGCCGCCGCCGCCCAGAGCACGAGGTCGGTCAAGTGGAAGCCGAACGGCTCGATCCCCCACAGCGCGCGATCGAGCGCGAACGAGAGCTGCACCCACGGCCGGTAGAAGTCACCGAGCGGGTAACGGCCATCCATCAGCTCGGCGGTCAGCAGCTTGCCGACGTCGCCGACGCCCTCGACGCGCGCCGACGCGATCAGCGGGTATGCGTCCCAGCCGAAGAACGGCAACGAGAGCAAGCCGTACCACGCGTAGAAGCAGGCGAGCGCCACCACGGCGGCGAGCCCGCAGGCGGCAAGGGTGACACCGCTGGTGCGCTGTGCGGTTCGGATTTCGGCGCCCATGGTCCGCGCCGCGTTCTAAGGTGCCGCGAGGGCAGTGTCAAACGCGCTGCGTCGGCTCGACGGAGTCCTCGTCGAGCGGGAACTCGACGCGCGGCTCGCTGCCGGGCACCGGCGGCGTCGGCACCTCGCCGAGCAGACTCGCGGGAATCACCGCGCGAGCGCCGAACTTCGCGCGCAGACGATCGAGGCCGGCTTGCGCGCGCTCGAGCTTCTCCTCGCGCTCGCGTTCGCGGGTCTCGGGGGTCGGGAAGAGCGTCGCCGCGGGGAAGAGCTGCGCTTGCGACGGCGTGCGGACGTCCTCCAAGCTCGAAACCTGCACGCCGAGCAGCCGCAGCGCTCCGGCGGGCACGCGCTCGAAGAGCTCGCGCGCCGCGGCGTAGATGCGCACACCGAGGTGCGTGCCCGCGTCGAGGGTCTTGGTGCGCGTCACGGTCTTGAAGTTCCCGTAGCGCGCCTTGATGGTCACCGTCCGCGCCTTGAGGCCGTGCGAGCGAAGTCGGTACGCGAGCTCTTCGCTGAACTCGAGCAGACGCTTCTTGAGCCACTCGCGATCGGACTCGTCTTCCGCGAACGTGCGCTCTTGGCTGAAAGACTTCTCGTCGCGCCGCGGCGTGACCCGGCGCACGTCGAGGCCGTGCGCGAGGTCGTGGATCCACGCACCGCTCGCCCCAAAGCGCACCATCACGTGCTCGCGCGGCAGCGACGCGAGATCGGCGACCGTACGCACCCCGAGCGCGGCGAGCCGCTTCGCCGTGCGCGGTCCGACCCCGTAGATGACCGATACGGGCAGCGGGTCGAGTACCGCGCGCTCTTCACCGGGCTCGATCACTCGCAGTCCGTCGGGCTTCGAGAGATCGCTCGCGAGCTTGGCGAGGAACTTGGAGCTCGCGACGCCGACCGACGCGATCAGCTGGGTCTCGCGCAAGATGTCGCGCTTGATCGCGCGGCCGATGTCGACCGGCGTGCCGAAGAGGCGCTCGGTACCTGAGACGTCGAGAAACGCCTCGTCGAGCGACAACGGCTCGACCAACGGCGTGTAGCGCAGGAAGATCGCCATGATCTGGCGACTCGCCGTGATGTACTTGTCGAAGTCCGGCGGCACGAGCACCAACCCGGGGCACAGCGCGAGCGCCTGCCGCGTCGGCATCGCGGAGCGCACGCCGAACTTGCGCGCCGCGTAGCTCGCCGACGCGATCACGCCGCGGCTCTCCGGCGCGCCGCCGACGCAGACCGGTCGGCCGGAGAGTCGCGGGTCGTCGCGCTCTTCGATCGACGCGTAGAAGGCGTCCATGTCGACGTGGAGGACCGTCGTCGGACTGGGCATGGGCTAGCCAGGGTGCACGAGAGAGACCGATTTCGTCAAACCTCGACTCTGCCCCTCACCGCTGTGCCACGACGGCCGGGAAGACGCGCCACTCGAGGAGCTCGCGGACGCTCCACGGGTGCTTCTCGAGGCCGAGCTTCATCGCCGGGGTCTCCAGCGGCTTGGCGTTGATCCTCGCGCGGATGAAGTTGCGGTAGCAGAGCCAGATCGCGAGGTGGCCGTGCAGCCAACGCAGCTTCTTCGCCATCGCCCAGCTCCGCCGCACCAGCCGCGAGA
>JADLBP010000142.1 GCA_020847695.1 Planctomycetota bacterium
AAGCGGGTCAGCGCAACCACTCGATCGCCGCGATCGCGCGGATGATGTTCGACCTGGTCGACGGTTGCACGATGAGCGCCAAGAAGGACGGGCTCGCCAACATCGGCGGCTTCATCGCGTGTCGCGACGCGGCGCTCGCCGACGAGCTGCGCACGCGCCTGGTGGTCACCGAGGGCTTCCCCACCTACGGCGGGCTCGCCGGTCGCGACCTCGAAGCGATCGCGCAAGGTCTGCGCGAGGTCGTCGAGCAGGACTACCAGGAATACCGCCACGCGAGCATCCGCTACGTAGTCGAGCGCCTCGCCGCGCGCGGCGTGCCGGTGATGCAACCCGCCGGCGGCCACGCGATCTTCCTCGACGCGGCGAAGTTCCTGCCGCACCTCTCGTGGCGCGAGTACCCGGGCCAAGCGCTCGCGATCGAGCTCTACCTCGCCGGCGGCATCCGCGCGTGCGAGATCGGCACGGTGATGCTCGGCCACGTCGACGCGCAGACCGGCGAGGAAACGCCGGCGGAGCACGAGCTCGTCCGCCTCGCCGTGCCGCGCCGCACCTACACCCAGAGCCACATGGACTACGTCATCGAGGTCGTCGAGGACGTGTGGCAACGCCGCGCGTCGATCCCGGGCGTGCGGATCGAGCGCTCGCCGCGCGTCTTGCGCCACTTCCGCGCCCGTTTCGCTCGCTTGCCGCTCGCCGTCGCCGCCGCACGTTGAGTTCCACCATGAAGAAGCAGACCCCGCTCGCTCGTCTCCGCGATTGTTGGGCGCTCGTCGGCGACACGCCGATGCTCGCCGTCCGAGTGCGTGTCGACGGGCGCGAGCTCTCGATCTACGCCAAGCTCGAGTCCGAGAACTTCACCGGCAGCATCAAGGACCGCATGGCGCTGCACATGCTCGAGCACGCGTACGCGCGCGGCTCGATCGATGCCGGCGACACGATCGTCGAGGTGTCCAGCGGCAACACCGGCATCTCGTTCGCCGCGCTCGGTCGCGCGCTCGGGCACCCGGTGCGCATCTACATGCCGAGCTGGATGAGCCCCGAACGCCGATCACTGATCGCGAGCTTCGGTGCGGAGATCATCGACGTCACCAAGGAAGAAGGCGGCTTCGTCGGCGCGATCACGCTCGCCGATGCGTTCGCGCGCGCGAACGACTCCGCGTTCCGGCCGCAGCAGTTCGCCAACCGCTGGAACAGCGACGCGCACCGCGTGACCACCGGTCGCGAGATCCTGACGCAGCTCGCGTCGCGCGGTCTCGTCCCCGACGCGTTCGTCGCCGGCGTCGGCACCGGCGGGACCGTGATGGGCGTCGGTGCGGCGCTGCGCGCGCACGCGAAGCACTGCGCGATCCACCCGCTCGAGCCCGCGAACTCGCCGACGCTGCGCACCGGCTCGAAGGACGGCCAACACCGCATCCAGGGCATCAGCGACGAGTTCATCCCGCCGATCGTCGACCTCGCGTCGCTGGATTCGATCGTCGACGTCTGGGACGGCGACTCGATCCTGATGGCGCAGAAGCTCGCGACCTCGCTCGGCCTCGCCGTCGGGATCAGCTCGGGCGCGAACTTCCTCGGCGCGCTCCAGCTCGCGCTCGCGCGCGAAGGCGACCCGGTGGTGGTCACGGTCTTCCCGGACTCCAACAAGAAGTACCTGTCGACCGATCTGCTGCGCAAAGAGCCCGAGCGCGACGGTTACCTCGCCCCGCGGGTCGAGCTGCTCGACTTCCGCGCGATCCCGCGCGCGGCGAGCTCCCACCTGGAACTCTGCGCCGACCGGCACCTCTGAGCGACGACTTTGCCGGGTGGACCATCTTGGGAGCGGCGCCCCGAAGGAACCCGCAATTTGCACGAGCCCGGTAGAATCGGGGCACTCCCCCGATTCCCGTGCTCGCCCTCTGCCTCCCCTTCCTGCTCGCGCTGACCGGCGCGCAGTCGAGTCCCGTCGCGGTCGCGACCTCGCCGTGCCCGCGGTTGCTCGCGGGCACCGCGCGGTGGTCGGACCCAGCGACGTGGCCCGGCGGCGCGCCGCCGAGCACCGGCGATTGCGTCGTGATCCCCGCCGGCAAGACCGTGTGGCTCGACGTGACCCCGCCGCCGCTCGGCGGGCTCTCGATCGACGGTGCGCTGATCTTCGCGTGCAAGGACCTCGAGCTCCGCGCCGATCGGATCGCGGTCACCGGCAAGCTCGAGATCGGCAACGAGCAGCATCCGTTCCACCGTCACGCGACGCTGACCCTGACCGACGACTTCACGTGCAGCCCGGAGCACCAGGCTCTCTCCGTCGAAGACGGCGGCATGCTGCGCTTGATCGGCGAAGCGCGCCCGTGGAGTTGGATGCAGCTCGATCAGCACGCGGCGCCGGGCTCGAGCCAGCTCGTGCTCGAGCGCCCGAGCGGTTGGCGCGCCGGCGATCGCGTCGTCGTCGCGTCGAGCGATTTCGACGCGCACCAAGCCGAGGCGCGCACGGTCACCGTCGCTTCGGGCACGGTGCTGCTGCTCGATCATCCGCTGACCTACCAGCACTTCGGCGAGCACGTGGGCAAGAACGTCGACGGCGTCGGCGTCGACGAGCGCACGGAGGTCGGCCTGCTCACCCGCCCGATCGTCGTGCGCGGCACGCCCACCGCCGATGCGCAAGGTCGCGTGCACGGCGGTTGGGTCGCCGCACGGCGCACGACCGCCACTCCGCGGGTCGAGATCGCGTGGACCGCGTTCCAGGACCTCGGCGTCGAAGGGCTTGCCGATCGCCACCCGCTCCACTTCGACGGGCTCGGCGACGCGTTGGGCTCGTACGTGCGCAGCGCGAGCTTCGAGCGCTCGTTGAATCGCGCGCTCGCCGTCTCCGCGACCGACCACGTCGCGATCGAAGACTGCGTCGCGTTCGACACTCTCGGCCACGCGTTCTGGATCGAGGACGACTCGGTGCGCGGGACGAGCTGGCGGAACAACCTCTGCGTGCTCACGCGCGCGGCCCGACCCGGCTTCGCGACCAGCGCGAGCGACCTCGCGCCCGCCGCGTTCTGGTTGCGCCATCCCGACGTCGTCTGCGAGGACAACGTCGCTGCGGGCTGCGATGCGTACGGCTTCCAGATCGAGGTCGCCGACGGCGAGACCACGCCGCAGAAGTGGTTCGCGCGCAACGTCGCGCACTCGTGCGGCGAGATCGGCTTTTTCCAGGATCGCCGGCCGCATCCGGCGAGCCCGTCGATCTGGTCGGACCTGGTCGCGTGGAAGAACCGTCGCTACGGCGTGTGGTGGCGCAGCTACGGCAGCGTCGTGCTCGCCAACCTGCGCGCGGCGGACAACCGTTGCGCGGTCTACCTCGCGTCCGAGGGCATCCAGAACGACTTCATCCAGCTCTCCGGGATCGCCGACCTGCGGATGATCGGCGGCCTGGTCGTCGGCGAGAGCAAGAACGTCGGCACGCCGAAGACCGCGCTCGAGCTCGCGGTCGGGCGCAGCCTCGCGCAGCTCGCGCCGAACGCGCCGGTGCACCACTTACCCGCGTGGGACGTGCTCACCGGCGTCGAGGTGTACGACAGCCTGCTCTCGGTCGACGGCACGACCTTCGCGAACTTCTACGATCTCACGCTCGCCGGTTGGATCGATCGCAAGGCCGGCGCGTTCAGCCAGGTGCAACACAACTCGCCGTGGGCGATCGATCCGCGCAACCACGTGGCGAACTTGAGCTTCTCCAAGGCCCGCCGCGTCTGGTTCCGCACGCCGCTCGGCGCGTACGCGCTCAATCCGATGCTCGGCGACGATGGCATCGCGACCGCGGTGCTCGTCGACGACGATGGCTCGCTCTCCGGACTCGCGGGAAGCGTCGTCTTCCCGCCGCAGCCCTTGCTCGTGCCGAGCGCGAGCGCGACGTTCTCGCCGGATTGGAACGCCTGGGTGACCGCGGGTGCACCCTCGGCGCCGTTCGCGCAGCTCGAGCTCGCGAACTGGATGCCGCAAGCGGTCGGACAGGCGGGCACGGCGAAGCTCGCGTTGCGGCGCGCGGCGACCGGCGGCGCGCAGACGCTCGTGCAACCGATCTATGGCGCTGCCCAGACGCACACCGATCGCTACACCGCGAACGTCACCACCGGCGAGAGCTACGCGTTCGAGTACGACCCGGGGACGCCGGTGACGGAGTGGTCGAGCGTCTTCTCGCTCTCGCTGCAGTACACCGAGCCCGGCCGCTCGGTGGTCGTCGCCGTGCCGCTGCCGCCGATCCAAACGGGCTCGGTCGAGATCGACGGCGCCGCGGCGTACGCGGCGGCTTCGCTCGTCGAGCTCACCAGCGCGCCGAGCGGCTTCTTCTACGACGCGACGACCGGCGTGCTGCACCTCAAGCTGACCACCGGCGGCGCGGGCTCGACCGTCTTCGACGGCCTGCGCTCGACGGCAACGGTCGTCGCGTTCTGACCGCGCCGAGCGAAAGCTCGCGCACGATCGCACGCGCCCACGCCGACGGGCATTCCGCGCGAGCGGTGCGTGCGCGAGCCGACCGTGCGCGGGTCGAGTGAACTTCGACGAGTCCACGTGACCCAGATCCCGCGACCAATGTGTCGCTTCAGTCGCGGGCTCCACGCGCGCGACCGGCGCTCGACCGCGGTGAGGACTCGGGCGCGGCGAGGCGGGAACGCCTTGCGGCCTCGAAGCGCGACCGAGCTAGCGCGTGCTCGGAACCCCGCAGGTCAGAGCTTGCGCACCCAGACGTTGCGGTAGCGCACCGGATTGCCGTGGTCTTGCAGCCCGATCGGCCCGGTCGCGGCGTGCGGCGCGTACGTCGCGACGGCGCGGTGCTGCGTCGCGCCGAGGAACGGCTCGGCGTTCTGCACGACGACGCCGTTGTGAACGACCGTGACGACGCCCGGCGAGACGAGCTTCTCGCCCTCGAAGCGCGGCGCCTTGAAGAAGATGTCGTAGCTCTGCCACTCGCCCGGCTTGCGGCACGCGTTGACCATCGGCGGCTTCTGGCCGTACAGCGCAGCGGCCTGGCCGTCGGAGTACGTGCGGTTCTCGAAGGAGTCGAGCACCTGGATCTCGTACCGCCCCATCAGGAACACGCCGGAGTTCCCGCGGCCTTGGCTCTCGCTCTCGACCTTCGCGGGCGACGCCCACTCGAGGTGCAGCTGCAGGTCGCCGAACGACTCGCGCGTCTCGATCGAGCCCGTGCCGTTGACCTCCATCGCGCCGTCGACCAACGTCCACGCCGCGTCCTTGTCGCCGGCCTTCCACGCGGCGAGCGACTTGCCGTCGAAGAGCACGATCGCGTCGCTCGGCGGCGCAGTGCCGACGCCCGGCGTGACCACCGAAGGCGCGGGGCGATCGGAATCGTGCACGCGCCACTTCCCGTCGGGCAGGTACGGCGTGTCCTTGTACCCGACCGGATGGTCTTGCGCGGTCCAAGCGACCAACACCGGAGCGACGAACAGGACGGCGAGCAGGACGATGACGATCTTCACGGCGGAACTTCCTCGTACGGGGTTTCGAGCGCGCGGGATTGTAGCGACCGGCTCAGCGGTGCTCGCGCACGAGCTCGACGACGTGCTTCGCGAACTCGCCTCGCCGCACCTCGATCCGCTGCACCGGCGGCGGCTCGTAGCCTGCGAGCGTCGGCAGCTCGAACGTGTACGCACCTGGCGCGGTGACCATGACCCGCAGGACACCGTGATCGTTCGTCATCATCGAAGACTCACCGAGCGTGCCCGCCTCGGGCTCCGGCCGCCCCCACCACGACTCCGGCAGCGGCACCTGCGTGTCGCCATCGCGCAACGAAAGCTCGATGCCGCACGCGGGCTCGAGCCGGATCGTGTGCTCGCGCGTGCCGAGGCTCGGATCGATGAGCTCTTCGTGCGGTAGGTAGCGCCAGTCCCAGACCATCAGGTCGATCGGGCCGTTGGGGGCGCGAATCGTGTACCGGTGAGAAGTCGCGTCGTACGTCGCCGGCTCGAGTCCGCCGCCGGTGACGCCCTCGGGCCGCGCTGGGTTCCACGACAGTTGCACACCGAGCGCCTCGTCCCCGCTGACCGCGTCGACGACACGCACGATGACTTCGACAGGCGGCGGTACGCGCAACTCGTAGCCGTCGCTCGTGCCCGGAGGGATGTCGATCACCACGGAGTACGGAGGCTTGTGCAGGCCGAGCTCGTAGCGTCCAGCCTGAAGCCGATCGAAGCGGAACTCGAACGTGTCGAAGCCGTCGAGCTCGAGCGCCGAACGTTTCCGATTGTCGGAGCGTCTCATGTCTCCGTCGCCGAGAGGCGTGTCGAGCGGCTCGAGCGTGATGAACGCGCGCTCCGCGTCCCACGCCTTCGGCACCACGACCCGCCCGATCGCGGTCGCGAGCTCGAGCGTCGGCGCCGGCGCGAGCTGGAGCGTGACGGTCGACTTCTGCCCCGCAACGACGGTGACCGACGCTTCACCGAGCACCAGTGGCTCCCGGAACCAATCGCCGAGCTCCCCGCGCAGCTGAAACTCGCGCGCGGGCAGATTGCGGAGCTCGATCGTCCGGTCGGAGCCCAACGGTAGGGCAACGAACGGAGTGGTCTCCGTCGCGCCTCGAATCCGAAGCTCTGCGCCGGACTTCGGATCGACACCTTGGACGTGGATTTCGAGATCGCCTCCGGGTTGGAGCGCGACCAGCCGCTCGCCGCCGAGATCGAAGTCGATCGTCACGCGACTCCATGCGTAGCCCTCGACTCCGATCAACAGCGAGTCGACTCCCTGCCGGTCGGCCTCGTGCAGCTGACCGAGGTCGATCGGCGAGCGTGCGCCGGACAGCTCGATCTGCGCGTTGAAATCCACACCGGGGTGCTGAGCCTCGCGGAACGGGAACGCCGGACAACGCGCGACGACGACTCCGTCGAGGTCGAACCCGGAGCGCGCGTCGACGACGCGCAACACCGCGGCGCCCCGCTCGCGCGCCCGGATGTCGATGCGACCATCCGCCGGAACGGGAATGTCGCCGCGTGGCGCTTCGACGTAGAGTCGTCGTCCGCCGACCTCGAGCGAAGCGATCGTCACGTGCGTGACGTTTGTCGGATTCTCGAGCACGACGCTCCACCGCCCGGCGCGGAACTCGCAGCCGAGCGTCACTCCCTTCCGCTCGTCCCACGCTTTCAGGCGCAGGCTGCCATCGACCGGCGCGAGCGCGACGCCGCGCGCGTCGAGCACCTCGACCGTGCCGTGCAGCCTGAACTCGGCTGCAGGGGGACTCGGCTCGGTCGGCGTCGGCGCCGCGGTCGGCTCGGACGCTCCGTCGACTTGCTCACGATCACCCTCGATCGTCGGCGGCGCGGTCGGCTGCGTCGTCGACACATCCTCGGAGTCGAGTCCGTCGGCGGTCACCGGCGCAGCGCTCCGGCCGACCTCGGACGGCCCCGTCGCGCCGCGCATCAGCCAGATCGCGCCTGCGAGCAACCCGACGACCAACGCCGCGAGCAATGCACGACGAGCCACCATGCGCTCGACGATACCGACATCGACGCAACTCGACACCAGGCCTCCCGCGCTCCCGCCGGGCCGCGCCGGACCGCGTCGGGGTCACGCCACCGGGCCGAGTGCACCTGGCTCACTGCACCTGGCTCGTGGCACCTGTAGTCGCGCCGGGCTCGTCGCGGTGGGCTCGTCGCGGTGGGCTCGTCGCGGTGGGCTCGTCGCGGTGGGCTCGTCGCGGTGGGCTCGTCGCGGTGGGCTCGTCGCGGTGGGCTCGTCGCGGTGGGATCGTCACGGTGGGATCACGGTCCCGCGCTCGGTGGATGGAGCGGCGGCCGCGGGGGCGCGCGGCACCCGCGGCCGCCGCTTTCGAGCTGCCGCCGAGCGGCTGCGCGATCAGGGATCGGTCACTGCGCGGTCAGCGACAGCGTCCACGAGCCGAGCGTCCCGACGTCGGAGCCCGCGAGGTCTTGGACCTTCAAGCTCCAGTTGCCGGTGATCGACTTGCCGACCAGCGTGCTGAGCGACTGCGCCGGCGCCGTCAGATCGGGGAACACCGTCGACACGTTGTCGGTCGCGCCGCCGGTACGGTTGTGCAGGATCACGTTGGTGCCGTCCGGCGCGATCAACGTCACCACGAGGTCGCCCTTGTACGGGTGGGTGATCGTCGTCTTGACGCGTACTCCCGCCACGGTGCCGGTCTCCGTGTAGTTCAGCGTGCTGGTGACGCCCGTCGCGTTGTTGTCGGGGATCGCCAGGTTCGGCGACGCGGACTTCTCACCGTTGAAGGTGATCGCCCAGGAGCCGAAGGTGCCGACGTCCGACGAAGCGAGGTCCTGCACCTTGAGCTGCCAGTTGCCGACCGTGTTCTTGCCGTTGAACACGGACAGCGCCTGCGCCGATGCCGTCACGATCGAGAACGTCGTACTGACGTTGTCCGCCGAACCGCCGCTGCGGTTGTGCAAGATCGCGCTGGTTCCGTCGGGTCCGATCAACGTCACCACGAGGTCGCCCTTGTACGGGTGCGTGATCGTGGTCGTCACCGAGACCGACGACACCGTCAACGAATCGGCGACGTTGCGGGTGCTGGTGACGCCGGTCGTGTTGTTGTCGGGGATCGCGAGGTTCGCGGTCGTCGAGTAGGTCTTGACGAGGTTGCCGCCTCCGCCGACCGGATTAAGCGTCAGCCCGACGTTCGTCGAGTGAACGAGCGAGCCGCTCGTGCCCGTGATCGCCAGGTTGAACGTGCCCGTCGACGCGCCGGTGGTCGTCGTCACGGTCAGCGTCGAGCTGCCGCCCGCCGCGA
>JADLBP010000143.1 GCA_020847695.1 Planctomycetota bacterium
ACCGGAACAACTCGATCCTGCTCGGCCACAACGCGTTCGGGATCGACCCCGAGCCGATGCGCGACTTCGACGACGCCGAGAAGATCTCGGAGTACGGGCTCGTGCACTCGATCCTGTGGCTGCAGCCCGAGCCTCCGGGGCAGTAGGTTCGCGCGCGTCGACTTCCGCGTTCACGGAGCACCGACATGTTCGCCAGAGTCCGAAGCAAGCTTCTCGTGGGGCTCCTGTGCGCGCTCGTCGCGTCGTCCTGCTCGCGTGAGCCGGCACCGAGCGAGTCCGCGCCTTCCGCGCGCGTCGAGCTCGTCGTCTACGCCGCGACCAGCACGCGCGACGCGTTCCAGGCGCTCGAAGCCGACTACGAGCGCTCGCACGCGGTCGACCTGGTCTTCAACTTCGGCTCGTCCGGCGACCTCGCGAAGCAGATCGTCGCCGCGCGCAAGGCCGCCGTGTTCCTCTCGGCGGGCGAGAAGGAGCTCGACGAGGTCGCGGCCGCCGGTTTGGTCGTCGAAGGCTCGCGCAAGCCGCTCTTGACCAATCAACTGGTCGTGATCGAACCGAGCGAGCTCGCTTCGCTCTTCGCCAAACCCTTCGCGCCCGAGCAACTCGCCGACGCGCGCGTCGAGCACCTCTCGCTCGCCCACGTCGAGACCGTGCCGGCCGGACGCTACGCGAAGCAGTGGCTCGAGCGCGTCGGCGTGTGGTCGCGCGTCGCCGAGCGCGTCGTCCCCGGCGTCGACGTGCGCGCGGCGCTCGCCGCGGTCGAGTCGGGCGCGGCGCGCGCCGGCATCGTCTACCGCACCGACGCGGCGCTCTCGAAGCGCGCGCGGATCGTCTTCGCCGTGCCGTTGGAGCAGGGGCCGAGGATCGTCTATCCGCTGGCGGTGCTCGCCGACCGCCCGCACGAGGCGCAAGCGCGAGCGTTTGCGGCGTGGCTCGCGACGAGCGACGGGCTCGCGGCCTTCGAAGCGCGCGGCTTCCTGCCGCTCGCCGACAGCGACCGCGCGAAGTAGTTCGGGCGCCGGAGCGGCCCCGCCCGCAGTCCCGAGCGCCCCGCCCGCGCGACGACATGTCGCCACACGGGCCTGCGTGGAAACGAGCGAGCTCGCGCGAGCTTGCGAGCGGAGCCGAGGCCGCCTTAGCGCACTCGGAGTCGCTCGGTCACGCGGGCTCGCGACTGCGCTCTCTTCCGACTTGGCGTCGCGAGCGTCGTGCGTAACATCTCGCTCCGATATCCCACACCGCACGAGGAGCACATGGCGATCAAGGAATGGATGTCTTGGGAGGGCGGCGTCGACGTCGCAGGGTTCACGGCGAGCGGGCTCGCGATGCCGAACGTGATCGTCCACGTCGCGCGCGTCGTCCACACGCCGGTCGGGTCGGCGCCCGCGGGCATGATCCTGTGGCAGCCCGATCCGAAGGCGGCGCCGGTGCTCGCCGGCTTCGTCTGTACGGACGCGACCGTCGGCGGCTACTTCGGCCCGAAGATCTTCGCCGGCACGCCGTTCGAGAAGGCGCCGCTCTCCGCCGCGCGGATCGCCGTCTGCGTCGACCTGCCGAACGCGGTCGCGTCGCGGATCGATGTCGCGGGGCCCGTGTTCGAGGTGACGTTGACCGGGCTCGGCACGCCGGAGCTCGTCCATCGCGCCGCCGGCTCGCCGATGCCGTTCGCGCAGCAGGGCGTCGAAGCGCGCGCCGCGAAGGCCGAGGTCAAGATCGACGGCAAGGTGATCGCGTTGACGATCCCGCCGGTCGGTCTGGGCGGCGGCCCGGGCGCGGTGTGGGCGCCGACGGGCGTCTACGCACGCTGAGCGAGGCGCACTCGCGCCGGGCGATTCGCGCCGGGCGACGCGCTCGCGCCAACTTCTCCGCGCGCGCCCCGCACGAGCGAGGCGCGCGAGTGGAGCTCACTTGTCCGCGGTGTCCTCGAAGTCGAGCGTGTTCTTCGGGTCCACCGGGACGATCTTGAACGTGTACTTCGCCTTCGGCGCCGCGGCGTCGCCTTCGGCGTGCGCCTTCTTGGTGTCGGTCGCCGGCGGGGGAGACGACTTCTTCGCTTCGTCGTTGCGCTTCTCGTCCTTCATCGCGACTGCTCCTCGCCGATCAGCATACCCGCCTCGGCCAGCTCGCGCACGCAGGCCAGCGCGGCGTCGCGGTGCGGCTCTGGGACGAGCTCGACGACCTGCTCGACCGTCCGCTTGCCGTCGCAGCGCTCGAGCAGTTCGGCGGCGTCGGGCGAAACCGCGCGGGGCTCGGGCCGCCGCGGCCCGAGATCTCGAGTCACAGGTCAGTACGTCCAGAGGTCAGACCAGCTCGTCGATCGGCCCCACCCGCGCGACCAGTGCGTCTCCCCGTCGAGCGCTTCGATCGAATCTAGTGCTCCGTCCTCGTTGGGGTCGCGCAGGACGAGCATGCTGATCTCCGACGGTTCCCAATCGTCGCCCGGAAGTCTCAGGGTGTACACGAACCCGCCGGAGACCAATTCGCGCGCGGAGTAGGAGGTGAAGCGTTGAGACAGCATCGGGTTGGAGAGCACTCCCGCGGCCGAAGTCGGAGATGCCACCAAGGTCAGGACGTGGGATTGGACGCCGAGAACGTACACGTCGCTCGAATCGTAGAATTGCACGAGGATCGCCGGCTCGGTTCCCCCGAGTCGCCGGCACATACCCTTCACCAAGTGTCTCCCCGTGACTGAGGCCGCATACAAAGTGGTCTTGGCCGTCCGCTGGCCTGCGACCACCGAATGGCTGACGGTTCCATCCGCTTGCGTCTGTGAGTTCACCTGCGACGGCGCGAACGTCCAGAGTTCGATCACCGTGTCGCCGCTCGTGTTCCTAGACGCGACTGCAAGCTGGTGGTCGCCGACGGTGGCGATCGCGGTCGGCCAGACTCGCATCGCATAGGTGTCGTCGTCCTGGACCACGTTCGCGTGTGACGTCGCGTCGGGAAAGTACCTTGCCACGATAGTCACCGACCGCGCCGCCGGGTCGTAGTTCGCGAAGACGAAGAGCCGTGCGATGGAATCTCGGTGCAGGTCGATGCCGGGAAAGTCTGCACTCGAGCGGAGTTCGTCTGGGATGATGAATGTCGGCGGCCGATCCGAAGGGGCGCCGTCTCGCTCACTCATCGTCGGCGCCGATGTGCAGGCCGCCACGCTGGTCACGGTCGCGACGAGCACCGCGACCAGTCGACGCAGGCCACGGGTCGTACGACACACCACGGCGATCGAGACTCCACTCATGGCTCTGCGCACGGAAGGCACCGTGGCTTGGCGATGGCGGGTGGCGGTGACGTGCCCCGCGGTCACCGGGGCGGCGGGCGTTCACACTCCGGCGACGCAAACCGCGGGGCGATCGATGCGAAAGAGCTGATTCACCGAAGCGAGCATCATCGCGACCGCTCCTCTCCGATCAGCATACCCGCCTCGGCCAGCTCGCGCACGCAGGCTAGCGCGGCGTCGCGGTGCGGCTCTGGGACGATCTCGACGACCTGCTCGACCGTCCGCTTGCCGTCGCAGCGCTCGAGCAGCTCGGCGACATCGGGCGAAACGGCGCGCAGCTCCCCGTTCGCGCGGTCGTAGATCAGGATCGACGGCGCGCGCGTTTCGCGAGCGAGCTCGCGGTCGAGGCGCGCGCGGTCCTCGGGGTCGACCAGGTCGGATTGGTAACGCGGGCGCAGCGTGAAGCTGTCGATCGCGCCGAGCCGGCGATCGATCTCGCCGCGGTCGAACGCGAGCTCGCGCATCGCGAGGCGCGCACTCCTGCGCGGCGTGACGGTGAGCTTTGGCGTCGCCGGTCGATCGAGCACTTCCGTCTTGAGCCCTTGCCACGAGCCGTGGCGCACCAGGTAGAGGAAGTAGTGACTCTTCAGCTCGTGGTAGAGCATGTTGGTGTTCTGGAACACCGGGAAGTGCGAGCGCAGCGAGCGCGTGAACTCGAGGTACACGTCGCGGGCTTCGCGTCGGCTCATGCCGCTCGACGTGCGGAAGTCGTAGTAGACCTGCAGGTCGGCTTCGGGGTCGGGGAAGATCTCGGCGATGTCGAACTCCTGACGTCGCTGGAAGATCTCCGAGCGCTCGTCGAGGTAGAACACGCGCACGCTGACCTCTTGGATCCAGCGCTGGTTCTCGACGATCGTGTTGAGCGTCGCGAGCGCCTCTTCCTTGGTCTCAGTCGGGAACCCGAGCATCACGTAGAGCGTCACCGAGATACCCGCGTCGTGGACGCGACGGATCAGCTCGACGCCCTTCTCCGCCTCGACGCCCTTGCACATGCGATCGAGCACGCGGTGGACCGAGCTCTCGAAGCCGAACGCTAGCCGCACGCAACCCGACGCGCGCATCTCCTCGAGCACCTCGGGCGTGTAGTGGTCGTACTCGAGGCGCGAATCGGCCCACCAGTGCACGTCGAGCTTCTGCTTCAGGATCTCGCGCGGGAACGCCTTGATCATGTTCGGCGGAAGGTCCTCGATCGCGAGGTAGAAGTTCTTCACGCCGTGGCGGTCCTTGAGGACGCGCATGTCCCCGACGGTCTGCTCGATCGTGCGGCCGCGATAGCCCGGACCGATCACGGTGTAGAGCGTGCAGAAGACGCACTTGCCCCAATAGCAGCCGCGCGTCGCCGCCAGCGGCAGGACGAGCTCCGGTGAGAAGTACTTGTCGAGCGGAAGATCGCTGAAGTCCGGCGTCGGCAGCGTCTTGATGTCCAGCGGCTCGCCCTGCTCGTTCTTCTGCACCGAGCCGTGCGAGTTGCACCAGATCAGGTTGGGGACCTTCGAGAGATCCTTCTTGCCGCCGAGCTCCTCGATCAGGCGCAGCAGCGGCCCTTCACCCTCGAGCAGCACGAAGCTGTCGATCAGGCTCCACACCTCGGGGCGCTTGGCGAGCTTCTCCGCGACGTACGCGAGCAAACCGCCGCCGAGCGTGATGTGGACGCTCGGCTTCCACTGCTTGATCAGCTTCGCGAGCGTCATCACCGGGATCGCTTGGCTCGGGAACGTCACCGAGATGCCGATCACGTCGGGGTCGAGCTCGCGGATCCGCGGCATCGCGCGATCGCGGAAGTACTCGAGGAACGGATTCTCGCGCTCGTCGTCGATCGCCGCGACGATCTCCTTCGAGCGCTCGATGCGCTTCTGCATCACGAAGCCGTGCGCGGAGAGCTTGGTCGGCGCGTACTCCGCGGAGAACAGGCGCAGGCCTTGCTCCATCGTGCGGCCGGCCCACAGGTAGCGCTGGTAGTCGTAGAACTGCTCGCGATTGCGCAGCACGTTCTTCGCTTCCTCGATACGCTCGGCGATCTCGTCGCCTGCGAGTGCGATCTCGGAGAGCAGTTGGTAGCGCTCCATCTCGGTGAAGCCGAGCGACTCCTTCGCTTCGAGGCTCGCGAGCCCTTCGCCGGCGCGCACGCGATCGAGGGAACGCCGCAGCCGCGCGGTCGTCAGGAACGAGTCGTACGCGTCGATGTTGAGGTCGAGCACGCTGACGTCCTTGACGCCCTGCTGGCGCAAGAACGCCGCGAGCGACGGGATCGACAGGTACGGCTGGGTGAAGTGGCCCTGCGGCGGATAGACGAGCAGCGTTTTCATCGCGCGATCTCCTCGGGTTCGGTCACGGTCACGACCCGATCGGCGTCGAGGTCGGTGAGTTCGGACGTGCGGCCGCTGGGCCAGCGGACGGTGAGCTTGTCGACGCGCTCGGCCGCGCCGAGGCCGAAGTGCAGCCGCGTGTCGTGCGACGAGTACAGACCTTGCGTCGCGCGCATCTCGCGAGTCCAGCGCTTGCCCGCGGCTTCGACGACGATCCGCGCGCCGAAGCCGTCGCGGTTCGAGACGGTTCCGACGGTGCGCACGGCGAGCCAGTGTCCGCGCCGCGCGCTCCGGTTCTCGAGCAAGCGCGGGCGTTGGTCGAGGTCGATCACGAGCGCATCGACGTCGCCGTCGTCGTCGGGGTCGCCGAACGCGATGCCGCGCGCGCTCGCGAGCGGCGCGAGCCCGGGACCGGCCTGCGCGGTCGCGTCGCGGTACGTCGGCGCGCCGCTCGGACCGGGAACGCACTCGAAGAGCTGCGTCGGCATCTTCCAGCCGCTCATCTTGATCTCGGTCGCCTGCGGGTAGACGTGGCCGTTCGCGATCAGCGCGTCCAGGTCTCCGTCGAGGTCCGCGTCGAAGAAGCCGCCGCCCCAACCGAGCTTGTCCATCGAAGCGTCGGCGAGCCCGAGCGCCGCGGCTCGGTCGCTGAAGCGTCCCTTGCCGTCGTTGACGTGCAGCGAATTCGCCTCGAAGTCGAAGTTGGTCTTCAGGACGTCGAAGTCGCCGTCCTGGTCGAAGTCCTCGACCGAGAGGCCCATCGCGCCGGTCGGCTTGCCGTCGGCGTTGAACGCGAAGCCGCGCTCCTTGCCTTCCTCGACGAACTTGCCGCCGCCGCGGTTCATGAACAGGTTGCAGGGCTCGATGTCGTTCGCGACCAGGATGTCTTGCCAGCCGTCGCCGTCGACGTCGCTGAACACGACCGCGTACGAGCAGAGCGCGCGCGGGAGCTCGAGTCCGGCGCTCGCCGTCGCGTCGGTGAAGTGGCCGCGACCGTCGTTGAGGTAGAACACGTCGCGCGCGCCGACGTTGAAGCCCTGGCGGTTCTCCTCGACCGGGCCCCAACCGACTTCGACGCCTTCGTGCACGGCGCGCTTGCCCTCGAGCGGCGGCTTCGCGAGGTCGAACTCGACGTAGTTCGCGACGTAGAGGTCGAGGTCGCCGTCGTTGTCGGCGTCGCCGAACGCCGCGGACGCGCCGTAGAGCTCGCAACCGAGCCCCGCAATCGCCGTCGCATCGACGAACTTCGCGCCGTCGTCGATCAAGAGCAGGTCGCGACCGAAGTTGGCGAGGTACAGGTCGGTGTCGCCGTCGTTGTCCACGTCGCCGGTCGCGACGCCGTTCTGCAGATCGATCGGCAGCGCGGGGAGCGCGTCCTGGGTGACGTCGGCGAAGCGCATGCCGCCGTCGTTGCGATAGAGGCGCGCGCCGTTCCACGTCTTCGCGAGCTCGAGGCGCTTGCCGTCGTCGACGTACTCGAGCTTCGCGCCGTTCGCGACGAAGAGGTCCTGATCGCCGTCGGAGTCGTAGTCGAGCCACGCCGCGCCCGAGCCGTTGCTCTCGGGGATGTACCAGCGCCGCGGATCGCCGCACTCGACGACCACGTCGATGCCCGCGGACTGCGCGACGTCGACGAATTCCAACTTCCCGGCGGTTCCGGCCTGCGTCGCGTGTTCGCCGCAGGATACGAGCGACGCCGACGCCGACACGATCGCGATCCAGGTGCTCTTCATGGCGAGCGAGCGTAGCTCGCCGTCGAAGGCACGCAAGCTCGCGCGGCCGAGCCGCGGCTCACTTCGGACGTCGTAGGAACGCGACGCGTCGCGCGGCGAGGTCGAACACGATCCGAGGCGAGCCCGCGAGCGCGAACGGCAGCACTCCCGCGGTCGCGCGCGACGAGAACGGACCGCTCGCCGCCGACGAGAGCAGCGCGGGGACCTTTTCCGCGCGAAGGCCGCCGACTTCGAGCCACGCGAGGTCCAGGCGCACGTCGCCGACGGCCGCGAGGCTCGCATTCGGCTTGTCGAGCAATCCGAGCGCTCGGACGGCCGGCGCGTGGAGGACGAGCTCGCGCGCCGGGCCGACATCGAGCTTCAACAGCCCCGCGCCGCCGTCGAAACGGGCCTCGACGCACGCCGCGTGGCGATCGAAGCGCACCGGCGTCCACGTCGCGCCTTCGAGCGCGTAGCCGTCGGATGCCTTGACGCGGAAGCTCGGCGCTTCGCGATCGAGCTCGACCACCGCGCGGCGCAGCAGGTCGGAGCCGACGATGCCCGCGAGCTCGACGCCGGTCGCCGCGGACACGCGCGCGAGATCGATCTCGACGAACAGCGGCTTGGAAACGGTCAATGGACCGATCGTCAACGCCGACGCGCGCAGCAACGCCGCTTCCGGCGAGTTCGGACCCTGCAGCGTGCGCTTGCCGACCGCGGCGAGCCCGAGCTCCGCGCGCGCCTTCGGCGACAGCACCAGCATCGACGCGCCGGAATCGAACAGGAACCAGCCGACGTCCTTGCCGTCGACGCGCGGATGGACGAGCACGTGCCCGCTGGTCGCGAGCTTGCACTCGACGTCCGGCGCGACCGCTTCGTCGAACGCGACGTCGGCGAGCGGCACGTTGCGCTGGAACGGATCGACGAGGTAGTGGGGCGGAGGCGTGAAGCTCTCGAAGCCGATCACGACGCCGCTCGACGCGCCGTCGATCACCGTGCGCATCGGCCAGAGGTGTCCCGGGCCTTCCGACCAGCTCGAGTACTCGATCGTCGACGTCACGGCGCCGTCGGTGAGCACGAGCTTCGCCGGCAAGAGCGACGAGCGATGGACCGTGAGCAACGCGTCGAAGCATCCGCCGGCGCGCGCGAGCTTCGCGCTGGTCAACTCGCTCTCGCCGTCGTCGGCGATCGGCTCGACCGTGATCTCCGGATCGGCGAGCCAGTCGCCGCTCATCACCGCGAAGACCCAGCGACGGCGCTCGAGGTCCCCGAGCTCGCTCGGCCATTGCGCGCCGGTCGGATCGAGTTCCCAGCCCGATTGGGGCGTGATCGCGTAGACGAGCTCGAAGCCGCCCTTCAGCTCGAACAGGTAGCGCGCGCCGGGCTGGACGAGCAACTGGACGTCGCACGGCGCGCCCCAGAGCGTCCCCTTGCCGGTCAAGAGCCCCGCGTTCGGTCCGCCGCCCGCGCCGCCGGTCAACGCGGTCTTGCAGCCTTCGACGAACGCGGTCACCGGGTCTTGCTCCGGCCATTCGTCCTGCGCGAAGGCCGGCGCGGCGAGCACGCCGAGCGCGCCGAACGTGAACCGCGCGGCGTGCGCGAAAACCGAGAACGGGCGAAGGAATCCGGAAGACGGGCGCTCGGCCGGGGGGGTATCACACTGCACGTCGTGAAGCTCTCGCGGGATTGGATGCTCGATCGGTTCTTGGCGCGCGACGCGCGCTGCAACGGTCGCTTCGTCACGGGCGTGACGACGACCGGCATCTACTGTCTGCCTTCGTGCTCGGCGCGCAAGCCGAACCCCGAGAACATCGTGTTCTTCGACGACGAGGACGGCGCGAAACGCGCCGGGCTGCGCGCCTGCCGGCGTTGCCGGCCCGATCGGTTCTACCGCGACCACGATCCCGACCGCGAGCGTCTCGAGGCCGCCGTCCGGCGGCTTTCGGCCGAGCCCGAACGGTTCGCCGACGTCGGCGCGCTCGCCGAGGCGTGCGAGGTCGGCGTCACCAAGCTGACCGGGCTCGCTCGCGCGCATTTCCATGCGTCGCCGCTTGAGCTGGTCGCCCGCGCCCGGGTCGAACGCGCGTGTGCGTTGCTCGCCGAGCGGCGCGCGTCGACGGGACGCGGCCCGGCGGAGCGCGCGTCCGCCGCGGAGATCGGCTTCGAGGTCGGCTTCGAGAGCCTGTCGGCCTTCCACGACAACTTCGTCGCGCGCACCGGTCTCGCGCCCGGCGAGTACCGACGGATGCTCGGCGCGAGGGAGTTCGAGCTCGCGCTCGCGCCCAACGCGCGGCCCGACCTCGCGTTCGCGCACACCGCGCGCGATCCGCTGAGCCCGACCGAGCGCTTGGTCGGCGCGCGGCTCGAGCGCGTCGAGCTCGTCGACGGCCGGCCCGCGCTCGTCGTGCTCGAGCACTCCGACCGGCGCGTCCGAGTGCGCGTCGAGAGCCCGCGCGCGCCGTCGCGCGAGGCGCTCGAGCGCGTCCATCGCGTCGCCGCGAGGATCCTCGGCCTCGGCGGCCTCGGCGCGTCGCCGGACGCGTTCGAACGCCGCGTGCGGCGCGAGCGCGCGCTCGGCCGCCTGATCGTCGGCCGCGAGGGGATGCGGGTTGCACGCAGTCCGAGCGTCTTCGAGGCGTTGGTGCGCACGGTCTGCGCGCAGCAAGTGAACCTCGCCTTCGCGTTCGCGTGCCGCCGCGACTTGGTGCTGCGCGCCTGCGAGCGGCTCGACGGCGAGCGCGCGGCCCATCCGACCGCGGCCGAGCTCGCCGCGCTCGACTACGCCGACCTCGAGCGCCTGAAGTTCTCGCGGCGCAAGGCCGAGTTCCTGATCGACGCGGCGCGCGCGGTCGCGCGGGGCGAGGTCGAGCTCGAAGCGCTCGCGCACGGCTCGGCGACCGAGGCCGCGCGCTCGCTCGGCGCGATCCGCGGCCTCGGCACGTGGTCGGTGCAGTCGCTCCTGATGTTCGGGTGCGGCTTCGCGGATTGCGTGCCGCTCGGCGACGTCGGGATCGAGCGCTCGCTGCAGGAGTTCTTCGAGCTCGGAGCGCGCCCGGACGACCAGGCGACGCTCGCGCTGCTCGCTCCGTTCGCTCCGTACCGCTCGCTCGCGAGCCTCCACCTCTGGAAACGACTGGGGATCACGCCATGAAGCACGTCACCGGCACCTTCTCGACTCCGCTCGGCACGCTGTCGGCCTCGCTCGACGCGCAGGGACGGCTTTGGGAGCTCCGCTTCGTCGACGCGCGCGCCGGCAAGCTGCCACCGGAGCTCGCGCGCAAGCGCGACGACCCGTTGCCAGAGCTCGCGCGCGTGCGCGACGACCTGCCACCAGAGCTCGCGCGCGTGCGCGACGAGCTCGCGGCGTACTTCGCGGGCGAGCGCGAGAGCTTCGACCTCGAGCTCTCGCCACGCGGCACGCCGTTCCAGCGCGCGGTGTGGCAGGCGCTCTGCGCGATCCCGTTCGGCGAGACGCGTTCGTACGCCGAGCTCGCTCGTCGGATCGGTCGGCCGAAGGCGGTGCGCGCGGTCGGAGCGGCGAACGGCGCGAATCCGTGGGCGATCGTCGTGCCGTGCCACCGCGTGATCGGCGCCGACGGCTCGCTCACCGGCTACGCGGGCGGGCTCGAGCGCAAACGCGAGCTGCTCGCTCGCGAACGCGCGGCGCGGCCGGCGTCAGTGTGAGCTCTCCGACAACGCCGACTCGAGTCGCGCCCAGCCCGTGCGCGCGCGCAGGTCGACCAGCGTGGGATCCTCGAGCACCGCCTTGTCGAGCCCTTTGCCCGCCGCGGCGATCAACGTCTCGAGCGCTTCGTCGAGCCACGCTTCGGCGAGCGCGTTGCGCTCGGCCTCCGCTCGCGTCGCGTCGGCGCGTACCGCGGCGGCCGCTTGCACGACGTACGTCGCGAAATAGGGCACTTCGACCGGATTGACGCCGCACGCGCGCGCTTCGCGCAGCACGTCGACCGCCGCGTCCGGCCGCGAGCGCGCGAGCTCCGCGCGTCCGGCCATCAGGAACGTCGTCGCGGCCATCACGCGCGTGGTCTCGTCGTTCGGGCGCTCGGCGCGCGCCGTGCGGATCGCTTCCGCGGCGAGCAGCACGTCTTTCACTCCGTCGTCGACTCGGCCGAGCTCGAGCTCGCGCCAGCCGAGATTCGCGCGCTGACCCGCCTGGCGCACGACGTTCTCCGGCACGTCGGGGTGCTCGGCGAGCAACTGCTCGCCGATCTCGACCGAGCGTCGCAGCGCCGCGAGCGATTCGTCGATGCGCCCGGCCTCGCCGAGCACGTAGCCGTACACCGACAGCGTCTGCGCGAGGTCGGAGAGGTGATCGACGATGCCGGGGAAGTCGCGGGCGAGCTTCTCGCTCTCGTTCACCGCGCGTTCGAGCCACGGCGCCGCTTCCGCGGGCTCGCCCTGGCGCACGTACGTGATTCCGATGTCGCCGAGCGCTTCGACGAGGTCCGACCGCAGTTGCAGATCGCCGCGCTCCGCGATCAGGGGCTCGGCGAGTTCGACCGCGGTCTTCAGGTCGGCGCGCGCGGACTCCATCCACTCGCCGTTCGGATCGCCGCGGACGGCGAGGTCGCTGGCGAGCGCGCCCGAGCGCGTGTGGACCTGCACGAGCAAGAGGCGCGCGAAGCGGTCCTTCGGATCGCGCACCGGGCCGGCGAGCGCGCGCGCGGCGGCCGCGAACTCCTCGCGGCCGTCGAGCATCTTGCCGGCGGAGCCGAGCACCTGCGCGAGCTCGATGTGCACACGCGCTTCGAGCAACGCGCGATCCCGCTCCGCGATCCCGGTCAGCTTCGCGAGGTCCGCGAGCACTTCGCGCAGGAGCTTCTCCGACTCCGCGGCTTCCTTGCGGACGCGCAGGATGCGTCCGAGCATGTTGCGCGTCTCGATCGACTTGCGCAGGAGCTCTTGGTCGTCCGGACGCTGCGCGCGGAGCGCTTCGTACTCGGCGACGGCGCGCAGAAGCTCCTCGTGCGTCTTCGTGTACTCGCCGAGCGACGCGTGGATGTCGGCGACGCGTACCCGCGCCATCGTCGTCTCGACGCGCAGCTTCGCGTCGTCGGCGTTCTGCGCGAGGAAGCGCTCGCAGAACTCGAGCGCGTCGTTCAGGAGGTCGCGGCGGACGAGCTCCATCTGCGGCACGCGCTGGAGCACCTTGTCGCCGACGCGGGTCAACATGCGCTCGACCGCTTCCATCGCCGCGCGGAAGTTCGCTTCGGCCGCTTCGCGCTCGCGTTCGGACTCGGCGATCGCCGCGGTCAGCTCGGTCTGCTTGGTCTCGAGCGCCTTGTTCGCGTCGCGCGCCTCGCCGAGCGCCTGCGAGAGCTGCGCCTGCTTCTCCTCGAGCGCGCCGCGCGCGCGCACTTCGCGCCACGCGATCAACGTCGGAGCGCCGACGAACAGCAGCACGCCGAGCGCGACCGCGGCGGCCTCCGCCGGACGGCGCGAGGCCCAGAGCTTCGCGCGCTCGAGCGTGCCGACTCGGCGCGCCTCGATCGGCCGCCGCGCGAGCAGGTTGTCGAGGTCGCGCGCGAAGTCGGCGGCGGTGGGGTAGCGCCGCGCGGGCTCCGGAGCCATCGCCTTCGCGAGCACCGTCTCGAGCGCGTCGCTCGCGTCGGGGTTCAACGTCGAGAGCTTCGGCTTGCTGCCGCTCGCGATCGCGCGCTGCAGTTGCGACAGGTCGTTGCCGTGGAACGCCGGTCGCAGCGCGACCAGCTCCCACAGCACCGCACCGAGCGCGTAGACGTCCGCGCGCGCGTCGGCGCTCTCTCCAGCGAGCTGTTCGGGCGCCATGTACGCGAGCGAGCCGACCTGCGAGCCCGTGCGCGTCAGCTTGGAGTCGCCGCTGCCGCGCGCGAGCCCGAAGTCGACCAGCAGGATCCGACCCGCGCGCGTCAGCATCACGTTCGACGGCTTGATGTCGCGGTGCACGACGCCGCGCCGGTGCACGTACTCGAGCGCTTCGGCGGCTTCGCGCGCGATGCGCAGCGCCGCTTCGATCCACGTGCCGCTCCACACCGTCGACGTCTCGACCGGCGATCCGGCGCGCTTGGCGAGCACGCGCGCGATCGCGGCGCCGTCGACGCCGCGCGGGCCCGCGCCCTTGAGCTCCTCGACGACGTCGGCGAGCGACGCGCCCTGCACGAGCTCCATCGCGAAGTAGGGGATCCCGCGCTCCTCGCCGACCGCGTAGATCGGCACGACGTTCGGGTGTTGGAGCTGCGCGACGGTCTCGACCTCGCGGCGGAAGCGTTCGCGCGCGCCGGGGAAGTAGAGCTCGCTCGGATGGATCAGCTTGAGCGCGACCGAGCGGCCGAGCGAGAGCTGCGTCGCTCGGAACACGACGCCCATGCCGCCGGCGCCCAGTCGGTCGTGGAGTTGGAAGTCGCCGAGCCGCTCGGGGAAGTCGTCGCGGGTCCCCGCGCGCGGCGACAGGCCGGCGCGCGCCAGGAGCTCGACGCGCGCGCGCAATTCGGTCGCGAGCGACGGATGGGCGCGGCAGAGCGCGTCGAGCGCCCCCGGGCCCTCGTCCTCGAGGCGGCCAAGGCACTCGACGACGAGGTCTTCGATGTCGACGGGCTCGGTACGGTCGGGCTCGGAGGTCACGCGGGTCCTGACGTGGAGGGAGGGCGTCACCAGCCTACAATGGAGCCGCACCAGGCGCTGCATGAGCGACGAACCCGATCTCCGACAGCTCGCCGAGCGCGCCGCCGCCGGCGACGAGGTCGCGATCGAGCAGCTCCTGAAGCTGCACATGCCCTCGCTGCGCGCCTTCGTGCGCGTGCGGATGGGCGCGCCGCTGCGGGCTCGCGAATCGGCGTCCGATCTCGTGCAGTCGGTCGTGCGCGAGGTCCTGACCCACCGCGAGCGCTTCAAGCACCCGAGCGACGGCGCGTTCAAGCATTGGCTCTTCACCACCGCCGAGCGCAAGATCGCGAACCGCCTCGCCTACTGGGGCGCGCAGAAGCGCGGCGGGGTCGAGGAGGCGCGCGAGCCCGGGCTCGACGGTCTGCTCGACGCGTACAAGAGCGTGTCGTCGCCGAGCCGCCGCGTCGCGCGCGCCGAGGAGATCCGCCGCGTCGAAGCCGCGTTCGACCAGCTCAGCCCCGAGCACCGCGAGGTCGTCGCGCTCGCGCACTTCGTCGGTCTGTCGCGCGCCGAGATCGGCGAGCAGATGGGCAAGACCGAGGAAGCCGTGCGAGCGCTCTTGTTCCGAGCGATGGCTCGGCTTTCGACGTTGCTCGCGGAGTAGGCGTCACTCGGCGCCGTGGCGGAACGCGTCCGCGTAGAACGCTTCCTGGTGTCGAAGCCACGACGCGAGACGTAGCTCGGCGTACTCGACGAGCTCGGGATGCGCGGTCGCGACGTTCTGACGCTCGTCGGGATCCGCGGCGAGGTCGTAGACCTCCACCTCGTCGCTCAGCGTGTCGAGGATCACCTTCCAGTCGCCCTCGCGGAAGCCGAGCAGGAAGTCCGACCACGGCGCGCACGCATAGAAGCGGCCGTGGCGCTCGGTGGAGAACAGGCTGCGGCCCTGCCACGTGCTGGGCGATGGGAGCCCTAGGCAATCGAGGATCGTCGGCGGCACGTCGACGAGGCCGCCGAGCGTGTGCAGGCGCTCGCCGTGGAAGAGCTCGGCGTTGACCAGCATCAGCGGCACGCGCAGGTTCTCCTCGTAGAGCGCGGTGCCGTGTCCGAAGCTCCCGTGCTGTCCGAACGCTTCGCCGTGATCGGCGACGACGACCAGCAGCGTCGACGCGGCACGTCCGGTCGCGTCGAGCCAATCGACGAGCCTGCCGAGCGCCGCATCGCTCTCGCGCACCGCGGAAAGGTACCGATCGTGGCTCGGATCGCCGGTGCCGAAGTCGTCGACCTCGCCGGTGACGTAATAGGGGTAGTGCGCTTGCAGCGTCCAGAGCATCGCGAAAGACCGCGCGCGCTCGGTGCGATTCCGTTCGAGCCACACGATCAACGCGTCGACGGTGTCGGCGTCGGACGTGCCGTGCAGGTACTCCCACTCCGAGCGCAGCGCGTGCGCCGCGCGTTCGCGGCGGTCCGGGCCCTGCACCAGGTCGTAGCCGCGGTGATCGAGGAACTCGCGCGCGCCCTGGAAGTCGAGCGACGCCGACGAGAAGAAGCCGGTGCGCACGCCGTGCGCGGCGAGCTGAGCCGGCAGCGACTCGAGGCGCACGTCCGGGTGCTCCGCGGTCACCGTCTTGAACGAGATCCACGGGTACACCGAGCCGTGCAGCGACGCGAGCGACGGATTGGTGCCCGGCATGTGCGCGTAGATGCGTTCGAAGCTGGCCGCGCGAGGCGCGAGGCGAGCGAGCGTCGGCGTGACCGAGTACTTGCCGCCGAACGTGTCGAGGTACGTCGCCCCGACCGACTCGAGCACGACGACGATCACGTCCTCGAGCTCCGCGCGTGGCGGCAACGACGAGCTCGCGACGCTCGCGCCGAAGTCCGAACCGTCGTACGGCGTCTCGCGCGAGTGCAGCACCGGCCGCGTGAACGTCTGGAGCCACGACTCGCCGAACACGACGATCGGGTTCGCGATCTTGGCGTTCGGCCACTTCTCGCTCCGCAGGTACCAATCGCCGAGCCAGAGGTAGACGCCGAGCACCGGCAGCAGCGTCCACGCCGCGCGGCCGGTCGACCACGCGCGCGTCGCGCTCCGGAACGCCGCGCCGATCGCGCGGCCGAGCAACGGCGCCGCGAGGCACGCGCTCGCCGCCATCAGCACTCCGCGCGGGCTCGTCGAAGCCGCGAGCGCCGCGCGGGCGTCCGCCGAGCTCAGGAAGTCCGAGTAGTAGAGCCACTGGAACGTGAACGGCTTGCCGAGCATCGCGACGACGGTCACGTTCGCGAGGCACGCGAGCACCGTGAGCGCGGAAGCGACATGGAACGTCGCGCGGAGCGTCGTTCGCACGCCGCTGCGCCGCGCGATCGGCGACGCGAGCAGCGCGACGAAGCTCGCCGCCAGGAGCGTCGCGAACAGCACGTCGTGCGTCGCGCCCGCGAGCACCTTCGGCAACTCACCGAGCACGTCGTCGAAGAACGCCGCGCCCCAGCCGACCGTCAGCGCGCGCACGACGATCAGCACGAGCGCGAGCCCGACGCCGCCGTCGACGACATCGAGCGCGAGCCGTCGGGGTTCGGCGTGGGGGCGCATCGCGGGGAAGTTCCTTCCTATCGGCGCCGCGAGCCCACGACCCTGAACGCGCGTCGCTCCGTCCGCGCGATCGGCCCGAACCTGCCGCGGACCGCCGGCCCTCGCGGCCCGGGCGAGCCGCACGCGACCGGCGTCACGGCGCCGGGCAAACGCGCTCGACCTCCGCGTCGGAGGCGGAGCCGATCGCGCGCCACCGGTCCGGCGATGCCGATCGTCCGCCGGTCGCAGGGCGTCCGCTGGGCGTCCGCCGGTCGCCGGGCGTCCGCCGAGCGTGCCGACCCCGAGCTCGCCGTGGACCACGGCGCCTCGCGAATCGAAAGCGGCCCGCGACCGGGCGGGTGCCGGGTCGCGGGGCCCGCGGGGG